>CAYMPY010000096.1:0-8854 GCA_964392535.1 uncultured Oscillospiraceae bacterium
TGGGCTTACGGCCCAGGTACTGGGTGATGTCCAGGATCTCAGCGGCTTCCTTAACCTTGCGGTCGATCTCAGCCTTGGGAGTATGACGCAGCTTCAGAGCAAACGCCATGTTATCATAAACAGTCATGTGGGGGTACAGTGCGTAGTTCTGGAAGACCATTGCGATATCGCGGTCCTTGGGAGCAACGTCGTTGACCAGACGGTCACCGATCCACAGCTCGCCCTCGGAAATCTCTTCCAGACCTGCGATCATACGCAGAGTGGTGGACTTACCGCAGCCGGAAGGACCAACCAGAACGATGAATTCCTTATCGGCGATCTCCAGGTTGAACTCCTGAACAGCGACAACGCCCTGTTCGGTAACCTGCAGCTTGGCCTTGGGCTCATCAGATACAGACTCTTCCTTCTTTTTCTTCTTGGCTTTCTTGGCGTCCTCGCCGCTGAAGGGATAGATCTTCTTGATGTTTCTCATGGATAAACTTGCCATACTTTTCGACTCTAAACGCACCTGAATTTCGCGTGCATTCTCGCAATCCGCCGAGTTTACAGCGGATGCATTACGACAGGTCTCCACACTGCCGCACCGTGAGTCAGACGGGGTTTACATTTCCTCCTTTTGTGACACAGGAAGCCTATTTTGTGGAGTAGAACATCCTATGCCCGGATGTTATAATGATACCATATAAATTACTCGCAGCCAATTGTGAATAGTGACAGTTTTTTATGTGTTTTTTTGTACAATTTTACCGAAGGTTGTAAACACCGTCCCGGGGCACCTCCAGGTTGGTGCTGTAGAAGCTGCGCATCAGGTCCACCCAATCCATAACATCCTGCACGCCGCAGGTCTCATAACAGGAGTGCATGGCCAGCTGCGGCAGACCCATATCTGCGGACAGCACCGACACCTGACCCAGGGACACATTGCCCAAGGTAGAGCCGCCGGGCACATCGGCACGGTTACAGTAGGTCTGCAGCGGCACGCCTGCTGCGTGGGCTACCAGGCGCATAAGGCCGGCGGTGACACCGTCTGTTGTGTAGCGCATATTGGCATTGAATTTCAGCACCGGGCCGCCACCCACCACCGGGGCGTTTTGGGGATCGGACAGCTCCGGGTGGTTGGGATGCAGTGCGTGGGCATTATCAGCCGAGACCATCATGGACTGTGCAAGCATTTGCTGCATATCCACCTGCAGGGCCGCGCAGATCCGACCAAGGACGGTTTTAAGCAGGTCACTGCCTGCACCCTGCCCTGTCATGGAACCAACCTCTTCGCCGTCGAATACGCACAGCACATTGATAGCCTGGCTCTCCCGGGCCTCCACAAAGCCACAGGTGCAGCCCCAGGCGCAGACAAGATCATCCAGTGCCTGGGCGGAGATATACTCGTTATCGATACCCCAGACCTTTGCGCCCTCTCTTACATATAAATACAGATCATGGCCCCGTACAGACCCGCCTGCAGTCCGATACAGCAGTGTATCCAGCCTTCCCTCCATGCCTGCGCCGCCAATAAGAGGCAGCACATCGGTTTTCAGATCCCAGGTGTAGCCATCGTTGGCCTGGCGGTTCATGTGGACGGCCACCGAGGGGATCAGCATCAGATCCCGGTCGATATCCACCAGCTTACTCTCAAGTCCCGAGGTGGTCTGCACCATCACCCGGCCTGCTACGCTCAAAGGCCGGTCCAGCCAGGGTGCGATCAGCATTCCACCGTACCGTTCCACACTAAGGCGGGTATATTTACCGGTCAGGTCTGCATGCTCCTTCAGCTTCAGGGCAGGCCGGTCACAGTGGCTGGCGGTCATCATAAAGCCCACAGGCTCCGATACCGGCACACGGAAAGCAATGAGGCTATTATCCCCTCTTGTCACATAGTACTTTCCGCCGGGCATCAGCTCCCAACGGCTGCTTTCGGAAAGGGGCTGATAGCCATGCTCCTCCAGCATTTCCTTCAGACCCTGCACCGCATGGTAGCTGCTGTGGGCCATATCCAGGTACTGTATCAAATTATAAATTGTTTCGTCCATGATCGTTCCTCCCGCAGGTTTTTCTTCATTGTACATGATACGGGTTTATCCGTCAATGAAATTTTTCCACAGGTCATATTTTGTCGAAAAGTTCATATTTGTGCACTTATATGCGATTTTTGGTGGATTTTTGGCGAACGATTGTTTTGGATAATCCTTGAAAATCACGCCGATATATGCTAAATTATATGTGTCGCAGCGCTACATTATTTTGAGCAGTTACCGGCAAGATCACCACTTAGTCAGGAGAGGAATTTATGGGAAAGCAAACCACCGTTATTATTGCAGACAACTCTGAGGAGTTCTGCGCAAATCTTACCGCCGCCATCACCCGGGCCAAAAATTTTCAAATTACAGGCACCGCCACCGATGGTGACAAGGCCATTCGTATGATCACAGAGCAGCAGCCGGATATACTGATCCTGGACCTGATGCTGCCAAAGCGGGACGGCCTGGCCGTTTTAAAGGCCATATCCAATCTCAGTCACAAGCCCATCGTGCTGGCAACCTCCTGTTTTGTCAGCGATTATGTATCCGCCACCGCCGCCAGTCTCGGCGTCCGCTACCTGATTTTAAAGCCCTGTGATCCGGAAGCGCTGGTGGAGCGCATGGAGGAGTTCCGGGGCGGCCCCATCGTGCAGCCTCTGCAAAAGCCCGGCAAGACCAGCATTGAAGCCATGGTCACCGGCATTATCCATGAGATCGGCGTACCTGCCCACATCAAAGGCTATCAGTATCTGCGGGAGGCCATTATGATCGCCGTTGCCGATATGGATGTGATCAACGCCATCACCAAGGTCTTATATCCCCAGGTGGCCAAGACCTTCCAGACCACGCCCTCCCGGGTGGAGCGTGCCATTCGCCATGCCATCGAGGTAGCCTGGGACAGGGGCGACCTGGACACCCTCCAACGGTTCTTCGGATATACCGTCAGTAATACCAAGGGCAAACCCACCAATTCGGAGTTTATCGCTCTCATCGCAGACAAGCTCCAGCTGCAGCTCAAATCCGCCGAGGCTGCCAATTTCTAACCCAAATGTAGGGGCGGCAATCTCCGCCCGCCAGACTTGGACAAAAATCGTAGCAAACGGGCGGCCGCCCCTACATTCCCTACAGGAGGAAGACCCATCAATAGTACGTTCATCGCCCTGATCGCAGATAAGCGGAATGTGCAATATATCTCCGATGCGATATGCCCCTGCGGGGCGTAGGGAATAAAAAATCCACCTGTGCGCGTTGCACAGGTGGATTCGTATTATAACAAATTATTGGGCACTACCTTCGCCGCCATCAATGGGAATATCAATATCGCCCGGTTCAGATGCGCCACCGTTTCTGGTCACACCACCGCCAATGGATCTTACATAACCATCCAGGTAGCCACTTGCCAGCTGCTCCATGGGAACAAAGGTCACAATCTCAAGCTCAGGTGCATTGTACTGTTCTTTCATAATCTAACTTCCTCCTGCTATCCACGGGAAAACCCGACAATTTCTCATTTCACACAGGTAGTATACACCATCTCAGAAAATTTGTAAAGACCTTTTTAAAATTTTTTTACATATACTGCGTGCGGCTGATAATATGGTCCTGATAGGGGCGGTCCAGCTCCACAAAGTAACCGCTCCAGCCCCAGACACGGACGATCAGGTTTGGATACTCCTCCGGGTGAAGCCGGGCATGGCGCAGCGTTTCGGCATTGACCGCATTAAGCTGCAGCTGGTGACCGCCAAGCCCGATATACTTTTTCACCAGCTGTGCCACCTTGGAGATACCCACATCGTTGCGCAGCACGGAATCGTGGAGCTCGATGGTCAGCGGACCGCCGTTACAGATTTCCGTCATATCATACTTTGTAAAGGACTGGAACACGGACAGCAGACCCGGTGCCTTTACACCTATGGCCGGAGAAAAGCTGGAGGGGTACGGCGTATAGGCCAGGCGGCCATCGGCCGTAGCCGGACAGTTTACAGATCTTATAATATAGTGCATGGCGCAGCCTGTGCCGGCACGCCAGATACCGCCCTGATCATTGCTTTTTCCGTTAAAGCCCCGGCACCCGGCATCCATAAGGGCCGATGCAATCAGGTCCACATAGTCGTCATTTTCGCCCATTTTAGGGCTTTTCAGCAGCTTCTGCCGGAGCTCCGGCGTACCTTCAAAATTATTGTTCAGGGCATCCAAAAGCTCCTGCTTTCCGATGGTCTTTTCTTCAAAAACATTCTTTTTTACCGCAGCCAGGGAGTCCGCCGCCACGGAAATCGCCACACCGTGGGCACCGAAATTGTGGTATCGGGTGCCACCCTGCCACATGGAAGTCAGGGATTCCATACAGCCGTCAAAGAAGATGGACAGGAAGGGCTGCACCGGCTTACCCTCGGTGTTGCCGTCTGCGATCAACTCCGCACCTTTATCCAAAATGGCCTGTTGACATTTCTCCAGCAGCTGGGAAAAGTCATCACAGCCGAGCAAATGCTCATGGATGGCTTCATTGACCACCTTGGCATAATCCAGTGTTCGATGATTGGGCACATCTGCGCCACAGTTTGGGATAATGTATTCCCAGCAGGCCGCCACGGTATAGCTTAGCGCATCCTCCCGGCGGTAGCCCCACTTCATCAGCGCAGGCACTACAATATCGTCATTACAGTACTGGGGAAAGCCCAGGCCTGCTTTGGTCAAATGGGTTGCAAACTCAAAAATTTCATTGGGGGTATTTTTACCAACCCGGAGGTTAATTTTCGGATCGATGAGCTTTAAGTCCAGGGAAGCCTGCATACACATCTGCGACAGCTCGTTATACATACTCCTGCCATCGCCGTCAAAGCCACCCAGCACCATGCTTTGTCCGTTATCGCCCACCTGCACGCCGGTATACACATCGCAGTCCCGGTTAATGGAGATAAAGAATTCCTCAATAAGCTCCAGGGCCTCGTCGTCGGTCATGCCCTGCTGTTTACTCATTAAATAATAGGGGTACATATACTGATCAAACCGACCAAAGGTCACATGGTCGCAGAAGTTCAGCCGCAGCAGGTAGATCATGGCCTTCATGGAAACCAGTGCCTCATAAAAGCTTCTTGCGCCCTTATGGGGCACTTGCTGCAAGGCCTGTCTCAGCCGTCCCTGTGCCGTTTTTCTGTAATCATCCACAATGGTCATGGAAATATGGATGGTATCCAGCATATCCTGACCGAATTTCAATTTTTCCGGGTCATTGGTTTTATTCATGGCAGCCTGGATGGTCTCCACACAGCCGTCAAAGCCTATTTGCAGTAATTTTCCGTAGTTGGGGGTCACATTGCCGGAAAGGGGCTTGATCTTTTGGGCGGCGTAGCGGTTAAAGCCAAAGGAATCGTTATCATAGATCAGGGGCTTTTCCAGCGCAACGATCTTCTTTAAAAATTCAACTTGGTCCTCTGCAAGGCCCTCATAATCCAGCCGCTCCAATTCCATTCTTTTATTGCGGTACTGCCGACCGTTTAAGTCCTTCAAAAGCTTTTGAACCTTATCTGTCATTTTAATACACCTTTACCTTTATACCATAGGTTTGAAACAATTCTTCACGGGGTTGGGGCTTTATTTTGGGGTCGTAGGTGGGGCTGAATTTCTTGCCTGCCAGGGCATATTTACTGCCAGCCATGGGGTTATAGGGCAACAGCTCTATATAACCGATACCGTAGCTTTGCAGCAGCTTTGCAATGGCTGTCAAATTCTCCTCTGTATCGGTCACACCGGGGATCAGGGGTGTGCGGGGTACAAACTCCACACCGCTTTTTACAAGCAATTCAAAATTTTCAAGGATGGGTTCATTGGACTGCCCTGTATGGAATTTGTGGGCTTCCCCGTCCATGATCTTTAAATCAAACAGCAAATAGTCGGTATTTTGGAGCATTTCGGCAAAGACCGCTTCTGAAGCATAGCCGCTGGTCTGCACGGCCCGGTGGAGCTGCCCTTTCAGCAATTTCAGGCACGCTGTTAAAAAACTGTGCTGATAAAGGGGCTCGCCGCCGGAAAAGGTCACGCCGTCCAGCAGCACTTTGTTTTTAAGAAGCTTTTTACACAGCATTTCCGGGGTATAGTGTTCCCCGCACCACCGCAGCAGCTGCCGTGGGCAGGCTGTGATGCTTTTTTCTGTATAGCCCCGTTCTTCTTCGCAAGCGCCGCAGTGCAGGCAGCCGTTGGGACTTTTCACGATCTTGGGGGCGGCCTCCTGCCCCTCCGGGTTATGACACCAGCTGCACCGCAAGGGACAGCCCTTTAAAAACACCGTGGTTCTGATGCCCGGTCCGTCATAGACCGAACATTCCTCTATGGAAAATACCGTGCCTTCCATACTTAACCCTCCTTCAAGGGAAGTGTCAACTTAGAAAAAGCCTTCCCCTTGGGGGAAGGGGCACCGCGTTAGCGGTGGATGAGGTTGTCACAATCGGTTTTCGCCGTAGCGTTGATATTGTCGCACCGTTGTACCGCCCTCATCCGTCAGCCCTATGGGCTGACACCTTCCCCAAAGGGGAAGGCATTGCAGTGTCATCGCTTACAGAATCATTTTACAAGGCCTGTATTTACAATTCAAGAAATATATTGTATAATCATGGACAAAAGTTATCTTTTGGAGGTATCGGTATGCTATGGCATCAGACAGGAAACTCCCGGGGTAATTACAGATTCGATGCCCGTTTTTACATAAAAACCGCCTATAAAGCCCATTTTCATAAAAATTTCGAACTGCTTTATGCGGTTTCCGGCTCATGCACGGTTCAGATCGGGACCCAGGAGGTAACGATGCAGCAGGGTCAGTTTTTGCTGATACCCCCCTATGCCATCCATGCCTTTGACATGGAGGAGGGCCGCAAGCTATGGGTCTGTGTATTTTCCGCCGATCATTTGGGCGGCGAAAGCTGCTCCACGCTGTACGCACCCTTTACTTGCGAAGAAGATGTGCAAACCTTTCTGAACACCCATCTGATCTTCTCTCCTGCCCCGGATCGGTTGATGGCACAGGCCTGTCTGTATCTTGTATACGATGCCTGTACAAGGGCAGAGGTTTTGGCCACCCTGGACTTTGACCGTATTTTGCAGATCTCAGAGGTGATCTCCGATAATCTCAGCCGGGACATTACCATGACTGAGACCGCAAAGCTTTTAGGCTTTGAGTACCACTATTTTTCACGGCTGTTCCATCAGCTGTTTTCCATGAATTTCCGTCAGTATTTAAATCTTTACCGCACAGAGCAGGCCTGCAGCTTCCTGCGGACCACCCAAAAGGAGATCTCCGATATTGCCCTGGAGTGCGGCTTTCAGACCCTTCGAAGCTTTAACCGGGCCTTCAAGGCCACTACCGGGCAGACACCCTCCCAGTACCGAAATAGCCGTTGACAGTCCATCCATTTTCTTATATAATTATAAAAAATAACGCAAAGGAGCAGAATCTATGAACGAATTACAGCAGAAAATTTCTGAGATCGGCGTTGTGCCGGTCATTAAGCTGAATAATCCCCAGCGGGATGCAAAGCCCCTGGCTGATGCCCTGTGCGCAGGCGGTATGCCTGTTGCAGAGGTCACCTTCCGTGCTGCCGGTGCTGCCGATGCCATCCGTATCATGGTGGAGGCCCACCCCGATATGCTGGTTGGCGCAGGTACGGTCATGACCACTGACCAGGTGGATCAGGTCATTGCCGCAGGCGGTAAGTTTATCGTCACCCCCGGCCTGGATGTGGAGCTGGTCAAGTACTGTCAGGAAAAGGGCATTACCGTCTTCCCCGGCTGCACCACCCCCACCGACTACCACGCTGCCTTTAAGCTTGGCCTGGAGGTACTGAAGTTCTTCCCCGCAGTGGAGTCCGGGGGCTTAGCAAAGATCAAGGCCATGGCAGCCCCCTTCCCCATGTTCAAGGTCATGCCCACCGGCGGTGTCAGCCTCAAGAATCTGGCCACCTATGCCGCCTGCCCTGTAATCTGCGCCTGCGGCGGCAGCTACATGGTCACCGCGGACCTGATCGACAACGGCAAGTGGGACGAGATCACCCAGCTGTGTAAAGAATCCGTAGAAATCGTGAAGAAAGCGAGAGGTTAATTGTGGAAAACAAGGACATTTTGCAGGAAGAGGAAGAATCCTCTGTCATCACCCTCACCGACGAAAACGGTGTGGAGACCGATTTTGAGTATGTTGACTGCATTGAGTACGAAGGCAAGGAATATCTGATCCTGCTGCCTGCTGACGAGGAATCCTCCGAGGTAGTGATCCTGGAGATCGAGCCTGTGGATGAGGAGAACGAGAACTATCTGTCCGTAGAAGACGAAGCTGTTCTCAGTGCCGTCTATGCCATCTTCAAGGAGCGCTTCAAGGACGTCTTCACCTTTGAAGACTAAGAGCAAATGAAAGCCGTCTGGAAATTCCAGACGGCTTTTTCTTACTCTTTTCCAGGCCAGCAGGTGCTTTGGGAAGTGCACTGGGCACAGTTTTTCCGGGGGGTCAGCTGCAGCTCCTGGTTCTTGATGCTCACTGTGGTACAGGGTGCAACAGATTTGGTGATAAAGGCGTTGGAGCCGATAACCGAGCCTGCACCGATGGTGGTATCACCACCCAGCACGGAAGCACCGGCATAAATGGTCACGTTGTCCTCAATGGTGGGATGGCGGCGCTTGCCCCGCAAGCCCTGGCCTTCCCGGGTGGACAGCGCACCCAGCGTCACGCCCTGGTAGATCTTCACATTGTCGCCAATGACAGTGGTCTCGCCTACAACAATGCCTGTGCCGTGGTCAATAAAGAAATACTTGCCGATGGTGGCACCGGGATGGATGTCGATACCGGTGATGCTGTGGGC
>CAYMPY010000097.1:0-8736 GCA_964392535.1 uncultured Oscillospiraceae bacterium
GGCTTTCACCGAATACCCGTTATCTCGTTTACCAACCCCGTCTGACAGATGCCATCGTGCTCACATAAAGAGAAAACACAGGCATTATGTTTCGGAAAAACCTTGACAAATTTCGTTTGAACGAATATAATATATTATGGTGTATTGTATTTGCGAGGTGCACAATGGAAAACTATATGACTGTAAAAGAGACTGCCGCAAAATGGAAAATCACCGAACGGCAAGTTCAAATTCTTTGCAAAACAAATAGAATTCAAGGAGCAATACAAGTAAGCCGGATTTGGTTGATCCCATCAAATGCAGTAAAGCCAACAAGACAATAATTCTATTTGCAGAAAGGTGGTGTTTTGAGTGGACAATGCTAATTCAATATTGCTTAACCGTTTCTTTACTCGAAACACCTTTAAGCAAGTAATTGATGATGGGGAAAGCCCTGCGTATATAGCAGCAATACGCAGATATATCGTTGATCCTACTGGAAAGACCAACGAAGAATGTATTAGCGAAATTTACCAACACCTAAAAAAAGAATACCAAAATGAATATTATTATAAAAACACTCTACTCAACAAGCTATTACTTGGCGTCCATAGTCCACGCACTACGACGGCATTAACCGAGGTTCCGGTTGGAAATTCCAAAGCTGACTTCATTTTGATAAACGGAAAAGCTGTTGTATACGAGATAAAAACAGCATTGGATAATTTTGATCGCCTTGATGGTCAAATTGAAGATTATTATAAAGCTTTCTCAAGAGTAGTTGTTGTTACATCTGAAAAGAACTTTGATGATGTACAACAACGGCTACGAAATTCTCCAACAGGAATCTGTTTGTTGACAAAAAAAGGAACATTGAGTGTACGTAAGGAACCAGTTGAATATAGTGAGATGCTTTCAAAACCAATTATGTTTAAGATCTTGCGCAAAAATGAGTATGAGCAAATCTTACTTAAACATTTCGGTTTGTTGCCGGATGTATCGCAATTTGAGTATTATAGAGCGTGTCAAGCAATGTTTGAGACATTGCCAACTGATGTAGCCTATCAAATGTTTGTCCAAACCTTGAAATTAAGAGCAAAAATTGATGTTGTCGAATACTCAAAAATACCGTATGAATTGAAGTTCTTAATTTATTTTTCAAATTACAAGAAAAGTGACTACGCAAAATTATGTCGCTTTTTAAGTACATAGGAGGATATTATGTATTTCCCAATTTTGCGAGGTCGTCAATTTGAACTTTTAGCTCTCCGTGAGTGCGTTAACAAAGGCCTTCTTAGCAACAAAATAATCCCCGTTGTAGAACCAGTAAAGGTATCATCAACCTATACAAAAACTGTGGATTCTTTTATAAAGGCTGGCAAGTCCATTGCTATCATTCGTAATCCGCAAGTAGGTTCATGGGTTAAGGATTTGAAAAAGGAAAGTAACGCTAAAATTCGTGAGCAAGCCAGTGAGCAGCTTAAAGATGCAAATGTTATTTCTTCTTTTTATGTGACACCAAAGTTATCTGCCGGCATTGAACTTGCTGCAAAAAACGGAATCTCAATCGAATCCCTTCTTTTGCTTTGCAACAATCCGGAATATGTAGGTAGTTACGAAGAAGTAATTGGGGATAACATCCCTTTATATAATGTGATCCCAGACAAAGGTGATTTTAGAAGAAGAATTCGCCCTAACCGAGTTATGTGTGAAGATCATTTTCCAAAACAAACGAGAAACATTGATTACTCAAATATAGAGACTGAATTTTTCTCGTCTGACCACTTGTACTATGCAGACGATGGGTATAAAGGCTTCTCTGATTATTCTGTTGTGGGAGAGGAATATAGTGAGACTGGCTTTGCTCCTTATGCAGTGGCAATTCACATTGTGTACTTTGACGAGAAGAAGATTTTGAGAATTGCGCATTTTGTTTCTGATTCTAATGACGATATTTCTGACCCGGCAAGAAAATTTGCGGAAGCTGTTGAAAAATTAGTTGAGTGGAACAAAAACATGAAATTGGATACTGCTGGTATCCGAGAGTTTGAAGCAGCTTATCACAACAAGACCTATCCCGGATTAGGTGTTGTAAAGAAGTACTCGATTATGCACCACCTTGAACTGATGAGCCAATATTTAGATGGGGTAGCGAAATGATTTTTTGTGAGCATTGTTTTAATGACAAAGAAATTGCATCAATTATCTGTGCTATATCTGCATCGAATATAGGGGAATGTCCTGTGTGTCATTATAGAGAGGGGCACTTGTATGACACAAGCATGCAAAGCGAATTAACTCCTTATTTTGAAGAGTTGTTAAACATTTATACTCCTTCTACCATGCTTCCAGATGCCTATCCTAAAGCCGAAACCAGATCTTTAATTGATGATCTGAGAGACCGATGGAATATTTTTTCAGCGATTCCAAGAACACAGATTTATGAGATATTAAAGTCGGTTTGTAGTGAATTTTACGCAAATGTCCCCGAACTTTTTGATGGAACTGTTGGCATTCCAGAGTTGTATGATAGTGCATATCTAAAGGATCATGCTTTGCTAAAGAACAATGATTGGGATTCTTTCGTAACGGAAATTAAAACAAAAAACAGATATCATTCAAAGCTGATCAACTTTGATATTCTGGAAAAGTATTGTTCGTTTATTCGTAAAACTTACAAGGCAGGAGATTTATTTTATCGTGCGAGAATTTCCGAACGAAATGGATATCCGATAGATGAGATGTCGGCACCTCCTGCCGGTAAAAGTTCGGAGGGTAGGGCTAACGCCAGAGGAATCACTTGCCTTTATGTGGCAAGCGATGTTGATACCACTTTGCACGAAGTGCGTGCTGGTGTTTTTGATTTTGTATGTGTTGGTACGTTCCGATTAAAGCAAGATATTACGGTGGTGGATCTTCGAGCCATAGCGGAAATCAGCCCATTTGTTGAAGGACTCGAATATCTTGACCACGCAATCAACAAGCAATATCTTGAAAAATTAAACACTGAAATGAGCAAATCGTTGCGCAGAAGCGACAGCACATTAGACTATGTTCCCACACAATACATTGTTGACTTTATCAAGAGTATCGAACATAACGATGAACAAGAATATGATGGGATTGAATACAACAGTACAACTAATCCGGGCGGATATAATCTTGCGATTTTCAATCCAAATCTGTTTGAGTGCGTGTCAGTAAGCGTATACGACATTGAGAAACTACAATATACATCCAAAAAGGTATTATAAAAGCAAGAGAAGCATTCTTTTTCGGAATGCTTCTCTTGCTTTTTCCAACCCCGTCTGACAGATGCCGTAATCGTAATTTATGGAATTACTTTCTTATGAGCACCTGTCTAAGCGCCTCGGGAGCGTTTTTATTGGGGGATCAGTACAGGTATGCCTTTGCGGAGTCGGCAAACTTCATGAGGGCTGAGTAAACATCGTCACCGGTGGAGTTACGGACTGCGTAGCCTTCGATGCTGTCGGAAGCAGCGCCGTAAACCGAGCCATCGGCATTGTAAACAGTGAGGTCTACAATTGCTCTTGCGTCAGCATAAATGAGTGCACTCAGTTCAATGCCCTTAACACCGCCGGCATCAACGAAGTCAGCCCCTTCAACGCGAACTTCCTGAGCCTCGCCCTTGGCATTGGTGTAGGTGTAGATGGCGTACTGATCAGCAGTTAGGCCCTTGAAGGCAGCCTGCAGCTGGATGCGACTCTCCAGTACCAGACGGGTACCCAGGTAGTTGGTGCCGGATACACGGCTGTCGGTCAGCTCTGCCAGCTCGGCGGTGCCCCAGGACTTCTGGGTGTCGGTCAGCTGGTTGCTGGCAAGATCCTCGGTGCCGTAGGCGAAGTTCGTTTGTGCAGCTGCACCGTAGTTCAGCATATCGACCATCAATGCCTTGCCTACAGCATCATAACCGTCTACGTTACGCATGACGTAGTCACGGACAGAATCGACCCTTGCATTGGAGATTGCAATGCCGTCAGCGTTATAAATAGTGACATAGAAGGTGTCGCCCATTTCCTTTGCTGCCAGGCCGTCGTATACGATGGCGTAGTACTGATCAACAGAGCCCCACGCCTCAGCGGGAATGGTCTTAGTGGTTGTGGTGCCGTCGGCCCACTCTTTCTCAATGACCGCATAAACGCCGCTCAGGTCGGTGAGCTTGGTTTTGGTAAGACCGAACTGGAATTCTAAGCTGTTGCCCAAAATCATACGGGCAGCATCAATGTCAAATTTTTGTGGAACAGCCTCAATGCTGACAGAACCGCCGTGGAGGTTGATCTCCCGGGCGTTACTGTACTGGTCCCGGAAATACCATGCACTGCCGGATTTCAGGCCCATGGTAATGGGGGAGCTGCCCAGGGCAGCATTCTCTGCCACAGTAAAATTCAAATAGAAGAGCACGCCGTCACCGGTGATGTTTTGGGAGGCGTTCCAATTCACCAAATTACCGCTGGTAGAAAGTGTTCCGCCTGTCAGCATAGGCGCGGCGGTTGCGCCGGTCAGGGTCAGTGTGTTTTCATCATAGCCTACAGTGAAAGAGAATACAGCAAAGCCGGGGTTCTTCTCAATGGATACCGGGACGGAAACCGTGCTGCCGGGATAGGCGGTAGCTGTTCCAGCGGTAAGCTCTGCGTAAACGAAGGTGTGATTTACATCCAGTGCGCCGCAGCGGGTACAGTAGCCGTTTTCATAGCTGTGACCCAGCTCCGGGATCTCCTCGGTGAAGGTGTAGCTGCAATTTTCACACTGGTAGGTCAAAAGCCCTGTCTCGGTACAGGTTGCATCTGTGCCGTCAATGTGGGCGTAACTGTGGGCGCATTCCGGCACTTCACTTGGGATGGTGTAGAAGGTGCTTTCATGGAAGGTCAGGGATGTGCTGTGGGCATAGGCGGTTGCCACCAGCTTGATCTTATGGGTGCCTACCTCCTGCTTGCCGAAAGCGAGATTATAGTTAATATTGGTACTGCTTAAGGATACCGTGGTGGTATTTTGATTGGAGGCGGTCCATTTGGCGAACCAAACGCCGTCCAGGTAGGCATCGATCTGTTTTAAGGGATAATTGGAAGTGACCGTTCCGCGCAGCGTGTAGCTTTTGGCTTCTAAGGTCTCCTGATCCGCAGGCTTAAAGCCGGTACAGGTCACAACCAGAGAAAGGGCACTGTCAAACTCCAGACAGCTTGCAGGTGCATAGGCGGTAGACCCATCCTCTAAATAAAGCTGATACCAGATTTCGCCGAAGGCGTTGACGACACTGCCCCGAACCTCAACAAAATCACCGGGGGAGTAGGCTGTAGCCACGTTGGTGGATGCGGTGTAAGGCACATCGGCCCGGGCGGTGCAGGCCGCCGTTACTTTATAGCAGCCGATAGCGGAGCTATCCAGTGTGCGCTCCCAGTTATATTCGAAGCCACAATCGGAGCAAGCACCAAAGTCACTGAAATTTTCGTGCATACAGTAGTTGTAATACTCCTGCATATAGCTCTCTTTTGGCTGAACGATAAAGTCAAAGGAGGTATACTTGTTTTCAAGCTGATCCCAGGACCGCTCCCGGACACACACAAGACCATTGGAAACGTTGCCCTCCAGGGTGATCAGCTTCTCTTCATCATAGCCCAAAACGATCATGGAGTGACTGGCGGTGCGCAGCTGCGCGCCTACGCCCTGCCGCACGCCCCAGGCTTTGAAGTTTTCGTAAGTACAGTTTCTGGTGGCTGTGGTGGTCATGTCAATGTTCTCAGAGTTGCCGGTCTGTCCTGTATTGTTCAGCACATAATCCTTAAACAGCGTATAATACACGCCGTTGGCATAGATCCAGCAGGAGCTGCCATAGTTAATGTAAGGGCCGCCGTAAGGACCGGCGTACATGGGGGAACCTACCTTCATTACATAGCTGCCGATGGGCGCACTGACAGGGTTCGTGCACTTGCTGTCGTAATACACGCTGATATTACCGTCAAAGATCTCCTCTAACTTTTGGGCCATCACATCGGATTTTGTGTAGCTGCTGCCCTTTAAGCTGCTGCGATCCGTGATCCAAAGATGTAGCGCTTCTGCTTTTGGCGCAAAACCGGCGCAAAGACCGAGCAAAAGCACGGCAACTAAAATACCACTGATAATTCTGTTTCTCATTATTTCCTCCGAAGGGTCATATTTCTTAAATTGTAACAAAAAATTACAAAATTGTCAAGAAACCATTATTTAGAAAAAACTTCGGTTTTTGTTGCAAAAAACGGAAGGATGTATTACAATAAATGTTAACCATTAAAAATAAAGGAGATGTTCCAATGAAAACCGCAATGAAACGGCTGTTTTCTCTGTTTCTGGTGCTGACGGTGATCGGCTCCATGTTCCCGGCTGCATATGCCGCCGAAGCAGAGGAGACTGCTCCCGAAACCGTAGAGCAGACTGCTTACGCCGCTGCCGATGCCCTCTTTGAAAGCATCGACCGGATGGAAAATGCACCTGCCAGAAAAAATGCCACCCAGACACAGCTGACCGATGCAGCAGTGTCTGTTGTCTGTTCCTCCGATAGCTACCTGGAGGGCTCTTTGGAGCGCAACGGTGACAGCTTTACCTGGTGGACAGTAGATGGCATCCACTGTATTTATAATCCCTATATCCGGGACAAGCACGAAAATATGGTTGCTCCCGAAAATCCCCTGCCCGACGGCATTTACAATGAACCTGCAGCCACCAAGGGCGGCTGGCCCAGCGGCAATCAGGTGTACCTGGTTGCACCTTACTACGGCATCGACAGCACGTTTACCGACCAGTACAAGAAGGAAGCTACCGCTGCTGCTACAGCCATCGGTGATACTGACGGCTATACCCTGTACTCTGGCACAGCCTGTACTGTGGATAAGGTTGCAGAGGCCGTGAGCAAGGGCGCCATTGTGTTGTTTGACTCCCACGGCACCACCGACTATGAAAGCGGCTATGACTATGTCACCGGCGCAACCAGCTCCTACCTGTGTCTGACCAGCACCACCGGCCTGACTACGGAAGACTATAACGACGGTGCGCTGTACTACTCCGACGGCATCTGTATCAACGGTGCTACCATTTCCAACCACATGACCTCTGATAGTCCCGCCGGTATTGTGTGGATGGCAATTTGCCTGGGCATGGCAACCAACACCATGTGTGAGCCTCTCCGTGAGCGCGGTGTTGAAGTGGTTTACGGTTACTCTCAGTCCGTAACCTTCGACGGCGACTACTGCTATGAAGAGACCTTCTGGGAGAATATGTACGCCGGTAAAAATGTGGCAGATTCCATTGCGGCCATGAAGGCCAAGTGGGGAAACTGGGACGGCTCTACCCAGATCGGCAACGCCTGCGGTTGGGCCTCCAATGAGATTGCAAGTAGCATCAGCTCCGCAAGAAGCGGCTACTATGCCTTCCCCATTGTGGTCTCTGATGAGGATACTCACCCCGGTCAGCGCAAGGGCACCTTCTACGGTGCAGACAGCCTGCAGACCGTTAATTCTACATATACCCTGTTTAGCCAGTATAATGTGACCGCGACCACCAATAACAGCACCTACGGTACGGTATCTGTCAGCGGCAATGTGATCACTGCGACACCTGCTACCGGCTATTTCGCCCAGGGCTATACCGTGACCGGTGGCACCGCTACCGTTACACAGAACGGTAACTGCTTCACCGTTATGGCAAGTACTGATTGCACTGTGCAGATCAATTTTGCGCCCAAGACCGCTGTGACCGTCTCCTTCTCCGGCGCAAATGTGGCTGCACAGAGCGGCTACGGCGGCGATGAAATGACCTTGCCCACCGTAACTGCCCCTGAGGGCTACACCTTCCTGGGCTGGATGACTGCACCTATGACCCAGGACGACACTGAAAAGCCTTCCTACTATACCACCTCCTTTATCCCCACCGCATCCACCACTCTGTACGCACTGTACAGCTTTGTGGATGAAAATTCCGGCACCGGCACCGGTGACTATGTGAAGGTTACATCTGCTCCCGACGACTGGAGCGGTGAGTACCTGATCGTTTACGAAGCCGATAGCTATATCTTTGACAGCACCCTCAGTAAGCTGGATGAGGTCAGCAACTACAAGGCTGTTACTATCAGTAATAACACTATTTCCGCTGATCAGGGTGACCCCTATAAGTTCGTTATTGAGGAATATAGCAACGGCTATTCCATCAAGTCTGCCAGTGGCCTGTATGTAGGTCATGCCTCCAACGCCAACGGTCTGACCGGCGGCACCAGCGCACTGGTTAACACCATTTCTTTGGACTCCGAGGGTAACGCCAATATTACTGGCAGCGGCGGCGCATATATGCGCTTTAACGCCACCAGTGGCCAGTACCGCTTCCGTTACTATAAGTCCACCACCTACTCATCTCAGAAGGCCATTGCCCTGTACCTGAAGGACGGCAGTGCAGGCACCACCTGGTATACCGGCAGCCCCGTCAAGTGTGAGCATACCAACACTTCCAATACTGCTGCCGCTGCAGCTACCTGTACCGAAGCCGGTTACACTGCAGGTGTATTCTGCAACGACTGTAATCAGTACACAGAAGGCCACGAGCCCGTGGATGCTCTGGGTCACAGCTGGAGCAGCTGGACCGAGACCTCCGCACCCACCTGTACCGCTGCTGGTGTGGAAGAACACAGCTGCTCTGTTTGCGGTGCAAGTGAGACTCAATCCGTAGCCGCTACCGGCCACAGCTACAACGCCGTCGTCACACCCCCCACTGCCGCTG
>CAYMPY010000098.1:0-8716 GCA_964392535.1 uncultured Oscillospiraceae bacterium
GCGCCCTTGATGATCATCTTGTCGGAGTTCATGTAGCGGTCATCACCGGACTGGGTGAAGATGTCAATGGGAGTCTCGGAAACAGTGCAGCCGTACTCGTCAGCAACGACCTCGCACATCAGGCGGCCGGTAGCCTTTGCAACAGCATCCAGGATAGCCTGGGACAGGCCGTAACGGATGGCAGTATGCAGACGCTTGCCGTCAACCTGGATAGCCTCCATCATGGCGCACAGGCCACGGAAGTCATTGGCTTCCTTGCCAACCAGCTGGGGCTTGATGTTATTCAGGATTACAGGGATGAAGTCCTCAGCCAGGAACAGGGGGTCACGTCCGCCTGCACCGGAGTACTGAACAGCAGCGCAGTCACCGAAAGCAACCTGGCCGTCTTCCAGAACCAGCATAACGGAGATGGACTCACCGGCCTGACGGACGGAACGGAAGCCGTCGGTCACAGGAGAGCCAATGTAGAACATACCGTCGTGGCCAGCGCCCTGCTTGATAGCGCGCTGATCGTCGAAGTAGAAGCCGGTACGGCCACCGGAGCAAATTACGTCAATAATTTTCATGGTTATAATCTCCTATTTTAAAATAATATCAAAACTTGGGGCGACCAACCAGACGGCCCTTGCCGATGGCGTAAACGTCATCAATGACCATCTGGAAGGAGGGCTTACGGTTCTCAGCCTCAGCACGCTCTGCGATCTTGCCTGCATGGTAGTCCAGCAGCTCCTTGTTGAAGGGCAGATTGCCAGGGTTCAGGATGCGGATCGCACCGTTGTTGTCACGGCAGGGCAGCATCAGGCCTGCATTGTAGCGGCAGGGAGCGAAGGGCACGTCCAGTACACCGGCTTCAACAGCACGGCAGACGCCCACAGCGATATCACCGTTACCCAGCTCGAAGCACTTGTCCACGATGCAGCGGGTCTCCTGACGGATGATCTCCTTCTCCTCTTCCACCTTGTCGGAGGACAGGACCTGCTCGGAGAGCATGTTGACGACCTGCTTGGTGCAGCGCAGACCCTCGGCGTTTGCTTCCATGGTGGGGATACCCACAGCCTCGTGAGGAGTCTTAACGATAACCTTGGTAGCCTTAGACAGGGCAGCGATCAGGGAGCCGGTGGAGATAACACCGAATGCCTTGGCCTCGTCAGCAGGGAAGCCGCCCATCCACTGGTGCAGAACGGTAGTAACGACCACGTCCTCGTAGCCATACTTCTTCAGGTACTCGTCGGTCAGCTCTTCCAGGGTGCGGATAGCAGCCACGTCCTGACGGAGGTTGCCGCACTGGCCGTAGCCAACGGTGATGTTCTTAACACCCTGCTCAGCAGCCAGCAGTGCCTCGATGATGGCAGCGGCGTGGGAGATACAGGGGGGAACCAGAGTGCCGGTCAGGGGGCCGTAGGGCTCACGGTTGATGGATACGCCCATCTCCTCATAAAGGCCGGTCAGACGGTCAACATACTGCCAGTCACGGATGGTACGCTCCATGGGAACGTTCTTGCAGTAGGGCAGGTTGTAGGAAATGCCGCCGCCCTCGTAGGAGGTGAAGCCACCGGCGAAGGTGATCTCGGTCAGCAGACGGGCATCAGGTGTGCCGTGACGGACCTGCATGGGAACCTTAACGCTCTCGATAACCTGACGGCACTTTGCAACGCCGTGGTTAACTGCGGGGAAGCCGTTCATCATAGCACGGCCCAGGCGGATGGACTCGGCAATGCCGTTCTCAGCCTCTTCGTAGCGGTTCTGACGGGTGTAAGAGTCGATGGTGGAGGGTAGCAGGTCAGCCTCGCCGTACTTTTCCAGGTACTGCATGAGCTTAATATGCTCTTCCACAACGGGAACGCCTGCACGGGGCTGCACCAGAGTGCGGCCTTCCTTCTTGGCAGCGATCAGCTTCTTGGAGAAGCTGCGGTATTCGGGCATAGCCTTGTGGTAAGCAATGGCCTCTTCCAGGTCCACGTCCTTACCGGTGGGCCACTGGGTCAGGACTTCCTGGCGCAGGGCTTCGAATTCGGCATCCGGGATTCTTTTATTCTGGATTTCCATGATATTCTAACTCCTTTTTCATAATTCGCAGGGCCGTCTGGGGATAATGGGTGGAAAGCAGTCCCATTGCGGCCATAATATACGTTCTGTCCACCCATACATCGGCCTGGCGGGGGCGCAGGGATGCGGGCTGTGCGGGAGAATAAAGGGCATGGGCAGCGATCTGCTCCGTCCGCTTGGTATGGATCAGGCTGCCGCCGGTGACCACGATCTGCCGGACCTTGGTAAGGTTTTTACCCTCCTGCACATAGGTCTGACCCATCATGGTATAGGTCTCCTCGATCGTACCTGCGTGCCGTGCCACAGCCTCTTCAATGGCCATGGAAGCAAGGGCAAAGTCCAGAGCCTCCAGCTCGGGATCGCCGTTCGGTACGGTCTCGGTATGATTTTTAAGATACTCCACAAGCTCCATGGTCCGGGCCTCTGTAAGTCCGGCCAGCCGGCTGACTCTCTCAAGACCTGCGGCATCCACGATGCCCTGGATGGAATAGCGCATACCGATATCGCCCTCCACGGTACGCTTTGCAAAGGGCTCAGGAAGGCCCTTATAGACGGTATTCATATGCTCGGGCATACCGTCTGCAATGGAATAAATGTCCGTCGTTGCACCACCGACATCCACTGCCACCAGTTCACCGATACCACTCTCACCTTCGCAGCCCTGAGCTAAAAGCTCCATAGCCTGCAGCACAGCAGAAGGGGTGGGCATCATGATGTCATCCAGCAGCTCCGCTGCCGTGGACAGGCCCTTGGCCTGGACGATGCGGTTCAAGAAGATCTGACGGATCTGTTTTTGGGTCTCCTCGATCTTCAGCACGCCAAACTTGGGCATGACATTGGGACAGATGTAGGTCTCAAAGCCCTCCAAAAGCCGGGCACACTCCCGTGCAGCCGTGCGGTTACCGGCGATGACCACCGGGAACTGGGGCTTCATGGAAGCCAGCATTTTGGCATTGTGGAGAATACATTCGGTATTACCGCCGTCGGTACCGCCCACCAGCAGGAAAATGTCCGGCTTGGCCTTGGCGATATCCTCTAAGTCATCCTCCGTCAGCTGGAAGGCATAAATGCCAACCACCTTGGCTCCTGCGCCCAGGCTTGCCAGCTTGGCAGCTTCACCGGTAAGCTCCGGCACCAGACCGCTGGTGACCATTCTCAGGCCGCCGGCAGCAGAGGAGCAGGCATAGGTCTGGGAAAACTCCACAGGACCTGTTTTCTCCCGCAGGATGGCAAGGGCGTTATTCAGACCGTCGTTAATGTCGGTTTCAATGGTTGTGAAAGACTGGGCAGTTCCTAAAACACACTCTGCCTCCACATCCACTGCGGTTACTTTTGTGTATGTACTACCGAAATCAATCAGTAAGACAGCCTTCACGCAGTCTCACCGTCCATGTGCAGCAGCTCACGCAGTGCTTCGATGGTGGTCTCGGGGGCGGTTCCGGGAGGGAAGGCACGATCGTAGCCCATATCCAGGAAGCGCTTCTCTACTTCTTCGAATACCTGCTTGCCGATGACGATGTTACCGCCGACGACCAGAGGGATGCCCTTCAGACCGGCTTCGTCGCACTTCTCACGCAGGCCACGGCAGTCCAGCTCGCCCTGACCGTACAGGGAGGAGACGACAATTGCGTCAGCATTGGACTCGATGGCAGCGGCGATGTACTCCTCCTGGGAGACCATAACGCCTAAGTTTACAACCTCAAAGCCAGCCTCTGTGAAAGCATGGTAGAGGATCTTGTTGCCCACGGCATGAACGTCAGCACCAATGACGCCGATAACCAGGACCTTCTTTTCTCGGTTCTCCATGAAAACACCTCAATTTATAAATTTTTAGGGGGTCGCGAGTGCATGGTTTTACTTCTATATAGTATAATGTTCTATCTCTTTTGTCAAGAAAGAATTATATAAATTCTCTCATTTTGGGATATTATTTCCTTCTGACAGACCTCCACTTTGGGCGTGGGAAATATCTTTCGAATTTTCAAAAATTTCATTTGCTACTTTTGCAATTCCGTGATAGTATTATTATAAGGGAAAATATCAGGAGGAGCATCCTATGGCGCAAGATCAGGAATTTCAGGAAAACCTGCCGAAAAAGAAAAAAAGCTTCAAGCCCACAAAGCGTTTTGTTGTGGGCAGTATTGTGCTGACTGCAGCTGTAATACTGATCGTTGCTGCAGCACTGCTTCTGTCTGACCGGGACAAACGGCCCAACTACGGCCTGTATATCAAAAACGGCGCACTGTACTATACGGATCTTAGCAGTAACACCTTCCGGGTCACCTCCAACCTGACCTCCACTGATGGCAGTCTGCCGGATGTGGATTACGATCTGCGGTACTGTGCCACCCTCAGTGATAACGGCAAGTACCTGTTTTTCCCGGAGAATATGACCATTTCCGGTGAGGATGTGCAGACCTTTGACCTGTGCTATCAGAATTTAGGAAAAAAAGAGCGGGAGACGGTCCGTGTTGCAGAGAATGTCACCCGGTATCACATCAGCAGTGATGCCATGACCGTAACCTATCTCACAACCGAAGGCCTCTATCAGTACGAGCTCAAGCCCGCTACATCCAACCTGCTGTGCAAAAATGTCTATGACTTCCAGGTTGCCGACGGCAGTGGCCGTTTGGTGTACCTGACCGCAACAGGCGAGCTGTACGCACAGAACCCCGGATCTTCCAAGACCAAAATCGATAACCATGTTGACGAAATATTATATGTGGCCGGTGATTTCCGCTCTGTGATCTACCGTCAGGAAAACTCCATCCACAAGTGGATGACCGGCAAGGGCGAGACTGAGATCTGCGCCGATGCCATCAGCTGGTTCATTTACCCCACCGGCAAAGCCCTGTTCCTGTCTAACGCCGAAGGCTATTCCCAGCTTTACTATCACTATGGACAAAGCACCGTATTGGTTTTGGCGCACGTGGATGAGTTGATCATAGCCGCCGCCGAAAGCCCTGTGGCACTGCTGACCATGTGGGAGCTGGTAGAACCGGAGGACGAGTCCGGGGAAGCCCCCGAAGCCCGGCATCAAACGGTGCTTGTCAGCGAAAAGGATGTATACATCTTAGAGGATATGGAAAATAAGGTCTGTGTCGGCATGGACGGAAGTGGCAAGCACACCTACTTCACAGACCGTGACACAGCCTGCAGTACCCTCTATCAGCTGACCCTGGGTGCTTTCGGTGTAGATGACCTGCAGATCTACGATACCGAGGTTTACACCAATAATATCACCATTACCGGAGATAACCGGGTGGTGTACTTCAAAAACGCCGATGAAGAAACCGGCTGCGGAACACTGTTTTTGAATACCGCAGAGCTTGCAGCCGATGTACCCATGGTACTTGAGCATTTCCAAAGCTTCGGTGACCTGCCGGACAGTGATCAAATCTATTACTTCACCGGCTACAACGCCGAAAAACACACCGGTGCCCTCCATGTTGCCTCCACAGACGGCAGTAACCGTCAGATCAGTGGCGCAGCTATTTTGCCCTTCATGCTCCATAATGGCCAGATCCTGTTTATAGAAAACTACTCCGGGGCCACCGGCGGTGACCTGTATGCCTATGTTAACGGCAACACCATCCTGATCGATTCCGGCGTGACCTTCTATATTCCTGTTCTTTAATAAAAAGATGGGCGTGCTGCTACACGCCCATTAATTTTATTTACTTTGGAATTTGGGATGGCAGGTCAAATTCACACCCAGCCGCTTAAAGGTCCGCTCGTCCACCTCAGACAAGATCACGGAGGAATGGACCTCACAGCCCCGCAGCGCAGGAAGCTGCTCCATGGCCTTCTCCGCCTTTGGATCCGTAGCCGCACAAATGGAAAGTGCGATCAGGGTCTCATCGGTATGCAGGCGGGGATTACGGTTACCTAAATGATCCACCTTCAGGTGCTGAATAGGATCCAAAACACTGGGAGAGATCAGATGCAGGTTGTCCTCCAGACCTGCAAGCTTTTTCAGGCTGTTGAGCAGCAGTGCCGCAGATGCACCCAAAAGCTCGGAGGTCTTACCTGTGATAATTTCACCATTCGGCAGCTCCATAGCCGCCGCAGGCAGGCCGGTCTGTGCCTCACGCTCCAGTGCTGCGGTAACGACCCGCCGCTGTTCGATGGTTACACCGGCTTTTTTCATTAGAAGCTCCAGCTTGAATATCTGTGCCTCCCCTACTGTGCCTTTTTTCTGGTCACAGAGAGCGGTATAAAATCTTCGGAGGATCTCCTGTTGGGATGCCTCCCGGCAAACCTCGTCATCGGTAATGCAGTTGCCCACCATGTTGACACCCATGTCTGTGGGGGATTTGTAGGGACACTGACCCAATATCCGTTCAAACATGGCAATCAGCACCGGGAATGCCTCCACATCCCGGTTATAGTTGACGGTGGTGGTGCCGTAAGCCTCCAGGTGGAAAGGGTCGATCATATTCACATCGCTTAAGTCTGCCGTGGCCGCCTCGTAAGCTAAATTCACCGGGTGGTTCAGGGGGAGATTCCATACCGGGAAGGTCTCAAATTTCGCATAGCCTACCTTGATGCCCCGGGCATGGTCATGATAAAGCTGGCTCATACAAGCTGCCAGCTTGCCACTGCCGGGACCGGGAGCGGTAATCACCACCAACTCTCTGGTGGTCTCAATATAGTCATTTTTTCCGTACCCCTCGTCACTGACGATGTGCTGGATGTTGGAGGGGTAGCCTTCAATATCATAGTGATGATATACCCGCAGGCCCATACCCTCTAAGCGAGCCTGAAAGGCCGTAGCCAGCTTCTGTCCCGCAAAACGGGTCAGCACCACGCTGGACACATACAGGCCGAAATCCCGAAAAATACCGATCAGGCGGATCACATCGGAATCGTAGGTTATGCCCAGGTCACCACGGACCTTATTCTTTTCAATATCATTGGCATTGATAGCGATCACGACCTCCACCTGCTCCTTGATCTGCAGCAGCATCTGCAGCTTACTGTCAGGCTGGAAGCCCGGAAGAACTCTGGATGCATGATGATCGTCATAAAGCTTGCCGCCAAACTCCAGATAGAGCTTGCCGCCGAACTGCGCAATTCGCTCTCTGATACAGGCAGACTGACTTTTTATATACATGCTATGATCAAAACCAGGCATACGGCCAAATCCCCCTAAAAGAAAATTTCCCTCTTATTTTATTAGATTTCCCCAAAAATAGCAAGGATATTTTTTATCGCTTTACAGTAAATTTCCGTCTCCATCAAAAGGCAGCGCATAGGGCTCAGATATGACCTGCATATTCTCCGGCAGTGCCGGGATCAGGCTTTCGCTGATCTCAAACTCCGACAAAGACAGTGTATCCAAAATCCGGATCACACGGGCTTTTTCCCGATCAATACCGTTACAGGTGCGGATACACAGGGAAATGGCATCCCTGTCCGATTCCATGATCAGTGGGATCTTGGAAAAGCCCAAAGAGGTGGATGTTATGGAGTTGGGATAAATGGCATCTAAGTCCAGCTGCTCAAAGAGCCGCCGGGTAATACAATCGGCTGCACCCATACCGTAGCCGTTGCCGTGGGTCTGCTCTGTCAGGCTCAAAACGCACCGCCGCTGGGCCTTGATGCCGCCGATCATACCGGGGGTAGCAAAAACGCCGGTAATGTTGGGGTCCATGCCACAGCCGCTGATGTTTTTACCAATCCGGTCAACCACCAGCACATCACATTCCTGAAAGCCCAGGGAGGGCATGAGGGCCGCAGCCTCTTTCAAAAGCTTGGGCTCCTCGGTGATGATCTGCTCCGGACTAAGACCACAGATGCGGGCGGTTTTGTCAAATGCATTTTCAATAACGCCCAGGCCAAAAATCACCGGCGCATATTTTAAAATGGCCGTTCCAAACAGAGGCACCATATGATGCATCATGGGGAAGCCGGCAGCGTGGCAGACCTCTGCGCCCTTCTGCTTACCAAGACCGATGGCCATCATCTTCATCAGGCCGCTTTCGTAGGTGCCACGGAAAGAGGTGTGGGGCTTGATGCGATTGATCACAATAATGCCGTCAGACTCGGCGGCGTATTTATCGATCTGTACCGGATGGCCCTCTTCTGTGTTGCCGATGAGAGCTGTTTCCATGGAGGAATAAATGGGACAGCCAATCGTTTCCTCGGTAATGCCCAGGCTGCGGAGCATCTCCCGCTGCCCCTCGGCTGTCGCACCACCATGGCTGCCCATGGCCGGAATGGCAAAAGCCTCTGCACCCTGCTCCCGGCAAAAATCAGCAGCTGCACGGATAATGGCAGCGTTATTGTCAATACCGCGGCTTCCGCAGGTCAGACAGATCCGCATTCCCGGCCGCAGCTGCGGGGCAAGCGGCTTCAGCGCATCCCGGACCGCACCGGGTACATCTTCGATCTGATCCCTGGAAAACGCCTGCCGAACCCGGACAAAACGAGGCATCGGTACATCCTTTAATAAGTTTCTGATGATCTGAGACACCAAAAACACCTCCAAGCAATTGAGTGATTATACATATTATAGAATCTTTCGGATATGTTGTCAATTCCGGAAATTTATCTTGACAGATTGGATTTTGAGTGATATAATGACTCGGCAATGGTGCCCAGGCACTGATATTTACGGGCCCTTAGCTCAGTTGGTTAGAGCCTCCGGCTCATAACCGGATAGTCC
>CAYMPY010000099.1:0-8709 GCA_964392535.1 uncultured Oscillospiraceae bacterium
TACGGTTGGAACGTCTGTGGGAGTGGGAAACCTTAATACCAAAGGTAACGCCCTTGCCACAATAATCACACTTCGCCATTCACTGCACCTCCTATCCGCATGAAGACTCACAAAATTTCGCCTATTTACAGGCGCTAAGATATGATAGCAAATATTGAAGAAAAAAGCAAGTCTTTTTTTGGAAAAATTTTTGGTATTTCAAAAAAAGATTGATATTAACGCATTCACAAGCTATAATGTACATAGAAATACCAAAGGAGCTGAACAGATATGTTTCATATGGCCAGTATTCCTCTGAAAAAGCTTGTTGAGGAGTTTCAATTGGATATTGCTTTTGCCTCCACAGATTATGAAAAGATCAGATTGACCGTGGAGGACGTGGCAAGACCGGGCTTGCAGCTGGCAGGTTATTTTGATCATTTTGAGCCTATGCGTCTTCAGGTGATGGGCAATGTGGAAATGAGTTATTTGTTTAAGCTGACACAGGAAGAACGGAATGTTACCTTTGACAGGCTTTTTTCTTATAAGTTTCCTGCGCTTCTTGTTTGCAGGGGACTTTCTGTAGATGAAGATTGCCTGGAAATTGCCAAAAAGCATAATGTTACCGTACTGCGTAGCACGGAAGCCACAAGTACCATTGTGTCTGCTATTATTGCTTACTTAAAATCTGCACTTGCACCGAGTATTACAAGACACGGTGTACTTGTGGAGGTGTACGGTGAGGGGCTGCTGCTGATCGGTGAAAGTGGAATCGGTAAAAGTGAGGCGGCTGTGGAGCTGCTCAAGCGTGGTCACCGGCTCATTGCGGATGATGCGGTAGAGATCCGTAAGGTTTCCAGTGATTCTCTGGTAGGTGCTTCCCCGGAACTGATCAGGAACTATGTAGAGCTTCGTGGCATTGGAATTGTTAATGTTGCAAAGCTTTTTGGTATGGGTGCTGTTAAGGCGGAAAATCAGATCGATTTAGTGGTAAATATTGTGCACTGGAAACCGGAAGCGGTATATGACCGGCTGGGGTTGGAAGATCAGCATATGGAGATATTGGGTGTGGAGCTTCCCATGAATACCATTCCTGTTCGCCCCGGACGAAATCTTGCTGTTATTTTAGAGGTTGCAGCAATGAACAACCGTCAGCGTAAGATGGGTTATAATCCTGCCAAGGAGTTTTCTGAGCAGATCGACCAGCATTTCCGGGATAGTATGGCGGAGATTTGATTATGAAGGAATTTGTAATTGGTCCCAATGATGCGGGGCAGCGGCTTGACCGTTTTCTTGCGAAAGCCGTGCCGCTTCTGCCTGCATCGTTGGCTCAAAAGTATATTCGCATCAAGCGTATTAAACTGGGTAGTGCCCGTGTAGAGCGGGATACACGGCTTAAGACCGGGGATGTGCTGCAGCTGTATATTAACGATGAGTTTTTTGAAAAGCCCCGGGAGGACAATGCTTATTTAACAGTTGCTACGCCGAAGCTGAACATTGTTTATGAAGATGAAAACATTCTCTTGGCAGATAAGCGGCCCGGTATGGCAGTCCATCCCCATGACGGCGCAGAGTACGGAAGAACACTGATCGACCATATTCAGGCGTATCTCTATCAAAAACGGGAATGGAGTCCAAGAGGGGAGAACGCCTTTGCGCCTGCGCTTTGCAACCGTATTGACAGAAATACCGGCGGTATTGTTATTGCAGCAAAAAATGCGGAAACACTGCGGATCCTGAATCAAAAAATTAAGGACCGTGAAATGGATAAGCGGTATCTTGCGATTGTGGAAGGAGTTCCGAAGCCTGCAAAGGGCAGCCTGAAGGGGTATCTTTTTAAGGACGAAAAGAAAAAACGTGTCTTTGTAACGGATTTTCCAAAGCCGGGCGCAAAAACCTGTCAGACAAACTATGAGACGCTTCAAAGTAAAAATGGACTGTCTCTGGTTGAATGTGAGCTGATCACAGGCAGAACACATCAGATCCGTGCCCAATTTGCCCATGCCGGTCACCCACTTTTAGGTGACGGAAAATACGGGAAGCTGCCAAAGAATGCTGGCAGGAATTACCAAGCACTGTATTCTTATAAGCTGACCTTCAAATTTACAACCGATGCGGGGATCCTTGAATACCTGAATGGGAAAAGCTTTCAGGTGCAGCAGGTTGACTTTGTATCCGAATACTTTTAAATACAGGAGCGTTTGCTCCTGTATTTTTGTTGACATATCATCATTTAATCACTATAATTATAATGATAGCAGTAATGCTTCTGCTGAATAAAAATAAGGAGAATCAGCTTATGGATCAAAAGTATGAGGCGTTGTTTACCCCGTGGAAGGTAGGCAATGTGGAGATCAAGAACAGAATTGTGCTGTGTCCTATGGGCGGCACATCTTTGTTTGGATGGATGGAGTTTACCGGCTGCCATTTTGACAAGGAGGCTGCAAACTTTTTCCTTGAGCGTGCAAATAATAATGTTGGCCTGATCATTCCGGGAATTGCACCTCTGCGCGATACTATTTGGGGTGGCTGGCTCTATAAGAACAAGAAAATGTTCAAAGAGCTGAAGGTGTTTATGGATGAGATCCATAAGACCGGTGCAAAGCTGTTTATTCAGCTAACTGCCGGTATGGGGCGTTCCTGGGCCATTACTGATCATGTTGCGCCCTTACATAAAAATAAAGTTCTTCGTAAACTGGTTAAACCCGTCATTGACACCAGCTATCAGCTGGCCAGTCCCAGCGAGCTGCCTGCAAGATGGGACCCTGAGATCACTTGCCCTGCAATGACTGTGGAGCAGATCCAGGAAATCATCTTTGCCTTTGCTGAAACTGCAAGACTTTGTAAGGAAGCCGGTGTTGACGGTGTGGAGGTTCATGCGGTTCACGAAGGTTATCTGCTTGATCAGTTCACCTTGAAGTACACTAACAAGCGTACTGACAAGTACGGTGGTTCTTTTGAAAATCGTTACCGCTTCCCTGTGGAAGTCGTGCAGGCTATTAAGGCTACCTGCGGTAAGGATTTCCCTGTTTCTCTGCGTTATAGTGTTGAGTCCAAGGTTAAAGATTTCCGTGTCGGTGCAGTTCCCGGAGAGAAGTATACGGAAATTGGCCGTGATATGGCGGAGTCTGAGAAGGCTGCAAAGTACCTGCAGGATGCAGGCTACGATATGCTTAATGCCGATAACGGTACCTATGACTCCTGGTACTGGGCTCATCCGCCTATGTACATGCCCCAGAATTGTAACCTGGAGGATGTTGCACATATTAAAAAGTTTGTGGATATTCCGGTTGTCTGCGCCGGTCGTATGGAACCGGATGTGGGCGCACAGGCTGTTGCTGAGGGCCGTATTGACGGTGTTGGTGTTGCCCGTCAGTTCCTGGCTGATCCTCAGTGGATCACCAAGCTGGTCGAGGAGCGACTGGAGGATATCCGTCCTTGTATTTGCTGCCATTCCGGCTGCTTTAACTTTGCTTCTCATAAGGGACATGCCAACGACCAGTCCTTCGGTGATACCCGCGGTCTTGCTCGCTGCGCGGTAAATCCCCAGACTATGCAGTCTAAAAAGTATAAGCTGGAGCAGGCAAAGAAGATCAAGAACGTTACGGTCATTGGCGGCGGTATTGGCGGTATGGAAGCTGCTCTTGTTTGCGCAAAGCGTGGTCATAAGGTCACGCTGTACGAAAAGTCCGATAAGCTGGGTGGTGTGTTTATTGCCGCTGCTGCACCTTCCTTTAAGGAAAAGGACCGTGAGCTTATTGCCTGGTATAACAGGGAAATTACCAAGTCTCCCATTGATGTAAAGTTGAACACTGAGATTACGGATATTTCTTCTTTGAATGCAGATGAGATTATTGTTGCTACCGGTGCGAAGGCCAATAAGCTGCCTGTGCCCGGCGGTGAGAAGGGCATTCAGGCTGTTGATTATTTACTGGGTAAGCAGGAAGTAGGTCAAAAGGTTGCCATTATTGGCGGCGGTTTGACCGGTTGTGAAATTGCCTATGAACTGTATCTGCAGGGCAAGGAGCCTGTCATTGTGGAAATGAAGGAGGACCTGATCGCTGTGACCGGTGTTTGCCTTGCAAACTCCAGCTTCCTGCGTGACTTCTTTAATGCCAATAAGGTTCCTGTCCACCTGGAAACTAAGCTTAAATCCATTACCGATAAGGGTGTTACCGTAACCGATAAGGATGGCAAGACCTTTGATATCGAGGCGGATTCCGTGATTCTGTCTGTGGGCTATAAGAGCGCGCCTGTGGCACAAAAGGGCGTCCACCTGGTCGGTGACTGCTCTGAGGTTGGTAACCTCAGAAGCGTCATTTGGCAGGCCTGGGATGTGGCTATGAAGCTGTAATAAGGAGGAATTATTATGATGCAGTTAACCCCTGAACAACAGGAAATATTAGACGGTAAGCAGGGCGACGTGCTGGCTAAGGTCATGAAGACGATGGTCCGCTACGGTGAGGTTTTTGGTGCGACCAAGCTTGTACCTGTTACCAGCGAGCATAATCACCTTGTTACTTCCTTTGGCCTGAAGGCATTGGGCCCGGTGTATTCCATTATGGATCAGCTGATCGAGGCTGGCGCAATCTCCAAGCAAACCTTCTCTGTGGACCCCAGACCGCTTGATAAGAATGTGCCCAGTAATTTTCTGCTGGATTTCATCTTTAATAATTTTATGTATTCTAAGCAGGACTTCTATGAAGACCAGCTTAATAAGATGGGCCTTATGGAAAAGGATGCCTTTAGTTGTACCTGCTATGTGGAACAGATGGGCAATGTGCCCCAAAAGGGCGATGTGCTGAGTTGGGCAGAGTCCTCAGCTGTTGTTTATGCCAACTCTGTCCTGGGCGCACGTTGTAACCGCAACTCCGGCATTATCGATATTATGGGCTCCGTTGTTGGTTATGTACCTTACTTTGGTTTGCTGACCGACGAAGGCCGTAAAGCGACCTGGATCATTGAGATCAAGACTACCAAGAAGCCTGAGGCACAGTTGCTGGGCTCTGCAATCGGCATGAAGGTTATGGAAGCCGTTCCTTATATTAAGGGCCTTGATCAGTGGATCGGTAATACTTTGGATGATGCAGCTTGTACATATCTGAAGGATATGGGCGCTGCAACTGCTTCCAACGGCGCAGTTGGCCTCTACCATGTGGACGGTCTGACTCCTGAGGCTGTTGAATTGGGTGAAAGCCTGATCGCTGAAGGTGCCGCAACCTATGTGATCGATGATGCAGAGCTGCAGCGGATCTACCACAGCTACCCGGTTATCTGGAAGAAAAAGGATGCAAAGCCCAAGCTGTGCTTTATGGGCTGTCCCCATATGAGTCTGCAGCAGTTGAAGGATTGGACCGACAGGGTAGAGGTGGGCTTAAAGAAGTCCGGTAAGACTAAAGTGGTTATTCCCACGGTGTTTACTGCTTCTCCTGCCGTTCTGAAGGAGTTTGAGAAAACACCTTATGCAGCACGGTTGAAGGCTACCGGCGTGATTACCTCTTATATCTGTCCGCTGATGTATATGAATAATCCCCTGGCAGGTAAGATGCCGGTGATCACCTCCAGCAATAAGCTGCGTACATATACAACGGCTCGCTATTATACCGATGACGAGATCCTTGCACAGATCACCAAGGGAGGGAAGTAAGATGAAGGAATTTAAAGGTCGTGTTATTGCAGCAGGTACTTGTACTGCCGAAGCGCTAGTATCCCACGGGGGACTGAATACACTTGCTTCTTTCCAGAAGGCCCTGCAGTTCGGCGATAAAAAAGCCACCTGCGGTGATCAGAATAACCAGGATCTTTATGGCAAGCAGATGGCAGGTAAGGCACTGTGTCTGCCTCAAACAATTGGATCTACTACCGGTGGTTTGGTGCTCTACTGCGCCTGTTCCATGAAACGTAATCCCGCTTGTATGTTATTCTCTCAGCCTATCGATTCCCTGGCTGCTGCAGGTGCGGTTCTTGCCGATGTATGGCTGGACGATGTGACGATGCCTGTTGTTGACAGCCTGGGTGAAGAATTCCTCGATTATGTTAAAGACGGTATGAAGATCATACTGAAGGGTGATGGCACGGTAATCGTGGACTAAGAGACATATAATAGATAGGATCCCCCCTGATGTAGGATAATAACATCAGGGGGGATTTGCATGAAGGATCTGCCGGAGATTACTCCCGGGCAGATCTCGTAATCAGCGATTGTTGCTGTTCTGCTGATTTTGGTTGTTGTTCTGGTTCTGATTCTGATTCTTGTTTTGGTTCTGATTGTTGTTTTGATTCTTATTCTGCTCGATAAACATTTATTTCTACCTCCGAATAATTGATGCGGAACTACCGCTTCATTAGTATGCCCATAGTATCAGGATTTATCCTTTGCTCTAAAAATGAGGCTTACAATTAGCCCTGACAGTATAGCTGCTGTTATTCCTCCGGCAGATGCTTTTAACCCACCTGTAAAAATCCCCATAAATCCAAGTTTGTCCACATCCTTGCGTACACCCTCTGCGAGGAGCGATCCAAAGCCTGTCAAAGGAACACTGGCGCCTGCACCTGCAAAGTCCTTGAGATAGCCATATAAACCAACAGCACCAAGGAAAACACCTGCCACAACATAGCAAACTAAAATTCTTGCAGGAGTAAGCTTTGTTTTATCGATTAAAATTTGCCCGATCACACATAGCAGGCCGCCTATCAAAAATGATTTAAGATAATCCAATTGTTTTAACCTCCTGAAATAGCTACGGCATGACAAATGCCCGATATTGGCAGTCCCTGTTGTACGGAGGTAGGGGAGAGCAGTGCACCTGTTCCACAGAACAGGATTCGCTTCAGTGTTCCTTCCTGTATTTTTTTCAGATAGTAACTGCATAATACTGTTGCACTGCAGCCGCAGCCAGAGCCACCTGCATGAACGTCCTGCTTTTGCGTATCGAAAATAACAGTTCCGCAATCGATCAGTCTCCCTGCTAAAGATAAGCCATCTTGTACCGCAAGAGATAATAATGCTTCTTTTCCAAGCTGGCCCAAATCACCGGTAATGATCAGGTCATAATAATCTGGTTCGATGTTTAAATCACTCAGATGGGTTTTTATAGTGCTAAGAGCAGCGGGGGCCATTGCACAGCCCATGTTATTGGCATCAACGATTCCAAGGTCATTTACTGTGCCTATGGTTCCGGAAGTTATTCTCGGGCCATACCCCTTTTGTGTCAATAACACTGCTCCAGCACCGGTCACGGTCCATTGTGATGTTGGTGTACGCTGGCCGCCGTATCCTAGCGGAAACCTGTATTGTCGTTCTGAGGAAGCAAAGTGGGATGAGGTCATAGCAATAACACGGTCCCGGAAGCCACTACCTACGATCATAGCACCGAGCAATATGCTTTCGGACATTGTAGAGCAGGCTCCGTATAATCCAAAATGTGGAATATCGGCATTTCTTAAAGTGAACGCTGAGCTTATGCATTGATTTAAAAGGTCGCCGGACAAAACCACACCAACATCGCTTTTTTGAATATTCGCTTTTGACAGTAAAATGTCCAGGGTCTCCTGCTGCATTCTCTTTTCTGCTAATTCCCAGGTTTTTTCACCGAAATATGTGTCTTTTGAGATTTTGTCAAAGTGATGAGAAATAGGTCCCTCCGATTCCTTCTTTCCTGCAACACTTGCCCAGGAATGAATGATTGGTGGATGCGTGAAGATCATGCTGTTTTTACCTACAGATTGGTCGAACATATATATCACCCTCTTTGGGGATATTTTACCCTGAACTTAGTTTTATATGAAAAAATGCCGCTGAAAAATCAGCGGCATAATAATTATTTTCCGGCTAATGCTCTTTCAAGCCATACGGAACCAACATCAAGGGCAATAAACAGTCCGGCTTTCTCGCTTTTCTTAACCACACGGTCACGGCTTTTAATGGCCGGATCGGTTAATTGAAGCTGGACAGATACGCGGGTTGCAATTTCTGTATCGCCTTGCTTGGCAGTTTCCAAAACCTGAAGCATAACAATGTGGCTGTCAGCCATGGAACCGTAATAGATCATATTACCCAAACGCATAAGGGGATGACCTTTGTATGTTAAAATCTTCTTTTCTTCGGACATAATAACCTCCTGGAAATATTGGCGTGAGGCTTTTGATACTCAAAAGCCTCACAACCGAAATTACTTTTCATCAAACAAATAACAACGCAAAAGAGCCTGCAGAAGCTCCTCTCTGTCGATTTTGCAGATGGTGCTTCTTGCGTTATTATAGTTTGTAATGTATGTCGGGTCTTCAGTAAGAAGATAGCCGACGATCTGGTTGATAGGATTATAACCCTTCTCGGTCAAGGCGTCGAACACACTGCGGAGACGCTGACGCATATGTTCCTTATCATCACTTGGAACATTAAATTTAATGGTACTTTGGTTGTTATCCGCCATGGGACGACCTCCTTTCAAATATTAAAGCCATTATATCCTAATTTTTTTAAGCTGTAAAGTGGTTTTTGTCAAAAAATCTGTAAATTTTGACATTAGCGCAAGGTGGCACCCAGTTTTTCCTTCAGTGCAGACAGCACCTTAGTGATTACCTGCTCGGAATCGGTGTCGGTCAGGGTGCGGTCGTCAGCACGAAGTTCCAGAGAGAATGCCATGCTCTTCTGACCATCCTCAATGCCTTTTCCTCTGTAAATATCGAACAGACGAATGCTGCGAAGAAGCTTGCCTGCAGCGGACTCGA
>CAYMPY010000100.1:0-8666 GCA_964392535.1 uncultured Oscillospiraceae bacterium
CTTGAGGGTCTCGGCATCCTTAAAGTGCTTCTGAACCTTACAGGTCACCGTGCCGGTATATGCGCTGGCATACAGATTCCGCCATGCACCGGAATTGACCTCTAAAGCGCAGACCTCAGAGGTGGTAAAATAGGGTGCTGCGCTTAAGCTGAGCAGCCGATCCGTATTGTCCGAGGTGATCACATTGTTACCGATCTTCAGATAGCTGCCGCCACGGCCATGGATGCTCAGATACTTATTGGTGGCACTCTCAGAAAGACACATAGTGATATTCTCAAAGGTGGTCGGTCCAATAAGCCCCAAATAGGATTGCCGAGAATAGTAAAGGTCAGGCTTACATCGGGGGTCTTGCCGCAGATGGTCACATCGTAGCTATGAACATAGGTAGACGACGCAATATCCTTGCGGTAGGTAGTACCGGTAAAGGCATAATCGTAGTCACTAACCAGCACGATTTTTGCAGAGGCTGCGATACTATCGGGCATTTCATTTTATAAGAGCTTATATGCCCCGACAAAGGTTTTGACCGCCGCAGACTCCGTAAGGCCGCTGTTACTGTCAGAGCCGTTTGTCTGATCCAGATAAACGGTAAATACTTCCGCCTCCGCCGCACCGGTCATGGGCACAAGGGACAGTACCAATATAAAGCATAGTATACCTGCAATGATTCTTTTCATTTATCAGCACTCCTTCGTGAGTTTTATACTATAAGAGTACCATAAAGCTAAACTTTTTCAACAAAAAACCATCGGTTTCCCGATGGTTTTGCAGTATTTACAAGAAATAGTCCGTGATCAGCATTACGCAGAAACCCACCAGCAGTGCATAGGTCGCACCTCGTTCAGAGCCGTGAGCATGGGTCTCCGGGATCATTTCGTCACTGATCACATAGAGCATGGTGCCACCTGCAAAGGCCAGGGCAAAGGGTAGTATTGCGGAAGATACGGTCACCGCCAAATAACCCAACAGTGTGCCAAATACCTCCACCACGCCGGTCATGGCCGCAATAATAAACGTTCTTGCAGGCTTGATGCCCGATGCAAGCATGGGGGCCACGATCACCATACCCTCGGGAATATTTTGCAGTGCAATACCGCCTGCAACGGTGATGGCATCGGCGGTATCCCCTGTGCCAAAGCTGACACCGGCCGCAATACCCTCCGGCAGATTATGGATGGCAATAGCCGTCACAAACAGCAGCACCTTATTGAGCTTCGCTGTTCCGTCCGGGTGCGCCTCCTGATCCACGCCGGAAAGACGATGTAAATGAGGCACCACCTTATCAAAGAGATTCAGGCACAATGCGCCAACAAAAATACCTGCAACCGTGATTCCAAGCCCCAGTACACCTTCCCCATGCTCCAGTGACGGCAGAATCAGGCCGATCACCGCCGCAGCCAGCATCACGCCTGCCGCAAAGGACAGCACAATATCACTGAAGCGGTGGGAGATTTTCTTAAATATAAAACCCAAAAGTGTGCCAAACACCGTGGCACCACCTACACCAAGGGCTGTCAAAAGTACAAGCCGCATAAATACACCTCCAAATTCTCACTCTATCCATATTATACATCATGATCCTATTTTGTCAATAAGAATGATTCTTATTTAAAAATACATTGTCTTACTAAACCAAAAAATCGACCAAACACCGTAGGGACACTCCTCCGGAGTGTCCGAAAAAAGGGTAACTGATACAAAAATGTACCGGTTACCCTCTTTTTTACTTTTTTTCCGGACACCCGAAGACGGATGTCCCTACGATTAATTATTTTGAGACAGTTACTGTGATTATGCTGCGTTATCCAGAATATTGCTGATTTCCCAATCAGCCATGGCATCTAAATACTTTTCACACATAACCTTCAGCGCAGAAAGCTGTGTTGAAGAATAGCTTTCTGCATTCTCATTGATTTTCTCGATCATCTGCCGCAATGTGAAGGAGCTAACAGTGCTTTCGATTACAGTGCCATCCTTCAGCTCGATAAACACATTGCCGTTAATGGGTGTTTCACCGTAATTATCCACATCGAAATTCTGGATGCGTGCAGTAACCGTGGTCATGTTATCCAGCTGCGCACCGGCTTTTGTGGCAGCTGCCACCTTGTCCTCCGTGATCCAGAACTTATAGCCGTAGCTCTCGATCATTGCAAGCACTTCATCAGAGCCTGCGATCGTGGCCTTATAGCCCACGCCGGTCACACCGGGCTTCAGGTTCATGTAGGTAATTCCAATATAGAACCGATGGAACTCGTAGCTGCCGTCCTCGTTTTGGATCGTCAGATAACGCTTTAAGGTTTCAGGATTTTTCCAGTGGGTTTGGACTGTGCCGCTGGATGTCAACGTCAGCTTACCGGCCTTCGTGCCATCGTAGCCGTTGGTAGCAGAGTCATAGCCACAGAATTTACTCACATTGGCATCTACACCCGTAAGATTCTGACCCTTCAGGTCGATGTACAGGATGCCTCTCGTATAAACATTTGCACCGCTGCCTGCTGTGCCGCCACTGACGGTATTGCCGCCACAGATCGTCACACAGGAATCCGCCTTGCCATAGCTCTCCGCATAGCTTGCGTTATAGGCGGCATACACATTACCGCCGGAGGTCTTTGCCGTACCGCCACTGATGCAGCCACCGGAAACAACCAGTTCAGCAGAAGCGTTTACATACACATTGCCGCCGTTGGTTGCATAACCACCTTCAATAGTACCGCCGGTAACAGTCACCTTCGACAGGACATTCATGTAGATATTGCCGCCGGAGCCGGACTTGCCGCCACGGATCGTACCGCCGCTGACGGTGATCTGCGCATAACTGTTGGCATAGATATTACCGCCTAAGCCGGAGGCCGCAATAGTCTCGTCAAAGTCAATAAGACCGCCGGAAATATGCAGCTCCGTGATTTTGGAGGAATTGGAATCCACATAGATATTATGGCCACGCTTGGTGGCCTCACCGTCCCGGATAATGCCGCCGGAAATATTCAGTTTTGCACCGGCTGCGGCATAGATATTACCGCCATTTTCACCGGCAGCTGTGCCGCCTTCGACAATGCCGCCGCTGAGATTCAGTGTACCGGTGGCTTCAATATAAATATTACCTGCTCTGCTGCCGCTGGTTCCGGTAACACCGGAGGCGGTACCGTCGGCAATAATACCGCCGGTAATATTCAGCACGCCGCCTGTGCGGATGTTGCCGCCATGCTTGGCAGTTGTTCCGTTATTGACAATAGCACCGTCCCGGACCGCACCGCCGTGGATATTGACCGTACCGCCTGCAGAGTAGATCAGACCGCCGTTTTGATTGATGGCCTGGGTGCTGCGGATGGTGCCGCCATAGAGGGAGAACTCAGAGGTCTTGTCGGTGTCTAAGTACACTGCGCCGCCTGCGCCGTTGCAGGCAGCAGACAGGATCTCGCCGCTGCCTCTGCAATCGGTAATGTTCACCTTGCCGCCGGTTCTGGCACTGACCACACGGGCTGTATCCTTGGCAGAAACCGTATGACCGTTGAGGCACAGATTCAGCGTTCCGCTCTTAACCTGTTTTTCGGTAACAGTCAGATCATCCACCAGATAGTAGTTACCGGAGGCGGGCAGACTGGTTTTTTCCTCGTCTGTTGCGCCCCAGGGCTGCCAGGTGAGACCTTCACAGGCATGATCCTTCACGTCACCGTTGCAGATACAATGGTCGCCGCCTAAATGGATATCCCCTGCCGGCTCAAACTGCTGAAGGTCAAATTTCACAAGGCCCATATAGCCCAACGGGATATAAACTGTGCCATCGGTTACCTTTGCAATATCGGGGTTGCCGACACTACCCGTAAAGGAAGCCAGCAGCACGGGGGCATCAATATTGGTAATGTCCGTAATATAAATTCTGCTGTAGATACGGTCACAGGATACCATCATATTCCCGGAGACGGTTGCCTTGCCGTAGATATTGACCTTGGTCGCAGAGCCGTAGCCATTCACAGGCTTGATGGTCGTCAATGCTGCCATCTCCGAAGAGGAAATGGTATTGGGGTCATAAAGCACATAACCACCGCTGTTGGTAGCCAGTGCCTGATCACCGTAAGCAGTAATGCCGCCGGTCATGGCTGCTCTGGGGGTATAGCCGGAGGCAGAATCTGTCACACGGACAGGGGTATCCAAACTATCATTTTCGCCAAAGTCATACCAGCGCTCAGAGGAGGAGTTGGCCCAAAAGCCCATGTACCGACCGTTTACAAGCGCTGTAACATTATGATGATACATCTGAGAGGTTGCCTTCACAGAAACAACAGTTTCCTTATCTGCCACACGGACGATCTGTCCGGTCACTGCGCCCACATGAAGCGCAACGAACTTGCCGGTAGCAGAGGGACGAATGGTGGTCACCTGACCTACCGTAGATTCATGCCGCCAGGCTTCAGTAAGGCTCTGGCCGTCAATGGTATAAACAGCCGCACCTGCTCTGCCCTCGGCAGCGTACAGCTTGCCATCCTGAATATACAGGTCATAGCAGATATCTTCGGTAGCAACGGTCTTTTGGAGCTCCAGTGCCTTATTATAGATGGCAATGCCCTTTGCGCCGGCAGCTACATAAACATAATCTCCTAAGGTATCCACCGCATAGGTCTGTCCACCCTCTACCGCTGCGGAGGCATAGCCTTCCAAATCCTTGAAGGCATCGAAGCTGTAGTAGTCGCCGCTCACTGCGATTTCTGCATCTTCAGAACCGGCAGTCTGCTTGAAGCCAAAGGCTGCAGGATACACATACAGGTCAGAGGACGCACCGGCAATAAACAAAACACCGTCATCTGCCGCCACTGCGCCAACAGCGCCGTACTTTACAGGGCTGTCCCCTGTGGTATCGAAGTTATAGATAAATGCTCTGGAAGAGCTGGTCAGGCCGTAGGAGCCGTAGTTGGGAGAATCCGGCAGCAGCTCCAGTGCGATATGAGCCACACGGACAGGCGCTTTGGGATCGGTCACATCGAATACATAGAGGCCATTAAAGGTGCTGACCAAGTAGGCATAGCTTTTGCCGGTTGCGGCATCGTAGGCATACTCCGCACTCCAGAAGTCGCAGGCGGTATTATAGAACCGTCCGTCGATCTTGGAGGTGGACAGCCACACGGGATTGGCAGGATCGGTCACGTCAAAGATGTCCAGACCGTTACCCTGACCGTAGCTGAGGTTGCTCAGCGGCGTGGAGTTGGCAAGACCGGCTGTGCTGTGATGACCGGTACCGGCATACAGATAGGTCTTACCGTTTAGGGTGGCAACAGCCATACCGTCACCTCTGCCGTTAAGGCTGCAGGTGCCCAGCTTCTTATAGTTTAAGGGGTCTTTCACATCATAGATGGATACGCAGTTGTTGTTATACTCACCGGCATAAAGGATGCCATCCACGATCTTGCAGGACTGGACCTCGCCGCCCTCATTGAGAATGATGCACAGATGGGTAGGGGCGGTAGGATCGGACAGATCAACCACTTCAACGCCGTAATAGCGGTTACAGATAAAGGCGTAATCCCCATAGACCGCAAGTCCGGTGGCCATTTCCAGTGCATCGTAGTGGGCCAGCTCTACAGGTGCGGTGGGATCAGCCATATCAAAAATGAATGCACCATAGCTGCGGCAGGTAAAGATCACCGCATCTGCACCACCGGTGCCCTTGCCCGGCAGCAGGCAGATCTGACGGGTATCGCCCAGGGAGCTGGTGCCTGCCACATCACCCATGCCGGTCAGCTTACTCATGACCACAGGATTATTGGCATCAGTCACATCGGTAACCGTCAGCATACCGTCACCGATGGAATAAATATAATTGCCATCAGAGCTGACCACCAGATCAGAAGTTCTTCCGGAGGAAATACCGGCCTGTGTATAGAAGGCCTCATTCTTTGCCTTTACACCGGCAGACTCCGGCAGCACAATGCTTTCATAGTCCTCCAAAAGCCAAATGCCGCTTTGCAGGGCCAGCTGCTCAAAGGTGGCACTGCCCTTATTTTCCAAAGTCACAGTGCCAAATTCCACAGCACCGTTATCCACGCTGACCGTCAGATTACTGAGGCTGCCGGTACAGGTGAAGGGCACATAAATATTACTCCACTGAACAGGCACTTTATAGGTCATATTGACACCGGGACCTGAAACGGTGATCGTACTGCAGTTGGACTTTGCCCGTACAGGCAGGGTCAGCAGAACCATATCGCCCTCTGCCGCAGTGATGGGATCAATAAACAAAGTTTCGCCTGTAATCAGGGACAGGGCGCCCGGGAACATTTCAGTTGTCACCGCGGTGCCTCCTTTTGCAATACCTGCTGCAGCAGGAGCAGCAGTCCGGCTCACAGAGGGCAGGTCTGCCTTTGTTACAGCAGTGCCATAGTTGACCAAGGTCAGGTCTGCAATCTGCACAGTTTGGTTAAACTGACCGAACCGGAGTGTAAACATATTGGCAACACCACCGCCCTCCAAAGGCACATAGATCTCTGTCCAATCCGTAGGAATGGTAACAGTACCGGAAGGCTTGGATGTGGTACCCACACCGGCCTCCAAAGTGGTGGCCTTGGTCTTTCCCTCCTGACCTACGCTACGGATGATCATTCGCAGCAGCAAGGCATCACCGGCTGCAATAAAGCCGGTCATACCCAAATTATCTGTATCTTTATATGTAAGGGTGCGGGAGTTTTCAGAAGCGGTGGTAATACCCTGCACCTCATACTGCAGATAGGTCTCAAAATCCCCCTCTGCGCCGGTCACACGGGTAAACACACCCTTATCGGTACCGGTGGTTGCTGTCACATTAGAATAAAACTCATCCCATGTGATCACAGTGTTACCGTCAAGCTCCTGGACAGATGCAGTATCTGATACTGTTTCAGCGCAGACAGGCACTGCACACAGCAGTGCAGCCGCAAGCAAAAAGCACAAAATTCTTCGTAAGCTTTTCATATAAACCTCCTGATTACGGATATTTCCCAGGAAATATCCAATTTATCTATTACAATTATAACACCTGTTACACACAAAGAACAATACATATTGAATTATTAAATATTGCAAATCATCTCATGGTAGAGTATAATAAGGTCAGGTTACATTATGGAGGCAACTATGAATCTTACATTATATAAGGGTAATAATCTGCGTATTTTCTACACAGAGGACGAGACGCCCCGGCCGGAGGATTTTTCCATGCACTTTCATCCCTGTCCGGAGCTATATTGCTTTGTCAGTGGCGATGCGATCTATCATGTGGAGGGTTCAGAGTATCCTTTGGAGCCCGGCGATATTCTGCTCATGCGCCCCAACGAGGCCCATTATGTGGAGATTCTGTCAAGTGCTACCTATAAGCGCATTGTTATACGCTTTGAGCCGGAGCTTTTTGCTACCCTTGATCCGGACGGTGTGCTGATGCGGCCCTTTAATGATCGGGAATCCGGCAAAGGCAATCTGTACCGAAAAGCTGATTTTGTGGATTGCGATACCTGGAGCATTTTTCGCCTCCTTTACGACAACCGAAACCACCGACCGGGCTGCGTTGCTGCGCTGGTGCTGCTGCTGAGTGCCATCAGCCGGGTCTTCGAGGTAGCTCCCCCGGCTCTTGCGCAGACAGAAACGCTGGAAAACCGCATGCTCATGTACCTCAACGCCCATTTAGGTGAAAAAATATCCCTGGAGGATATGGCGCAATTCTTTTACATCAGCCGGGCACAGCTGTGCCGCCGCTTCAAGCGGGCCACCGGCACTTCTGTTGGAAACTTCATAAGCACCAAGCGGCTCCTGGCAGCACAGACCATGCTTCTGCAGGGCAAAAAGCCTACAGATGTCTATTCCTGGTGCGGTTACTCCGACTATTCCACCTTCTACCGTTCCTACTGCAAATTCTTTGGTCATACCCCTAAAAATGAAATAGGGCTGCACAACGAGGACTCATAAAAATATTTATCCAATTTTTCAAAAAACCTCTTGACAACTGTTCCCAATAGTGATAAACTGTTGAAGAATTAGCCGAGGCTAACTCCCCTCGGAACGAATCGGGTGACGGTGTTATGACTTTACTGAACGCGCAGGAGGGCATCGAGTATATCGTAAAAGAGATCCTTACGGATGACGAGGAGCTCAACAGCTTTCTCTTTACGCTCGGATGCTACAGCGGCGAACCCATCACCGTAGTATCCCGCCGCAGAGGCGGCTGTACCGTATCCATCAAGGATAGCCGCTATAATATTGACAATCAATTGGCTGAGGCTATTATCATTTAAAATAAAGTGATAATAGCCCACCCAATATTTTTTGTATATCAGTTAGCATACGCTAACGCCAAATAGCAGGAGGAGCAAATTATGAGAATTGCCTTGACCGGCAACCCTAACAGCGGCAAAACCACCATGTTCAACGCCCTGACCGGCAAGAACGAAAAGGTGGGCAACTGGGCCGGTGTTACCGTTGAAAAGAAAATGAGCCCCATTAAAAAGAGCTTCTGTCCCGCCGGTGCGGAGATCATTGCAGTAGACCTGCCCGGAGCCTACTCCATGTCTCCCTTTACCTCTGAGGAGAGCATCACCAGTGCTTATGTAAAGGAAGAGAATCCCGATGCCATCATTAACATCGTGGATGCCACCAACTTAAGCCGTAGCTTGTTCTTCACCACACAGCTGCTGGAGCTGGGCATCCCC
>CAYMPY010000101.1:0-8586 GCA_964392535.1 uncultured Oscillospiraceae bacterium
GGCGTAACCACACGCACCTCAAACGTGCTTGTCTACCATTCCAACACTCTCGCATGGACTTGAGTATTATAACAACGTATATTCAATTTGTCAATCATTTTTTGAAAAAATGGATGGTTGTTTTTAATGACTATGTATGCTATACTTCTTAAAAAGGAGAGGATGTTATGACACGGTTTTTTGTGACACCGGATGAGATGCAGCCTGAATTCATTGTACTTACCGGTGAAAATGCAGAACACGCCAAGGTGCTTCGGCTGAAAAACGGAGAGCAGGTGCTGGTTTGCGATGGTCAGGGACAGGAATGTCTATGCACGGTCAGTGATGTAAGTGCGGGGCAGATCAGCCTTGTGGTTCAAAACAGAATGGCAAGTGCCAATGAGGCGAAGCTGCGGGTTTCTGTGTTTATGGCCTTTTCAAAGGGTGATAAGTTTGAACATGTGATTCAAAAAGCAACCGAGCTTGGTGCGGTCAGAATCGTTGGATATCCTTCGGCACGCTGTGTTTCAAAGCCTGATGATAAGAGTCTGAAAAAGAAACTGGAACGTTGGCAGAAGATTGCGGCCGCTGCAGCGGAGCAATCAGGCAGGGGAGTTATACCTGAGGTCTGTGTTTGTTCATCTTATAAAGAGGCGTTACAAAAGGCAAGAGAGGCTGACAAAGCTATTTTGTTTTATGAGAATGAACAGGCAACAACGCTGCACAGCGCACTGCAAACAGGTCAATATGAAACGGTCAGTTTGCTGACCGGCCCGGAAGGTGGCTATGACCAAAAAGAAGTAGATCTGGCGGGGGAGTGTGGCATCGAAACTTGCACTTTGGGCAAGCGGATTTTGCGCTGTGAAACTGCACCGCTGTGTGCACTGTCTGCCGTTATGTATGCCTCCGGGGAATTTTGATCATTTATGATATTTTGACCCAGCCTGTATGGCCTCGGCCCGATACAACTGCTCTAATACCATGACTCGTGCCAAGTGATGGGGGAATGTCATTGGGCTCATAGATAGCTTAAAATCGGCAATACTTTTTATTCTATCGCTGATTCCAAAGGATGAGCCGATCAGAAAACAGGCACTGCTTTTTCCTGAGAGCTTGATGCTGCTGATCTTAGAAGCCAGTTGCTCAGACGAAAGAAGCTTTCCCTCGGGTGTCAGGATGCAGAACCAGGATCCTTTTGGAATTTTGGAAAGGATCATTTCTGCTTCTTTGTCCAAGGCTGCAGTTATATTGGCAGGGGAGGGGTTATCCGGCAGACGGACCTCCGGAAGCTCAATAAGCTGAAAATTACAATATCCCATCATGCGTTTTTCGTATTCTGAAGCGGCGGAAATGTAAAATTTTTCTTTAAGTTTTCCCATTGCGATCAATGTAATATTAAACATGGAATCACCTCTTGGTCCTATTGTATCATGTTGCGGTTTTCTTTTCAATCCAATAATTTTGCCCCGATGATCCCCAATGTCATTAAGTTAAGATAGTTTGTCATTCCGAGACCAGTTTGCAAACTGGTCGTGGGAATCTCCGGTGTAACGAACATAGGAGATTGCGAACCAGTGACCGTGTCACTGGTTCGCAATAACACGCACTTAATGACCTTGCGGTGATCCCGGGGCATTTTTTATGATGAAGCGTTCTTTTTATATTTTAGCCTTGTAGCCATACCGCCTCGAATGTGCCGTTGTGCTTTGTTTATGTCCAATATTACTCTTACTTGATTGTACAGTGTTTTGTTGTATTGTGGAAGTCGCTGTGATAGATCCTTATGAACAGTAGATTTGGATATTCCAAAATGTGATGCTGCCGATCGCACAGTAGCACCGGTTTCAATCATGTAAACAGCCAATTCGCAGGCGCGGTCTTCGATTGTATCTGCCATAAAACTCCCTCCCTGCTATATGCTGCCATATTAACTTATGAGTAAACGATGGATACTATGCTGCTTATAATAAGGAGGATTTTTTGATATTATACTTGTTAAAATTGTAGATTAATGGTATAATATATAATCATTGTTTTAGTGGAGCATTATATGAACGATCGTATTATTATCAAGGGTGCAAGAGAGAACAACCTTAAAAATGTTGATCTGGTCATTCCAAGAGATCAGCTTGTTGTTTTCACCGGACTTTCCGGCTCGGGCAAATCGAGCCTTGCGTTTGATACAATTTATGCTGAGGGACAACGCCGTTATGTTGAAAGCCTCAGTTCCTATGCCCGTCAATTTTTAGGGCAAATGGATAAGCCGGATGTAGATTCCATTGACGGCCTTTCTCCCGCTATTTCCATCGATCAGAAAACAACTTCAAAAAACCCCAGATCCACTGTGGGAACAGTTACGGAGATCCACGACTATCTTCGCCTGCTTTGGGCGCGGGTCGGTATTCCCCATTGTCCCAAATGCAGCAAGGAAATCAGTCGGCAGACCATTGATCAGATCGTTGACCGCGTGGAGGCATTGGGCGAGGGGACGCGGTTTATTGTCCTTTCTCCTGTTATCAGAGGTAAAAAAGGCGAGCATCTGAAGGTGTTTGAGGATGCGAGAAAATCCGGCTTTACTCGTGTGCGTGTTGATGGAAGTTTATATGATCTAAATGAGGAGATCCTCTGCGATAAGAATAAAAAACACACCATTGAGCTTGTGGTTGACCGTCTTGTGCTCAAGGAAGGTCAACGCCGCAGATTAACAGATTCTATTGAGACGGCTTGCGTACACTCGGGCGGTATTGTGATCATCAATCTTCCCGACCGTGGCGAGGAACTGAGCTTTTCACAGAATTATGCGTGCGAGGATTGTGGTGTAAGCCTTACAGACCTTGAGCCTACAATGTTCTCTTTTAATAATCCTGCCGGTGCGTGTCCGGCTTGTTCCGGTCTTGGCTTTCAGCTTATCGCAGATGAAGATCTTGTGATACCTGATAAGTCCAAATCCATTTTTGACGGTGCTATTCAGGCAAGTGGTTGGAGTAGTGCAAGAACGGATTCCATTTTTAGAATGTACTTTGAGGCACTTGCTCAAAAGTACAAGTTTTCCTTGACGGACCCGGTCAGTACACTTTCCAGAGATGCGCTGGATGTGATTTTGTATGGAACAAAGGGCGAAAAGCTTAGAATGACTTATAACCGAGGCAACGGTATGGGTGTTTTGGAGCAGCCCTTTGAAGGTATTCTGAATAATATCAGCCGCCGATTCCGTGAAACGCAATCTGATGCTGCCAGAAAAGAATTGGAAGAGTGTATGGCCACGGCTCCTTGCCCCAGTTGCCATGGTGATCGACTGTCGGATATTGCTCGTGCTGTGACTGTTGGCGGCATTGGTATTATGGATTTCTGCCGCATGAACATTCAGCAGTGTCTGGAGTTTATGGAGTCTCTGGAGCTGACCGGCAATATGGCAATTATTGCAGAACAGATCGTACGGGAAATTGTATCCCGGTTAAGATTTTTGATGGATGTAGGTCTTCAGTACCTGACGCTTTCTCGTGCTGCATCCACACTTTCCGGCGGTGAAAGTCAGCGAATTCGTTTGGCGACTCAGATCGGCTCCTCTTTAATGGGTGTGCTTTATATTTTGGATGAGCCTTCTATCGGACTCCATCAAAGAGATAACGACAAGTTGTTGGATACACTGCGGCGCCTTCGGGACCTGGGTAATACACTGATTGTTGTGGAACACGATGAGGACACCATGCGTGCGGCAGACTTCATTGTCGATGTGGGCCCTGGTGCAGGCATTCATGGTGGCAAGATTGTGGCGGCCGGTACCGTAGAGGATATTGAAAACGAACCGGAGTCCATTACCGGTCAGTATTTGTCCGGAAAAAAGAAAATTCCTGTTCCTGCATCCAGAAGGCAGGGCAATGGCAGCTTTTTGCGTGTCTGCGGTGCGAATGAGAATAATCTCAAAAATATTGATGTTGAAATACCGCTTGGTACCCTTTGCTGTGTGACCGGTGTTTCCGGCTCAGGCAAATCCAGTTTGGTAGGGGAAGTGCTTAATAAAACACTTCTTGGGAAGCTGAATCACGCAAGAACACGGCCCGGTGCCTGTCGGTGTGTTGAGGGTATGGAGTATTTGGATAAAGTGATCGATATTGATCAGAGTCCTATTGGCCGTACGCCCCGTTCCAATCCGGCTACCTATACAGGCTTATTCAATGATATTCGGGATCTGTTTGCTTCTACCGCAGATGCGAAAATGCGTGGCTACGGTCCGGGCAGGTTTTCCTTTAACGTTAAGGGCGGCCGATGTGAAGCTTGTAACGGTGATGGTCTTGTGAAGATCGAGATGCACTTTATGGCTGATGTCTATGTTCCCTGTGAGGTTTGCCGTGGACAACGGTATAACCGTGAGACTTTGGAGGTTCGCTACAAAGGAAAAAATATTGCTCAGGTTTTGGATATGACCGCAGATGAAGCACTGGACTACTTTGAGAACCTTCCAAAGATCCGCAACAAGGTTCAGACCTTGGTTGATGTTGGCCTTGGATATGTTAAGCTTGGTCAATCCAGCACAACGCTCTCCGGTGGCGAGGCGCAGCGCGTGAAGCTCGCAACAGAGCTCTCCAGAACGGCAACAGGTAAGACGATTTATATCTTGGATGAGCCGACCACAGGACTTCATGCGGCAGATGTGCACAAGCTTATTGAGGTTCTTGAGCGACTTGTTAATGCAGGCAATACGGTTCTTGTAATTGAGCATAATCTGGATGTAATCAAAACGGCGGATCATGTGATCGATCTCGGACCTGAAGGCGGTGATGAAGGCGGCTATGTTGTTGCGCAGGGTACGCCTGAACAGGTTGCGGCAGTTTCACAGAGCTATACCGGTAGGTATCTGAAAAGTTATTTATAAAAAACCCGCCCCTTTGGGGCGGGAATGGAAATATCAGAATAATTCCGGCGGCAGGAAGTCAGCTAATTCAATCATAACAGGATCAATACCGCCTTTTGGATCGATATTGATCAGAACAGGATTCTGTTTTAATACAGGCGCTTCCTTGGAAATTTGCATTGTGATTGTGATTTTGCAGCCGCAAGGCTCTGCATCTGTAATTAGAACGGTTCCGTTGTGTGCAATAGCGGCTGCATGGATGATCAGCATACCCAAACCCAAGCCACGATTCTCGAAATTCAGTGTAGGTTCGGTTTTGAATTTGGAAAGAATGCTTACTTTCTCCTCGTTGGTCATCCCGTGTCCGTCATCGGAAACGGTTAATTGCAACTGTTTTCCTGTTTTTGTTAGTGCAATGTGAATATTATGACTGTTTGCTTTCAGTGCGTTTGAGATCATATTATAGATAGCTCGCTCTAAAAGCTCGGTATCGATATTACAATATACATCCTCATCTGCAATGGAACATGTTATATTTACATCGTTGTTCGAAAAAGTCGCAGATAGCTTTTCTGATATTTCACGGACATATTCAAAAATATTGATATGTTCAAGCTTTGAATACCGTTTATTTAAAAAGTCCGTGACATCAGCCATGTTGCGTACGGTTCGATGAAGCGTAAAAAGCTGTTTTGATGCCTTTTGCATGATGGCTATGGCTTCGGGATCATCTTTCTCCCGCACCTGTGCCATAATGGTGTTCACGGAGCTGGTCAATGCAGCCAGAGGCATACGTAAATGCTGGGCTGCCCGAAGCAGACTTTTCAGCTGCTGCTCCTGCAGAGTTTGTTCAAATATATATAACTTATAATCGCCGATAGTTACAGATGACACTGTATAGCAATTGCCATTTAGCGTTTTGGTTAGCACTTGATCTTCACATAAGACATCCACTAAAACGTCATTTAAGGGCGTGCTTTCGGTTATTCCGAGTTTCTCTGCTGCTTTATTTACATGGATAATCACTGCGTTTTCCGTGAAAAATGCAGGTTTATTCATGTGCTCCAGCATAGTGATGCATTCCACAGAAAGTCCCATGTTATTCCTCCTTGTGGTATATCATGTGCATTCTTAATAAAATTATTAAAAACCTGCACAGCTTTATTCTAAACCCTATTTTCGGATTTTTCAAGCATTTTTCTACATGAGGTGAATTTTTATGTCTATGCATGACGGTCATAGAAAACGTTTAAAGGATCGTTTTCTGAAGGAGGGCCTGGATAGCTTTCAGGAAATTAATGTTTTGGAGCTGTTGTTGTTTTACTGTATTCCGAGAGTTGATACTAATCCATTGGCACATAAGCTGTTAAATGAGTTTGGATCTCTTCCCAATGTTTTGGAGGCATCTGTTGAGGATCTGCAAAAGGTGGACGGAATTGGAGAAAATGCAGCAACGTTTTTAAGCTTGATAAATTCTACCAATCGCTATTACAGAACAAAAAAGGCAGAAGGCAACCGGATTTTTTCTGAACCTGAGGATTATATCAATCTGCTGGAACCGAGATTTACGGGCAGAAAATATGAAACGGTATTTCTGCTTTGTCTAGATGCAAAGAGTCAGATGATCTGCTGTAAGGCTATCAGCGAGGGAACAGCGACAGGTGCAAGTATTTCTGTAAGAAAGGTTGTTGAGGTTGCGCTTGCAGCGAATGCTTCTTCTGTAGTGTTGGCACATAATCATCCGAACGGTTCTGCACTTCCGTCTAAGGAAGATGAGCAGATTACCCGCAGACTTGCCAAGGCGTTGGCGGAAGTGGATGTTGTTTTAGTTGATCATGTTTTGTTTAGCGATACAGATTGTACATCCTTTGCACAATCATCTCATTATAACGCCCATGATTATTAAGAGGTATGAACTATGATTTTGGCAGTTTGTATTGATGATTCCAATGGTCTTATGTTTAATAACAGAAGATTAAGCTCTGATAAAGCGGTGGTTCATGATATTCTGCAGATTGCCGGTACGAATACGATTATTGTTAATCCATATTCTGCACCGCTCTTTCAAGGTTTTGAGTCTCAAATTGCAGTTAAAGATGATCATTTAAATGAACGGTGTGATTTTTGTTTTGCTGAATTTGGTGACTTTCTTAAAGTCCAATATTCTGTGGATACACTAATTGTTTACAAGTGGAACAGACACTACCCTTCGGATATGAAGTTTCCGCTGGATGCATTTAAATCCCGCATGAAACTGGAAAGTACGGCGGAATTTGAAGGCTCATCCCATCTGTGTATAAGCAGGGAGGTGTATGTGCGGTGAAAAAAGCTGTTTCATTATCGATTGTTCTGCTGTTCCTGCTGCAGATTTTAACAGGCTGCTTTTATGTTCAGCAATATAGCGATTCGGTCACAGAAGTAGCGAAATATTCAGATAGCCCGTATATAGTTCTTAATAATAATCTTCCGGAGTTTACGGAAGAGGACTATACTACAAATTCCTATGAAAAGTACTCCAGGCTTGATCGTTATGGTAGATGCGGATATGCAATGGCTTGCATTGGGGTGGATTTGATGCCTACCGAGGAAAGAGAAAGTATTAGCCAGGTCAAGCCTTCCGGGTGGGTTAATAATGCCTATGACTTTGTTGACGGTAATTATTTATACAACAGATGTCATTTAATCGGCTTTCAGCTCACAGGTGAAAATGCCAATGAACGGAATCTGATTACCGGTACTCGCTATATGAATACAGAGGGTATGCTTCCGTTTGAAAATATGGTAGCAGATTACATTAAAGAGTCCGGAAACCACGTCTTGTACAGAGTTACGCCCATATATGATGGTGAAAACCTGGTTGCAAGAGGGGTTCAGATGGAAGCGTGGTCAGTAGAAGATGACGGTGCAGGCATTTGTTTCAACGTATATTGCTATAATATTCAGCCGGGCGTGGAAATCGATTATTTATCCGGCGAAAATTGGGCAGTGTCCCAGCCAAAAGCCGATGTTATTGCAACTGTTTATATTCTGAATGTCAATTCGGGCAAATTTCATCAGGCCGGCTGCGGTCAGGTGGAGAGTATCAGTGAAGCCAATAAACAGGAATTTACAGGAGATCGTCAGGAATTGATCGAACAAGGATATGTTCCTGCTGGCTGTTGTAATCCGTAAAAGAAAATGAGGTTTGTTTATGATCAGGAAAGCTATTTATCCCGGCTCCTTCGATCCGTTTACCAACGGACATCTGGATATCGTAAAAAAAGCAGCTGTCCTTTTCGATGAGGTGTATATTTTAATTGGTATCAATTCCTCTAAAAAAAGAAATTTTCCTTATGAAGATATGAAGCTTGCTATTGAAAACACATTGGATGCCCTTGGTCTTGCTAATTGTTTTGTATGTGTCCATGACGGTCTTGTGGCAGAGTTTGCTAGACAGAATAATATTCATTACATGATCCGAGGCCTTCGCAATAATATGGATTATAATTATGAGGAAAATATTGCGGAAGTCAATAAGCTGATCAATCCGGACATGGAATATATATATTTCCGTGCGGAGCGTGTTGGGGTATCCTCTTCCATGGTTAAAGAACTAATGCTTTACAATTTGGATGTAAGTAAATATGTCCCCGAAGCGGTTTTAAAGAGCATTCAACCTTAAAGAATTCACCGGCCGACAAGCTTGTCGGCCGGTGTTTCTATTGTATAAAGACTACCACCCGCTATGCGGGTGCGCCGGAAAAAGTTCTACTTAT
>CAYMPY010000102.1:0-8578 GCA_964392535.1 uncultured Oscillospiraceae bacterium
TATTCTCACTGACGGCGGCGTACTGGAAATATCCTATACCGATGGCTCGTCGGAGACGGCGGATCTGACCGCATCCATGGTCACACTGCCGGATACCTCGGTGCTGGGCAGCTGCCAGGTTACTGTGACCTACAGCGGCAGGACCACCACCTATACCGTGCAGGTCGTACTTGGTACACCGGATCGGCTGGAGCTGGTAACCCTTCCCCAAAAGCTGCAATATCTCACAGGCGGACAGCCGGAGCTGACCGGCCTTACCTTGATGGCGTACTATTTCTTTGGCAACCGAACCGTTACCGCCGATCAGGTCACCATGACCGCCCCGGATATGACTACACCCGGCAAAAAGTCCGTAACGGTGTGGGTAGGGGAGAAGTCGGTGGCCTTTGAGATCATCGTCCACGAAAAAATGCTGCTGACACTGGACTCCAGCCTCTATCCCGAGAGCGAGCACAATTACAGCAGCAATTTAAACGAAACAAAGACCATTACATGGCCCGGTGCGGATAGCCTGACCCTGACCTTTGACGGTCAAAGCTATGTGGAGGATCGGTACGACTACCTGTATATTCTCGATGGAGCGGGGAATGTGATTTATACCCTGACCGGCAAGCTGTACAATAAGGTGCTGACCGTCCCCGGTGATACGGTGTCCATCCGGCTTTCCACTGACGGAAGCGGCACCCGCTACGGCTATGCCTTTGCATCCGTTGCGGCGGCCATGCCCCTTCACAGCTATGAAAATGGCTACTGCACCGTTTGCGGTGTGCTTCAATACAAGGTGGCGGTCTGTGAAAATGGTGTGGCAGTAGACGGTGCTGAAACGGTAGAAGAGGCGGCTGCGCTTTGCACTGCGGGCCGGTACTTAAAGCTGTACACCGATGCGGTCGTGGATATGACCATTACAGGAGAGCTGTATATAGACCTAAACGGGTTTAATATCAGCGGTACGCTAACCGGCGGCAAAGTCTACGGTATGGACAGCACCACCGACGGCTATAGCAGCACAAATGCAGGCCACATGGAGCTGAGCGGCTGCACCCCGGAAGCCTTCTTTAAAAACGACATGACCGGCCCGGTCAAGCGCTATCTTGCGGTGCAGGAGGGGACAGGCTACAGCTTCCATCGGTTCTATTTGGGCGTTACCCAACTGACCCTGCGGCCTGGTACAGATGGCGTTGGCTATAAGGCGGTCTTTTACGGTGACGAAAAGGTCCTGAGTATGCTTGATTCCATGGGCTACACCATGCAGCTGGGGGACTTTACGCCCCAAACCGCAGAGACTGATCAGATCGTCTCCGGCAAAACGGTTACGCTGCGTATTGACAATTATGATGTGGAGCGGTTCGGGCAGACGGAGCTGACCGCAGCGGTATTCCTGCGGCTGAAGGATGGCACGGTGATCCAATCCACCCCCTGCACCATGACCCTCCGTGGCCTCTTTGAGCAGCTGGACTTAAACAGCCTGACAGAGCTGCAGCGCACCCAAATCGCCGCCATGCTGGACCGCCACCCGGTGATCCGCACCTGGGGTGTGGAATGATGTTGCTTGCAGCAAATGATGTACTTCGTAATGATGTTGGGCTTCGCCCAAATGATGTGTCCCTTCGGGACAATTGTGGTGTGGCTTCGCCACGCATTTTAAAATATAATCATTGCGGCCTTGCCGCACATCATTTGCCTAAGGCAACATCATTTTCGAAGAAAACATCGTTTGGGCGTCAGCCCAACATCGTTCAAGCGGTCATCCGCTTGAAATATACATGAAAGACCCCGACAGTGAGGACCAGTCACTGTCGGGGCTTCCAATGAAAAGAGAGAGATAAGAAAAAGAAAAGGAGAAAACAGAAAACTCTGTTAACTACACTGATTGTAGCACCATTAACTCCGGATGTCAATATCCTGTTTGTAGAAAATATCCTTCTACTTTGGAAAAATAACACGAAAAACTGTGCAGTATGCACAAAAGCAAGTTTTGTGCATAAAACTTGCAAAATGCAAGTATAGTTTCGTTTTTTGAAATAGTTACAAAAAATTGCAAGCAAACATTCAAATTAAACAAAATGTAGTTGCTAATTCTGTAGGAAATCACAATAGAAATGCAGGAATGCTTGTAGTATAATGATAACATCTGATAAAATTAGACATGGTATCGGAAAGGAAGAATGTTTATGAAGAGAATCGTTGCAATGATCCTGTTATTATGCATGGTTTTTGCACTGCCCGGCTGTGGAAAGCAGCAGGCTGCCACCCCCGATCAGACACAGATCGAAGAGGGTAACCAGCTGTATTACTACGACTATGCAGTGAAAAACCCTATGCAGTACCCGGATTACACCTTTGACCATGAGCCCACCACCGATGAGCTCCGTCAGATGGCCGTGAAGGCCATGCGGGATATGTTGTCCATTGAGTGGTGTACCCCCTATTTCCTGATGTACAACAAGACCGGTGCTGCCTCCAGTAAGACCTATACCCATGCCCCCAATGTCACCTATGCAGGTCTGCCCTACACCAACGGTGACAGTGCCATCTGGAACTGGTTTGAGTACTATAACACCGAGACCGGTATGCTGGAGTTCCCCGGTGACGGCTATGAGCTCAACGATACCTTGGGTAATACCTGTACCGGCTCCATCATGTGGGGCTGGGCTACCGTCTGCGATTCTCTGGACGGCAACTACAATAACTTTGAGATGACCAAGATGCACGGCTGTATTCCCCTTGGTGATATCCAGTATCCCGATTGGGTGGATACCTTTGAGGATTACAGCACGGCCCTGGTTATTGACGAGAACGGTGAGGATGTCATTTTAGAGGCTTATGCCCTGTGTCTGCCTGCCGACGGTCTGGCCTCCTATCCCCAGGACCACGGCATGATGGTCATTGAGCCTGCCTATGTTGTCCGCAACGAGGACGGTTCAATCAACGCCGATGAGAGCTACCTGATCATTCAGGATCAGCGCGGCGGCGCCGGTGATGCAGCCTATACCATTGAGGTTAACGGTGAAAATCAGTACTTCTCCGGCCGTACCTACGCCAAGTTCACCTTCCAGAAGCTGCTGGACCAGGATTACATTCCCTGCTCCACCGCAGAGTTCCTGGGCCTGAAGCCCTATACTGCCCGGGAGGTGCAGGTCACCACCATGAGCGGCGGGGAGTGTACGAGCCTCAACGACCTGATGACTTCCACTATGACCTCCAATTACCCCATCTGCATCATTAAGACTATTTTGGTGGATGCCGACGGTAACGAGACCCAGGTGGCCATGAAGTTCCTGGATAAGAAGGATGTCCGTAAGGGCACTGCCCGTAAATACCCCATGAGCAACTATTCTGATGTACTGGACAGCAAGGTTCTCAACGAGTACCTGACGCAGGGACAGACCTATACTCTGCGGTTGGATGTGACCGTATCCAGCGGTGAAGTGATCACACCGGTGTCCTTTACTGTAACAGGTTAAGAAAGGAGCCGGAAAATGAAAAAGATTTTAAAGCTTAGCCTTATTGTAATGGCTCTGCTGGCAATGGTCCTGACCTTTGCGGCCTGTGGCGAAAAGCAGGAGCAGCAGGCGCCTGCTCAGAGCGGAGAGCTCTATGACGGCTATAAGATCGCCTGGAATACCGATGGCACTGTAAAAGGCAGTGCCTATAAGGGTACAGATGGCTTGACAACGCGCATGAGTGCCGGTGACGGCACCTACCGTGCCCGCTTCGCTGTTGACGGTGAGCAGATCGACTTGTTCTTCCCGGATATGGCCTCTATGAGCCTGGCAGACAGCTATCCCTTTGTGGCACTGAAGTTTGATGAAAACAATGTGGTCACCGACTGCAAGAATGTGTTGGATGTGACCGGTGGCCTGGCGGGCTGGAATTATCATATCCAGTCCGTATCTGATACGGAGATCGTCTGTAACTCCGTTGGTAACTTCAAGGGCGTTCCTGTGACCATTCCCATTGACGAGAATACCAAGGTCTATGATGTGGGCGGCGAAGGCCTGCTGATCGGTCTGCCCGGCACTGCGGCAGTGGGCGGCCGTGTTTACGGCGTGCTGAACCACGATGGCGTTGCCTCCCATCTGTTTGTAGCAGGTGCGTTCCAGACCTCACCTGTTTACTGGAACATCACCCGTATGTACGACACCACCTCCAAAATGACCACCCGTGAGCGTGATGCACTGGGCTACTTCGTCTATGACTTCGTTGTGGACGGCCAGGTGGTCCAGCTCAAGACCATGGATATGGATGTGGCAAATCAGGTGGACTCCTTTGGCGCAAAGGCCATGCACCTGAGGTTTAACGAGGACGGCACCATTGCTGAGGCCCTCCACGCCAGCAACGCCACCGGCGGTGGCTCCAAAGCCAGCTGGTATCATGTGATGGAGTATGTGGCCATCGAAAAGCGTTTCTATGCCGAAAAGTTTTCCGGAAGTGACAAGGGCGACAGCGGCAACTACTACATGACCAACGATTGTAAGGTCTACGATGTATCCGGTCAGGGCACTATGGGTGCAGAGACCGAGCTGCGTGTGGGTGATCAGATCCACTGTCTGTCCAATACCGCAGGTGATGTGTGTATCGTGTTTGTTCACAGCCGTACCCAGGATGTGGACCTGTACTACAACTTAGACCGTAAGTGGAACAGTGATACCAAGACCTCCACCCGTACGGCCGATAAGGATGGCTGGTATCACTTTGAGATGTCTGTCAACGGTCAGCATGTGAAGTTAAAGACCCAGGACCCCGAGGTGGTATACACCATCGATGAGCGTTCAGCCAAGGTGCTGGGCCTCCAGCTGGACGGTGATGTGATCACCGCAGCCTATAAGCCCTCCAGCGTTACCGGCAGAAACAGCACCGCTTTTGACTATACGGTTGTTACGAGCGTTAACGGCAGCGAGGTCGTCACCGAGCGTAACGGCAAGACCTACACTGCAAAGCTCAGTGCTTCCTGCGAGATTTACAATGTCTCCTCCTCTGCAGGTACAGTTGGTGAAAAGACCACGATCCAGGTGGGTGACACCGTTTACGGCCTGGCAGGTCTGGATAAGAAGGTCAACGAGGTCTATGTGACCAAGCGTGCCAAGGATTCCTACCTGTTCTGGAACAATGACCGCAACTACGATTCCACCAATAAGGTTACCAAGCGTACTCCTGCAGCTGACGGTTACTACTACTTTGAGTTCTTCAATGTAGACAAAAACAGAAATGATACCTTCCGCACCAACGATAAGTCCATGGCGGACAAGATCGACTCCTATGTGGCTGTGGGTCTTGTCTACGACGGTCAGGATATTGTAGAGGCCTTCAAGTACGATCAGATTCGTGGTATCGGCGGCAGCGCCTGCAGCTGGAAGGTCGTAACCTCCATTACCTACAATAAGGTCACCGCAGGCACAGAGTCCTGCACCATCTCCAGCCACATGAAGACCTATAACGTCAGCTCCTCTGCGGTTACAAAGGGCGAGGAGACCGACCTGCGGGTCGGTGACCGCATCCACGGCATTAAGGACAGCCGCGGCAAGGTTGTTTATATGTTCGTTGTCAGCCGTCCTATTGATGTGGAGCTGTACTACAACGTGGACCGCAAGTGGAATTCCGATACCGGCGCCACCGCCCGTGTGCCCGATGCCGAGGGCTATTATCGCTTCACTATGGCCGTCAACGGCCAGCAGGTGGAGCTGTACACCGACGATGTATCTATTGCCAACACCATCGACGGCAGAGCTGGCAAGGTGCTTGGCCTGGCAGTCAGCGACAGCGGTGAGATCCAGAAGGTCTACACGCCCTCCAATGTCAGCGGCAGCGAGACCACTGCATTTGATTACTCCAAGGTCACTGCTATTGCGGCAGATGGCACCATTACCACCGAGCGTAACGGCAATACTTACGTCGGCAAGCCTGCTGCAGACTGCGAGATCTATAATGTGAGCTCCACTGCAACCATGATCGGTGAAAAGACCACCGTTGAAATTAACGACCAGCTATATGGCTTCTCCAATAAAAACGGCGAGGTTACTGAGATCTATGTCGTCAGCAGAACCCCCAAGACACAAACCAAGGAAGCTTTCTGCCCGGTCTGTAAGTCCGAGGTGGAGTGGAGCGAGTGGATGGGCACCTCCTTCGATGAAGGCCACTACTACCTGGTCAAGGATGTGAAGGTCACTTCTGCAGCCACTATTTCTCAGGGCGACACCGTATGTCTGGATCTGTGCGGCTACGATGTACTGGGCGAAGAGAGCCTGGACCGCATCTTCAATATCAACGGTGTCTTTAACCTCATCGATGAGAAGAAGGCCGACGGCACCTTTGACGGTGATGTTATTTCCTGCTACGATAACACCTCCTCCACCAGAGTTGGCAACGTTTTCTATCTGCAGAACAAGGAAGGCGCCGAGTTCAATATGTACGGCGGCAACCTGAAATCCACCGGTACGGTCACCAAGGGTAAGATCGGCGGCATCACCCGCACTATGAACATCTATGACGGCACCATTTCCGGCGGCGCGGTCACCGGCTACGGCGGCGCACTGCGTCTGGAGGCCTCCACGGCTGAGCTGAACATCTACGGCGGCGAGCTTACCGCAGGCTCCGGCACTGTGGCAGCAGGCGGCGGTCTGATCTACATGTCTTCCGGTACGGTCAATATCCACGGCGGTAAGCTGGTTGGCGGCAAGGTAAGTACCAACGGCGGCGTCATCTGTATGGAAGGCGCTAATGCCAAGGTCAATGTTATGGGCGGTACCATCGAGGGCGGCTCTGCCAAGAACGGCGGTGCGCTCCATGTGGTCAAGGGTACCCTGACTATCTCCGGCGGCACTATTAAGGCCGGTACTGCCGATAACGGCGATGCCATTGCCATGTTCGGCGGCACAAACTCCAAGCTGATTCTGACCAATAAGGTGAACCTTGATGGCGTGTACCTGAATACCGGCAATAAGATCACTGCGCAGAACATGAGCACCGATTCCTCCGTGACCATCTATATGGAAGAGCCCGGCGTGTTCATGACCTGTGCCAGCGCAGCAGAGGCTGAGAGCCTGAAGGGCTGCTTCGAGTCCGACACGCTGTCTGTTTCTGTCAGCGGCAGCAACCTGGTTCTGGGCAGCGGCGGTGCAGTTACACCTCCTGCTACATCCGAACATAAGCACTGTGTCTGCGGTGACAATACCAAGGGCGTGGGTGACCACACCTCCTGCACCACCGTGGAGTGGACCGAATGGACCGGTACAGTGGCGGACGGCGGTCACTACTACCTGACTAAGGATGTTTCTGTGACCTCTACCATTGCTATTACCAAGGATGTCACTGTCAGCATTTGCCTGAACGGCTATAAGATGAATGGCGATACCACCCTGGACCGTATTTTCAATGTCTACGGCACACTGAATATCTGTGACCATAAGACTGGCGGCAAGTACGCCGGTGAGGTCATCTCCAACCGGACCAACACCAGTAAGACCGGCGGCGTGTTCTATACGCAGAACAGTGCTACCAGCGGCTACGGCGTTGTGAATCTCTACGGCGGCACCCTGAAGGCCACCGGTCAGATGAAGAACGGCGGCATCTGCGGCCTGGGTAATGACTTCAATATGTATGACGGCACCCTCACCGGCGGTAATGCTTCCAGCCAGGGCGGTAACATCTACATGGAGACCAATAAGGACTCCCAGTTCATCATGTACGGCGGCACCATCTCCGGCGGCACAGCCGGCGGTGGCGGCGGCAACCTCCGTGCAGGTAACATCTGTAAGCTCCTGGGTGGCACCATCCAGGGCGGTGTCGGTACCGGTTCCGGCGGTAATATGCGGATCAACAGCGGCACAACTACCATTGACGGCACCAACATTATCGGCGGTACTTCCACCGAGTATAACGGTGGTAACATCTATAACGATGCCGGTGATTTGGAAATTAAGAGCGGTACCATCTCCGGCGGCGCTGCTGTCAACGGCGGCAACATCGCCATCAAGAGAGCAGGTACTGTGATTTCCGGCGGTAAGATCTTCGGCGGTACAGCCAGCGGCTTAGGCAGCGACATCTACTTTGAAAAGGATGGCGCATCCATCACCCTGTCCGGCCTCATCGATACCAACGGCACCACGCTGATGGTACACATCAAGCTGGGCAGCCTGATCTCCACAGATCTTGATCCTGCAGTAAAGATTACTGTTACTGAAGGCTGATAAAACTCAAAAGAGGCATGGCTTTTGTCATGCCTCTTTTTTTAAAACAGGAAAAACGGATTCTTCACAGGTAATGGGGAACGGATTCTTCGCTGCGCTCAGAATGACAGTGGAGCGTTTCAGGTTTTCTCTGTCATTCTGAGCGAAGCGGAGTCGAAGAATCCGTTTTCTGAAAATATCTGAATTTACGAATGCAAACTCCAAAATCATGCACAAAAATGGGGAAAAAGTATTGGGCAACTAACCAAAAATTAAGCCATTTCCAAATTTTGATTGCTTTTAGCTACTGCAGCATCTATAATAGAAACTGCGATATTGTATCCCTTTCCGGAGGGAGAAGAAAGGATTGATTCTATGCGCAAAACGACCATGTGGTTTCTGAGCCTGATGCT
>CAYMPY010000103.1:0-8552 GCA_964392535.1 uncultured Oscillospiraceae bacterium
TGCATCACTTCCTGGGCTACGAAGGCCGCTGCGCTTTCCCCTCCAACTTCGATGCAGACTATTGCTACAGCCTGGGCTACAACGCCTTCATGCTGATCCAGTACGGCTATACCGGCTACCTGTCCAAGGTATCTAACCTCTCTAAGCCTGCTGAGGAGTGGGTTGCAGGCGGTATGCCTATCACCAAGATGATGAACATCGAAAGAAGAAACGGTAAGGACAAGCCCGTGATCCGTAAGGCTCTGGTGGAGCTGAACGGCGCACCCTTTAAGTTCTTCGAGTCCCAGAGAGATACCTGGGCAACAGATACCTGCTATATTTACCCCGGTGCCATCCAGTACTTCGGACCTGCCGAGGTCTGCGACCTGACCACCCGTACCCTGGCCCTGGAAAAGGCTTAATATTTATTTACAGAGGCAACTAAACGGTTGCCTCTGTATTTTTTGCTTGCATTTTTGGGGAATTGCTTTATAATAAAAACATAAATGGCGTTTAGGCGAATAATATATATGGCGCTTTAGCGAACGATACAAACGGCGGTTTGACGAACAATAGGGGAGAACTATATGGATTATATAAAGGCTGATGAGGCTGCGGCACAGTGGGGAATCTCCACAAGAAGGCTGCAGACCCTGTGTGCAGAGGGGAAAATTTCGGGTGCCACCCGGTTTGGTAGGGCATGGATGATCCCAAAGGGTGCCCAAAAGCCTGCGGACGGTCGAAAAAAGGCAGTTGAAATACAAAATGCAGATATACCTATGCCCCGAAAAACGCCCTTTTTATATATGACCGATCTGTATAATACCCCCGGCTGCGCCGAAAAGGCTACTGAAGCACTGGTCGATAACCCGGAGGCACAGATTCTTTTTGCTGCGGGTATTGCATATTGCAGAGGTCAGATCGATAAGGTGTATGAGATTGCCAGCTATCTGCTGCAAAAGCACTCCGGGTTTTATGCTGTATTATCTGCCGGTATGCTGCTGGCACAGTGCGCCATATGGCGTGGTGACCTGAATATGTGGCGGAAGGCCAAGGTCCATATTGCAGAAGCGGATGCGCAGAATGATTTGGACAGAGATATCATTTCTTTTAGTATCTGTGCCGTTGACAGTATGCTGTATGATGTGCGGGATTTCCCGGATTGGTTCAAAATCGGTTGCTTTGAAATGCTCCATAAGGATTCGCTGCCGGCTGCCAAGGTCTATTATGCCAAATTTCTTTATGCAACCGGCGCCGGCCTTGCATCCAAAGCCTTTGAATTGGAGGGCGTTACAGGCCTTGCACTGATGGGCCTGCTGCCGGCGACCATAGAACCCATGATTTCGCAAGCGATGGCGGATAGCACGGTGATCCCGGAGATCTTCCTGCGGCTGACCTGCGCCGTTACATACCATTATACAAAAAATGATACCCAGGCCATCCGACATATTGACCGGGCCCTTGCTTTGGCACTGCCGGATCAGCTATACGGCATTTTAGCAGAATACTGTCGCACCATTGGCGGACTTATTGAACGACAGCTAAAGCCTATAAATGAACAAGCGTGGTGTGAGGTAAATCAATTATCCAAAATTCATTTGGAAAACTGGTCCCAGCTGGGCAGCCGTATTACCGGCCAACAGATCATTAAAAACCTCACAAAGCAGAATCGGGAGATCGCCCGTCTGGCGGCCTTTAAGCTGTCTGATGCGGAGATCGCGTCGAGAATGCATATGTCCCTGTCCGGTGTCAAGCAGGCTATCCGTATTATCAAGCAGAACAGCGGCCTGGACCGGGACGACTTTGCTGCTATTTTGTAAAGCTTTTTATATCTGAAATGCCTGTAAAAAGTTATATTGGATATGGGAGCATATATCCAAAAAGTAGCCGAAAAGTTATATGGGCAGGATAAAAGTTTGTACTTTTTTTCTGTTTCAAGGTAATACCGTAAAGAATAATAATCTGCTATGCTTTCATCAGCTGAGAAAAGTATAGCAGATTTTCTTTTGGAGGGAGGCCGCTATGTTTCGGACACTGATTGATAATCTTACCGTGCCAAAGGAAGGCACACTGTTTAAAATAATAGAGCTTGCCGGAAAGACCTTCGAGCTTCGGTACGGGTTCTATAACGAAGAAGACCGCCGCAGCAGATATGCTGAGCCGGTAGCCATTTACCCGGACTTCAAAAGGCATCCGTTGTATACCGCTGATGGTATCCCCTTTGTAACTGCTATGCAGACACCTTGTGAAAGCTTTGACGGCAGGCGGGATGAGGACAGCGGCTGCGGAGATTGTGGGTTTTACCGACATGGTGAGGAGCTGTTGGGTTTTTGTACCTGCCCAAGAAACAGACAGAACGAATAGAAATTCGTATGGGCCGATGTGGGCATCGGTTCCTATGATTGAAATACAATTATTAATGGAGGAACTATTATGAAATACACAATGAAATTATTAAGTGTTCTTTTGAGCATCTGTATGGTGCTGGGCATGCTGCCTGTGACTGCGTTTGCCACTGAGGAGCTATGCTATACGGTTACTATTGGCGGGGAAATTACCAACTATACAGATATTGGCGAAGCAATTGATACTGCCTGTGCCGCAAAAGCTGCGACTCTGACCCTGCATCAGGATATAACCGAGTATGACGGCATGTTGAATTTTTATGCCGGCGATGTTACACTGGACTTAAACGGCTGGACGATTGCAAAAAGGATTACTTTAGAAGAATGTACACTGACCGTAAAGGACTCCGCTACGGTGAAGGGTACGGTCATCAATGCGAGCGGCTGCGCCTTTTATTATTATAGCGGAAAATTGATCATTGAAGATTCTGTGGATGCCTATGGCGAAGCAGAGGGTCACGAGCCCTGGATAATTGCGTCAGATGCGGCGCCGGAAAATACTGTTACCATCGGCTGCACCGGTACAGAGCATATTGTTCTTCCTGAAAACTGTGCCGTTGTGGATTACGACGGTTACAAGTATGACGAGTATGATATTTTGCCCTCTGATAAATCTTTATTTTTCCACCGTCATGTATGGAGTGAGGCTACTTGTACAGAACCGAAGGTTTGCAGCCGCTGCCTCAAGGTCGAGTGTGAGGCACTGGGGCATGATTACAATGAAGCAGGTGCTTGTTTGGTCTGCGGACATGATCCGTCCAAGCTCATCACCATTAACATGACCGACAGCTGGGGTGACGGCTGGAATGGCAACACCATCAAGATTTATGAGAACGGTCAGGAGCTGAGCAGTGTAACGCTGGAAGCTGGCACAGAGGGAAGCTGGACCGGTGATTACGACAGCAGCAAGGTCTACGTCTTTAAATGGGCAAAGGGTGATTGTGCTGAGGAGTGCGGCTTTGAGGTGGTCGTTGTCGGTGAAACGGTATATACGGCCACCACAGATATCTGTGCGGCGTTCACCGATGGCGAGCAGTTCTATTCCCTGTGCGAGCACAACTATGGTGACGGTACTGTAACGCCTCCCACCTGTACCGAAGACGGCTTTACCACCTACACCTGTACCATCTGCAATGGTGACGTTGTTGAGGATGTGGTGCCTTCAACTGGCCACAGCTTTGGAAGCGACGGTGCTTGTTTGGTCTGCGGACATGATCCGTCCAAGCTCATCACCATTAACATGACCGACAGCTGGGGTGACGGCTGGAATGGCAACACCATCAAGATTTATGAGAACGGTCAGGAGCTGAGCAGTGTAACGCTGGAAGCTGGCACAGAGGGAAGCTGGACCGGTGATTACGACAGCAGCAAGGTCTACGTCTTTAAATGGGCAAAGGGTGATTGTGCTGAGGAGTGCGGCTTTGAGGTGGTCGTTGTCGGTGAAACGGTATATACGGCCACCACAGATATCTGTGCGGCGTTCACCGATGGCGAGCAGTTCTATTCCCTGTGCGAGCACAACTATGGTGACGGTACTGTAACGCCTCCCACCTGTACCGAAGACGGCTTTACCACCTACACCTGTACCATCTGCAATGGTGACGTTGTTGAGGATGTGGTGCCTTCAACTGGCCACAGCTTTGGAAGCGACGGTGCTTGTTTGGTCTGCGGACATGATCCGTCCAAGCTCATCACCATTAACATGACCGACAGCTGGGGTGACGGCTGGAATGGCAACACCATCAAGATTTATGAGAACGGTCAGGAGCTGAGCAGTGTAACGCTGGAAGCTGGCACAGAGGGAAGCTGGACCGGTGATTACGACAGCAGCAAGGTCTACGTCTTTAAATGGGCAAAGGGTGATTTTGCTGAGGAGTGCAGCTTTGTAATTGTGATCTGCGAAGAGGTCGTTTTTACGGCCCTGAACGAGGATTGTGGATCCTTTGGAGATGGCCAGCAGATCTATCCCATTTGTGAGCATACCATCGAAAAGGGAGAAACCGTTGCGCCCACCTGTACCGAGAACGGCTTTACCACCTACACCTGCACCCTTTGCGGCGGCACTTGGGAGGAAGACTTCGAGCAGGCTTTGGGACACACGCTGGGCGATGCGGAGCCTGCGTTTACTGCACCGACCTGTACGGAAATAGGCTACTATACCTATATCTGCGGTCGTTGTGAGACAGCCTACGATGACAATTATGTGGCAATACTTGGCCATACCCTGGGCGCGGATGGCAACTGTACTGTTTGCGGTGAGTTTTATTCCGTTCCTGTTGCTGTTGCCGGTACGGACATCGATGCAGATAATTTGAGCGATGTTTTTGGTGACGGAACGGTTTCCTATGATCCTGAAACCAACACACTGACCCTGAAGGATTTTACCTATAATGGCACAGATTATGGTATTTGGTCCCAAATCGGACTGAACATCGAGCTGATCGGTAACAACAAGGTCTATACCGAAATAGGGCTCTTTTTTGGAATTACAGAAAGCAATATTTATATCGGCGGAACCGGTACTCTGGATCTTCAGACCGGATGCGAGGCTATCATGGTAAGCGCTGAAGGCAATGGCAAGCTGACTATTGGCGGTGGCGTGAAACTTTTGATCGATACCAATAATGATGAGGGTATCTACATGTATGGCGACAGTATGGAACTGGTACTTAAGGACCGGGCAGTTGTGCAGATGGGCAGCGAAGATGCCCCTATTGCTGAGGAAGGCATCTATATGATCGGCGATATCGACAATAAAATGACGATCACCGATCATGCAGCCTTCAGCTGTGCAACAAGCGATGAGGAGGGCATCTATGTAGCGGGCGATCTCACCATCAGCGGTGCTCCAACGGTTGATGTTATCGCTGACGAAAATGCTATAGATGTAGATGATCTTAACATCTCTGGCGGCAATATTACAGCCATTGGCGGCAGTGGCTACGGAGCAATCGAGGCCGATGAGCTGAATATCTCCGGCGGTGCAGTTACCGTAGATACGGAAGATGAGGTTCTTGGCGAAGGTATTGTATGCGGAGTCGTTACCATCACCGGCGGCGAGCTGACCGTCCTGTCCGGCGGTATGATCGCAGACAATTTCGAAAATGACAGCATTGCCCTGGGAGAAGGTATGGCGATCATCGAACCTATTGGTGCAACGATCGGTGATGCTACCTTTGAAGACAGATCAGTAAAAACAGTCCTGGAAAACGATGGTACCGTAGCTGAAAGCTTTATCATCGGAAAAGCTGATGAAGTCCAAAAGCTTGATATTGATGCTTCCCGTATGATCCTGGGCAACGCCCTGGAGTTCCAGTTCGGTATTGCACAGACGAAGCTTCCCGATATCACCGGCTGCTATGCAGTGATCGAGAAAACCTGGGCTGACGGCACCACCACCGAAAAGACCATCCCCGCAACCCAGTGGGGCGTGGCAGGTCCCTATTGGGCCATTGTCTATGAGGGTCTGGCAGCTAAGGAAATGGGAGACACCTTCTATGTCACCATTTATAATGCTGACGGTGTTGCGATTTCCAATGCAAAGGTTGACTCTGTCCGGGACTATGTGGCCCGTGCTTACGCTTCTCAGAACGCTACCGGCAAGACCATGCTGGTGGATATGCTGAACTACGGTGCAGCAGCGCAGGTTCACTTCAACTATGACACGGATGAGCTTTGCAATAACGAACTGACCGACGAGCAAAAGGCAGTTGGTACGGCTGAGGTTGCAACGCTGAATAACAACCAGGTCAAGGGTGACAACTATCTGTACACCCGTCTGAGCCTGGAAAGCCGCATCCAGCTGCAGCTGGCCTTCAAGGGCTTGACTTCCGACATGTACGCCATCTACAGCTATACCGATAATAACGGTGCAACCAAGGAAGTCCGTGTTGATGGCGCTGACTTCGTGGATGCAGGCGGCGTTTACGGCGTAGAGCTGAGCGCACTGGTTTACGCCGATGCCCGTGCAGATGTCGTGGTTACCGTCTACAATGCAGACGGCACGGTCTACGGCTCTGCAACCGAGAGCATCGAAAGCTACGCAGCCCGCAGCTCCACCGGTGACGATGTTTACACTGCACTGATGAAGTTCGCAGACTCCGCAAAGGCTTACCTCTACTAATAAAACTACTCCCGAGGCTGAGGCCAATGTCATTGAGTTAGTGATGTTGCCATAGGGGTCGAAACGTAAAACGAGAGCATCCACCGCAGGAAACTGTTTTGTAAAGCTTTTTATATCTGAAATGCCTGTAAAAAGATATATTGGATATGGGAGCATATATCCAAAAAGGAGCCGAAAAGTTATATGGGCAGGATAAAAGTTTGTACTTTTTTTCTGTTTCAAGGTAATACCGTATATAATAAATGGAGGGAATAATATGAAAACAAGATTTTTAAAGCAGATATTTGGCGCGTTCTTTTGTGTGGCGTTGCTTATAGCCTTTGCGGTGACCGCAAGCGCCACATCCCAGTGTGCAACTGATGACTGCACCGGTACATATACAAATGGTTTTTGCTCGGAAGATGCAACACATTATGAAGAGGCAAAGCAGGTAAGCGAATCCCATCATCCGGAATTAAATGCAACACACAGCGGTTATTATGCCATTGAAAATGCAGGCCAGCTATACTGGTTTGTGGAGTATGCAGCCGGTGGTAACGCGGGTAAATCAGACACCTCCGGATATATAAAATATCACCGCATAACTGCAAATGTTGTTCTTACGGATGATATTAAGGTTAACAACGAGGTATTGCTGGAAGATGGTGAATTAAATACTTCCAAAGAAGATGATTTTATTTTATGGAAGCCCATCGGCTTTGGAAAAGCTCCTGATAATTACCAATTGGTATTTCAAGGCGTGTTTGACGGAAACGGTAAGACCATTAGCGGACTTTACGCCAAATACTCTGTAAGCAACTCGGATTGGGTTAAATATGTTGGTTTGGTCAGCTTTTTCAAAAATGGAACGATTAAAAATGTGACCATTGAAGATTCTTATTTCTCTGCATATGAGTGGGTAGGCGGAATCGTTGGTAACAATTCCGGCGGTGGCACTATTGAAAACTGTGTAAATAAAGCGACCGTAAACGGCGTTCAGCGGATCGGCGGCATTACAGGTGGCAATGAAAATAAGGCATTCATTACAAGCTGCCGCAACGAAGGTCTCGTTAAAGGCGGAAGCTCCACCGGCGGTATTGCCGGTGAAGTAAACTATGCATCGGTAATTAAGGAGTGTGCCAATGTAGGCGATATTGTTTGGAACGGCCTTAGTCACGGTGATTTTGGCGGACTGATCGGACGCACCACACAAGCCCCCGGTGCAACCATTGAAAATTGTTACAATACCGGTGATATTATTATTTCCGGTTCCAGATCCTATTCAGACGCTTTCGGCGGTCTGGTTGGAAGAGCCACTCGTATTACTTCCGTGGAGAATTGCTATAGTACAGGTTTGATTACTGTATCCAATGTAACAACAGGTGACATGATCGGAAACTTCATCGGTTACCTCTATAGCTCTGCCACGGTTACAAACAGCTATTACTGCATCAAAGACAATAGCTTTAACGCAGTACAGGGTAGTGAACAAACCGGTGTTACTGCTATGACCACGGAGCAGTTTGCTTCCGGTGAAGTGGCCTATAAGCTCAACGGTTCTGTCTCTGACGGTGATCTGCTTTGGTTCCAAAACATCGGTGAACACACTACACCGCAGTTTGAGGGCAAGGTGGTCTATTACGATGCAAGTGCAACCCCCCAGTATTTCAATGAGCGTACTAATGAACTGTTTGACATCGATGTTGCCCGTATGATCCTGGGCAACGCATTAGAGTTCCAGTTTGGTGTTGCAAAGGCCAAGTTCACCGACCTGACCGGCGTTTACGCTGTTATTGAGAAGGAGTGGGCTGACGGCGCCAATACCACCAAGACCATTCCCGCAAGCGAGTGGGGTACTGTTGGTCAGTATTACGCTATCGTATACGACGGCCTGGCAGCAAAGGAAATGAGCGATACCTTCTATGTCACCATTTATAATGCTGACGGTGTTGCAATTTCCAATGCAAAGGTTGACTCTGTCCGTGACTACGTCATGCGTAATGTGGACGATCAGACCACAGAAGGCAAGACCATGCTGGTGGATATGCTGAACTACGGTGCAGCTG
>CAYMPY010000104.1:0-8460 GCA_964392535.1 uncultured Oscillospiraceae bacterium
GGAAGTATGCAGAACTTTTGATTCCATCCAATACGCCTATGCTGATATACTCCAAAGAGGAATGGTCAACCATGTCACAGAGGGAGCTTCGCTCATTTGCTCTTCTCTGACCGAGCAAAACAGCATCTGTATAAGTATGCCGTAGCAAATCGTACATTGCATCAAGGTGAAGCAGATTATATGCGGATTGCCCTTCCTTAGCAGGGAAATAGGAATCTGGATCATTTGAATTTGTAGGGACCTGAAGATCGGAACCATCGGCAGCAAGCGGGTGAAGACCTTTGTAGCATTGATCTTTGTGTGTTTTTTGTACAAATACATCAAACAGAGAAGAAAATGCGGATACACCAATTTTCCCTCTTTGTTGAACGAACGCAGAAGTGGACGCAATATTTGGCGAACGGCCAAAGTATTTCAGCAGCTCTGTCGTAAGTGTGCCACCTTCCATTGCCAACAGAAATGAAATGACTTTATCAAATGGCAGTTTTCTTTTCTTCGTGAAATCTCGTTTAGGGTCTTTTACAAACATCCATGATACCTCGCAGAGCTGGGAAATTGCTTCCGTCAGTTTCTTCTTTACATCACTAATTTCGTTTAACATCCGGAAAACCTCCTTGTAATTTTCAGTGGGGACACCTCTAATTACAAAGGCCTTTTTGCTAATCGTAATTAGCAAAAAGGCCGCACATTTTCCTTCATTTGTCAAGTATTATTTTGAAAATAGTTACAAAAAACTGGACTCCACATGTCTGTGAAGTCCAGTTTTTCTTAACTTAATGACATTGGGAGTGATCCGGGCGGATTTGTTTATTTAGGCTTCGTTACCTGACGGATGCCGATCAGAATCAGCACGGCGCCCAACAGCAGGGTGATGTTCATGGGCTCTTTGAGGAACACCACGCCTGCAAATACGGAGCAAAGGGTGGACAGCGCACCGAAGGAGGACATCTTGAATACGGACATTTTTCCGGAGGCGTAGTTGGTCAAAAGCTGTGCCGCAACGGAGCACAGCAGTCCGAGGCTCAGCACAGACAGCAGGTAATTCGTGTGCAGCAGAGGCTCTACAAAGGTTTTGACATTCCAGCCCACAGCATTCATGCCCACCAGAGAGAAGACCCAAGCAGCGTTTGCCATTACCAAAAAGGAACGCTCAAAGGTGGTAAATTCCTCGGCGGCTTTTCTGTTGACGGTTTTGTAAATGGCAGAGGTCAGCAATGTCAGCAGCAGAAGAACGACGCCCAAAGGCGTTACCACGCCCAGCTCCTTGCCGGACACCGTCATAAGGATCACGCCTGCCACCGGCATGAGGCAGAACAGGGCCTGCCGGCGCGTGGGATATTCCCGAAGAAACAGCGCACCGGTACCAATGGTTACCACGGGCACCACGGCCAGCACCAGGCCGGAGATGGTGGCATTGGTAAAGAGGATGCCGTAGGTTTCCAGGAAATAGTACAGTACCTGCACGATCAGCATCAGCACGATGGGTTTCCAGTTTTTGCCCTTGAAGGAAAGCTTGCCCTTTCCCAAAAGCATCAGGACCACCATGAACAGGGTTGCGATCAGAAATCTGTGGGCCAGCATCACATTGGGGTCAGGGGATGCGGACAGACCGATCTTGGTAAACAAAAAGCTGAAGCCCCAAATGACATTGCCCAGTGCGGCAAAGAGTACCGGCAGCATTGCTTTGTTTTTCAAAATAACTACCTCCCAGTTCATTATATATCAGGAAATGCAAGTGCTCAATCGTTGGGGTTGATCAGGTATTGGATCCAGCTGCCACGGCGGATGAGCATGTATCCGATAATACATTTAATCAGGTCCATACTGTTGCAGAGGGCATAGATCGTCAAAAACGGCAGAGCTGTAAAGCGGCTGAGCAGGAATGAGCAGGGCAGATATAAAAACCATATGGAGCCGCAATCGAACAGGGTGGTCATGACGGTTTTGCCGCCGGCCCGCAGGGTGAAGTAAAGGGGGAAGCTATAGGCCTGCAGGGGCATTAATGCCGCAGAGATCAGAATAGTCCGGGCGGCCAGCAGCCGTACCTGGTCTGTGGTATTGTAAAGCATAGGGAACAGTCCGGACAGACAACCCACAAGGACCCCGAAGCACACACCGGAGAAAACGCCCAAAGCTGACATTTTTCGGTTGGTGTCCATAAGCTCGTCCGTAGGACGGCGTGCCCCCAGCATTTGCCCCATGAAGATGCCCACGGTATTGCCCAGGGAACGGAACACCACAGCTGCCAAATTATAAATGGTGGTGGAGATGCTCATGGCAGGAACCACATCCAGGCCGCAGGTGGAATAGCACTGATTTACAAAGGCCATGCCGATGGTCCACATAAATTCATTCAGAAGCAGCGGCATACCTTTTCTGATAATATTACCGAGGAGATGGCCGGGAATATACATAGACCGGAACAGTCCTGTGGCGTAGGGGCAGTGTTCCTTGTGGGTATGGGTCCAGATAACCACAACAGCCATTTCCACATAACGGGACATAACAGTTGCCAGTGCCGCACCCCTGACACCCATGGCCGGGGCACCAAAGTGGCCGAAGATCAGAATGTAGTTAAATACCAGATTGACAAAGGTTGCAATGATGCCTGCCACCATGGGTACTTTTGGCTGGCCGCACTCCCGCAGCGTGCCGGCATAGGCGTTGGTGACAGCAAAGGGCAACATACCCCAGAGCATCATGTACATGTATTCCCGTCCGGCGGCCAGCGTATCTGCCACCAGCTGCGGAGAGCCTTCGCCGGTCAGGTAGAGCCCGATCAGCGTATCCGATAAGAAATAGAAAGCAAATCCGGCAACCACCGAAAGCAGTGTGCAAATTATCAGCTTGAAGCGGAGGGTATACCGAATACCCTCCTGATCGCCGCTTCCCCGGAACTGGGTGGTATAAATACCGGCACCGGCGGCTGCGCCGAACATACAAATGTTGAAGATGAACATCAGGTTATTATTGACGATGGTGACGCCACTGATCTGGGCGGTAGCCAGCTGACCGACCATGATGTTATCCAAAAGAGCCACAAAGTTTGTAATGAAATTTTGGATGATAATGGGCAGCGCCACAGCAAAGACGGTTCGATAAAAGGCCCGGTCACCGATATAACGCTTCAGCATCAGCTCACCCCTTTTTCGTAATTATTACACAGTATCATACCACCCAAACCGCCAAAAAGCAAGCCCGGATGCGCTCGCCGCCAAAATAATACAAGGCTGCAGGAGGCGTAAAGTTGCTTTATAAAATATATTGAAACAGTGGGATTTTTGTAGTAAAATAAGAGAAAATAAAACATGAGGCGATTTTATGAAAAAGACGTTTTATATGATTGGCGCCATGCTGTGTGTCCTGGCTTTGGCAGGCTGCATGGAACGGTCGGCATCCAATACGACTATTCCGCAGGAGACCACCCAGGCTACCACTGCGGAAACAACCGAGCCCGAGCCTGTGGTGGGAATGGGCTTTATTGCATCCTTAAATGCGGAAGTGGAGTACTACGATTGGGAAGGTGCGCCTTTGGGCAAGTTTACCCGGGGTGCGCAGGTGGAATATGTGACCGCACCGGACGGAAAAACGGCGATCATTTTGGAAGGCCAGGCTGTATATTTGCAGGAGGGGGACTATATCGTTCCGGATGCCGCGGATGCCGTACCGGCCCATACTCTGTATGTACGGACAGCCGTGAACCTGCGGGACACGGACGGCCGTCTGTTGGAAACCTTTGTGGAAAAGGGCACGGCGGTGGAGGTGACGGGCTATGACTATATGGAAGATGGCCGGGTGCACATGTATAAAGTGGACGAAAAGGGCTATATCATGCCCTGGTATTTAACAGATACCCAGGAAGCGGCCCTGGCAAACTATGATGATGGGGACTATGAAACCCATGTCGGCCGGACGAACCGTTACGGTGGCGGCGGTGCGGAAAACTTAGACTATTACCCCCGTGAAAAGGGTCCCATTGCAGGAAATGAAATGCCTGCCGAATGTCGGACACTGTATATTGCCTCCTGGCGTGTGGCAGAGATCGACAAGTATATCGAAATTGCAGATGCCTGTGGCATCAATGCCTTTGTTGTGGATATTGCCGACGGCGCCACCATCGGCTACGCCGCCGGTGTGATGAATGCCTACTGCCCCTCTGCAGCAGCATCGGCACAGAACTCCGTGGAGGACTACAAGGCGGCGATCCAAAAGCTTCGGGATAAGGGTTACTATGTTATTGGCCGGATCATTGCCTTTAACGACGATATTCTCATTGCGGATCATCCCGAATACGCCATTACAGATACGGCGGGCAAGCCGCTGAAGCTGGTGGGCTGCTACTGGCCCACCCCTTATAACCGTACAGTCTGGCAGTATAAGGTGGATCTGGCGGTTGAAGCGGTGGAGCTTATGGGCTTTAACGAGATCCAGTTTGACTATGTCCGCTTCCCGGAGCTGACGCAGAGCTACGAAAAAGCAGGGACCATTGATTTTCACGATACCTATGGCGAGACCAAGGCCCAGGCTGTCCAGCGGTTTTTGATGTACGCAACCGACATTATTCATGAGCATGGGGCCTATGTCAGTGCCGATGTTTTCGGTGAAAGTGCGTACACCTATGTAACAGCCTACGGTCAGTACTGGCCTGCAATCAGCAATGTGGTGGATGTGATCAGCGGTATGCCCTATCCGGATCACTTTTCTGCCTCCGGGGATTATCGTCCCTGGGAGCATCCCTACGATACCCTTTATAGCTGGGGCAGCTGCGTGATGGAGCGGCAGGAGGAGACAGCCACACCTGCGGTGGTTCGGACCTGGATACAGGCCTATAATGCCATCCGGGAGCCTTATAATACCTATGGCCCCACGGAGGTGTTCTCTCAGATCCGTGCCTTGCGGGATACCGGCTGTACCGGTGGCTATATGACCTGGAACGCAGGCTCTTCTATCGATAAATACAGATGCCTGATGTCTGCATTTACACCGCCGGATGAGGAATAACCTCTTGATTTGACAAGCTTTGCTGTGTGTGGTATGATAAAAAACAATACCTATGTCAATTGCGTGGCATAGTTTGGATGGATAGGATATACAAGGAAAGAGGAATTCTTATTATGAGAAAAAACATTCTTCGGCTTGTTGCGCTGACCTTGAGCCTGGCTTGCCTGTTGGCCTTTGCGGCTTGTGACTCCGGGGAGGAGGAAGCTGCTCCGCCGGTAGACGGCAATGCGCTGTTCCGTGCATTTTTGGATACGGTAAGCTTTGAGACGGAGCTTAAAGATGTGGGCGAGGGTGCTGCACTCTATTTTACCGATCTTCCTGCGTCTGCGCAGGTGCGCTTCTATACCGGTGATGCCTATTATGCCGATTGTCTGGCACTGATCACCGTAGCAAGCACCGATGACCGGAATGCGGCGGTCAAGAGCCTGTACGCCTATGTGGATCAAATGACGGTGCATTTCCGCAATTATCACCCGGAACAGGTTTCCAAATGCAACAAGGCCGTGATTTGGCAGGACGGTGTGTATGCCATTTTGTGCATCACCGGCGACAACGAGACTGCCCAAAATGTGGTGCGAAAAGCGGATGAATATGCCGCCAAGTATGCCAATATCCCTACCGAGCCCACGGCAGAGACCCAACCGGAAGCGGAAACGACCCAGACCCAGCAGACCGAGCCGGAGCAGACTCCGCGCGAGTATCCTGTGCTTACCAGCCAGTCCGCTGAGATCAGTGATTACGGTGATTCCTACCTCCGGGTAGATAATATGGCCTATATGCCCTACAAGTACCGGGAGGAGTCTGTACAGAACTATGCCGCAATTCTGAATGATGCTGTACCCCAGTTCAACAGTGATATCAAGGTGTACAGCATTCTGATCCCTACTGCTATCGGCATCGTTTTGCCTGACGATATCCGTGCCAATATGACCGATTATGAGGATCAGAATGCACGGATGGAGCAACTCTTCGGCATGCTGGATGAAGGTATCATCCGGGTCAATGCCTATGAAAACCTGATGCAGCATCGGGACGAGTATCTGTACTTCCGCACGGACTTCCACTGGACTGGCACCGGTGCGTACTATGCCTATGAGGCGTTCTGCCAGGCCAAGGGCATAACCCCGTATACCCTGGATCAGCGCAAGTGCTCTGTATTTGATAGCTTCAAGGGTAAGCTTTATGTGGATGCTCAGGTTACGCCGGACGAGGTTTATGCATATCATCCTTTTTATGAAAATACGATCTCTATGATCTATACCAACCGTGACGGTGAAGAGGTAGTTTGGGATGTGATCAAGGATGTATCTTCCTGGCCCGAAAACACCAAGTACAACACCTTCGCCGGTGGTGACCAGCCCTTTACCGTATATGAGAATCCCAACGTCGACGGCGGCGTGGCGGTGGTGATCAAAGAGTCCTTTGGTAATGCGCTGATTCCCTACCTGGTGGATCACTACAGTGTGGTTTATGAGATCGATTATCGCTACTGGGAAGGCAACATTGCGCAGTTTGCCAATGAAAAGGGTGCCAACGATGTGATTTTTGCCAATAATATAGGCATGACCAGTACCGCCGCTTTGGTGGATATGCTCTCCGATAATTTCTAAGCTGTCATTCCCCACCGGAAAATGGTGGAACAATACAGGAGGCAATTTAATATGGATATGATCAAAAAGCTTTCCCCCACGCCTTTAAGGCAACAGAGCTGTTGGTGTTGCCAATTCATAGGGCAAACGCTATAATAGGTGCGAAGTGACGAAACAGTGAGGTGACCCTGCATGAAAGTTGTAGTTGCAATAGATTCTTTTAAAGGGAGCTTGTCCTCGGTGCAGGCCGGTAATGCGGTCAAAGATGCAGTACTGAGCCTGGATGCTGCTGCAGAGGTGGTCGTGAAGCCCCTGGCCGATGGGGGAGAGGGGACAGTGGATGCGCTGTCCGGCTGCAATTCAGAGATCGTGGAGCGAATTGTTCACGGTCCGCTGCTGCGGCCGGTGACAGCCAAGTACTGTATTTTGAAGGACACCAACACAGCGGTCATTGAAATGGCAGCAGCTGCGGGTATTACCCTGATTTCTGCCGACGAGAGAAACCCCCTGGAGACCACCACCTACGGTGTGGGTGAGCTGATCCGGGATGCCATCAACCGAGGCTGTCGGCGGTTTATTGTAGGGATCGGCGGCAGTGCCACCAATGACGGCGGCACCGGTATGCTGACAGCACTGGGGTATGAATTTTTGGATGAACAGGGGAGCCCCATTGCCCTTGGCGCAAAGGGTCTTGAAAAACTGCACCTGGTAAAATCGGACAAGGTGCTGCCGGAGCTTCGGGAATGTGTGTTCCGTGTTGCCTGCGATGTAAATAATCCCCTGTGCGGAACACAGGGGTGCAGTGCGGTCTATGGCCCGCAAAAGGGCGCAACGCCCGACATAGTCACAGAAATGGACCGTTGGCTGAACCATTATGCAGACCTTACAGGTAAAGAAAATAAAACCTACCCCGGCGCAGGCGCAGCCGGTGGCCTGGGCTTTGCGTTTTTAACCTTCACAAATGCCACCCTTCAATCGGGCATCCAAATCGTTTTGGAGGAGATCGGGTTAGAGCAGAACATCCGGGATGCGGATATCGTTGTCACCGGCGAGGGACGGCTGGACGGCCAGACCGTCATGGGTAAAGCACCCATCGGCGTGGCACAGCTTGCCAAAAAATACGGCAAGACCGTTATCGCCTTTGCGGGCTGCGTAACAGAGGATGCCACCGCCTGTAACAACCACGGCATTGATGCCTATTTTCCCATTTTAAGGGGAATCACCACATTGGAAGAAGCGCTCGACTCCACCACAGCCTATAAAAACCTGTCTGCTACCGCTTATCAGGTATTCCGGCTTATAAAAATATAATATCGTAGCGGACACCCGAGGACGGGTGTCCCTACTTTTTTATCAGCTTTCCATCTGTTTTCCTAAGAAACCGGCAATGGTTTGGGCCAGCGCCTGGTCGGATTCGTTCAGGGGTGTGCCGTTTTCCGGCATCAGCAGCACCACTGCACCCATCAGATCACCCTGACTTAAAATGGGGGCAGCCACACCCAAATGGTACTTGTCGTTGCCCTCTGCGGCCCGCAGCTTGGTGTCTCCGGCTATATAGCGGTAATTCTTTCGGCTCTCCATCAGCTTGTCCAGCTCCGGGGAATTGGGCTTGTCCATCAGCTCCCGCTTGGGAATGCCGGAAAGGGCAATAAAGGAATCCCGGTCACAAACCGCCGCCACATGACCGGTGTTGGCCCCGATGGATTCACACATCTGCGCCGCAAAATCCTGCAGCTCTCCCATAGGTGAGTACTTCCGAAAAATAACACCCCCATCCTTCTCGGTATAAATTTCCAGCGGATCGCCTTCCCATACAACATTGACACTAAAAGCCTTGTCCTTCTGGTGCACAGCCTTCTGGACTACTTGG
>CAYMPY010000105.1:0-8452 GCA_964392535.1 uncultured Oscillospiraceae bacterium
GGGGTAGCCCTCACGGTGGGCGATGCGGGCCATGCACAGGTACATACCGACCTCGCTGCACTCGCCGTTAAAGTTGGCCATCAGCTGCTCAAAGATATACTTCTTGTCCTCTTCGGAAATGTCGGGGTTGTTCTTCACGGTCTGACCGTATACGCCGTACTCATGAGTAGCAGCCAGCTTCTGCTCGCCCTTCTGCTCAATGAACTTGGATGCGGGCACCTTGCAGACGGGGCACTTGAAATCAGCTGCCAGCTCATCGGCAGTGTGGACATAACCGCAAACAGAACATACAAACTTCTTCATAATAAAATCCTCCAAAATATATTATAGTATATTATTTTAATATTATTCTTGTTCTTCAAACATATCAGGGCCTACGCTGCACAAGGGGCACTCGTAGTCTTCGGGCAGCTCCTCGCCCTCGTAGACAAAACCACAAACGGTACAAACAAATTTCTTCATGCTGTTCACCACCTGATTTTAAATTTTTATGCAGTTGCTACATACACCGGTGAAGCTGAGCTGACAGGCATCAGCGCGGCCACCGCTATATTTGGAAGCCTGTGTTTTCAATGCTTCCGGTACATCCATCTCCATCAGATCAATAACGCTGTCACAATCTGCACAGATGAAATGTACATGAGGATCTGTGTTGGCATCAAACCGTTCCACGCCCCGTACAGTTGCTACCACACTGGCAAGCCCCTGCTGCCGGAACAGATTTAAATTCCGGTAGACCGTGCCCATGCTCAGATCGGGAATCTGCTGCTTTAGGTCTGTAAAGACCGTTTCAGCAGAAGGGTGGGAAGTGGTGGAACGCAGATACTCCAAAATCGCAGTGCGCTTTCTGAAATGCTTTCCGGATGGTTCCATCGCTGCACCTCTTTTGTTGTAGATTTAAATAAGAACTATTCTTATTTACGAGTTGAGTATAACACAGGGATTCAAAGATGTCAATAGGGAAAATAAAAAATTTTTCGCCGGGAGTACATTGTAGGGGGCGGCGCCCTCGATGCCCGCAGCGGGAATGCATTTATGCATTCCGTGTTTCCGGAACGGATAAATCCGTTTCCTACGATTTAATTTTGCATTTTGGGATTCTATATTTCCGGGACGGGAAACCCGTCCCCTACAAAAAAGGGCAGCCGATACAGATGGTATCGGTTGCCCTTTTGTTGCGGACTGTGGTGAATCTAATCAGGAGCCTCCTGCTTCATATTCCTTGCGGAAGCCACAGTTATGACAGCGATAAGTCACTTTATAGTAACCAATTGCTTTCTTTACCGGTCGTGCCAGGAGTCCTCTGAGTGCAAAGAATCGGATAGGGTTTATTTCTTCTTTCCATGCTTTTGTTTTCCCGCACTTGGGATATTTTGATGGGATGCCGGCCATAACGATGTCTCCTTTTTGCAGTTTACAATATCAGTTATTATACAGCTCCTTCAGGCCTGCTTTCCAGTAAGAAAGCATGGTGTAGATCGTATCAGGAACGGTTAAGCGGTAGTTGGCTGTTTCGTAGCTTTCGTAGTTCCAGGCGGTGCCGTAGGTGAAGTACTTGTAGTCACCTAAGCTATAGCCTATACAGAAGGTGGTGGGGAAGGGGGAGGCGGCCTCTATTTCCTCAGAAGCGGAGCACCACAGCTCACCGGGAACGGTATAGAAGCCTACCTGCTTACCGATGGAGAATATATTGATTTCAACTTCTTTTGTTTCCGACATGCTGAACCGGGCTGCAATAGCACCTGCATGGTAGACACTGGAAAAGCCATACTTTGCCAGTAGTGCCTTTCGTGCATCGGTATCCAGATCCCAGTAGGTCTCATTAACCTCCCGTGCCTGCTCGATGAGCACATCAGTCTCATGGTCTACCGTTGCAATGAACTTAACCTGCTTGGTTTGGATCGTGCCGGTGGATACGGTTTTCAGCACGCCGATATTATCCTTCAGCTCCTGGGCCAGGGCCTTGCCGTAGGTAATGTAGGCTGTATCACCGGTGTAGCCGTGGTTCAGGCTGGACAGACGGCTCTTTTCATTGACGTTACCGGCTGCGCCCTGGATGAATACCACTTCCACATCGCCCAGCAGGCTCTCTGCCTGATCCCGGAAAGGACCTACATAGTCAGAGGACACCAGGGTCTTTGCGCTGCCGCCGGTGAAGTGGGGGTGGGCACGCCAGTTGCACAGCAGAATATCTGTGCCGCTGCGGACAAACCTTACAAGATGCATGGTGGGATCTACTTCGTCCACAGGCTTTGTGGTGCTGTCGTATACGGCAGTGCCGAAGTTGTCACCGAAGTATTTGACCACGCCGTCTGCAGTAGTGTACTGGTAGTGACGGATGAAATTCAGTGTGCCGTTGGGGCCTTCCACGTCAAAGCTGCCGGTCTGCATGGTGGCAGCCTTCCGGTCCTTCATAGCTAAGATGCCGGACTCCACAAAGCTGTTGAACATCAGTACCCGATAGCGGAGCGCCTCCGGGGTGGTGGAGCCGGGCTCGGGGGTGGAGTGGGTGTGGGAGCAGTTGATGTAGATATTCTCCACAGGCACGCCGGTAGCTGCAGACATATGCTCCCGGATGGTAGAGGTGATGGTGTCGGTAAAACGGATCTGATCACAGGCCACGATCAGAACGGTAGTGCCATTTTTATCCGTAATGGCTGTGGTCATGGTGTACAGCCGTCCGTTGGCATCGACCTCTGTGGAAAGTCTGGTAGAGGAAGTGCCGTAGCCGCCCAGGGGTACGCCGTTTTCTGTGGGAGATGCATCCACTTCGCCGAAGCCGGCAGAGAAGGTGGTGGGCGTGGTGTAGCTTAAGGTCGTACCTGTTGCCAGGTACATGGTGTTTCCATTAAAGGTGATCAGGGAATAGTTCGAATCCTCAGAGAAGAAGCGGCTTGTGTAGGAGGTGGTGTTGAGAAGCTTGCCCTTGACCTCACTGTACACGCCGATCTTGGCAGAGCTGCCCAGTGTGCCTACATCCACAGCTTTTGCCAGGAATTGGTGGAGGTTATAGCCGGTGTTGTTGTTAATAACGGTATTGCCTGCCACATGGACCGTTGCCATATAGTTAAACACGCCGCCGCCCATGGGTGCTGTGCCGCCGGTGATGGAAGCATCGTCTAAGTACAGGTGGGAATCGGAACGCATGGCGATATTGCCACCGTCATCGCCGGCCGTGCCGTCGGTCAGGGCAGAATCGGTGATATGGACCTCTGCACTGCCCGGAATGTAGATATTACCGCCCTCAGTGGTGGCTGTGCCGCCACTGATCACGGCATTTTCGATATTCCAAATACCGGATACACAGATATTGCCGCCCTCTTCGCCGGCTGTACCGCCGGTGATGGAGCCACCGTAGATGTTGACCTTTACATGGTGCCAGCAGTTGATGGCACCGCCATCCTTGGTGACGCTGCCGCCCTGAATGTGGCCGTTATACATATTCAGCTGGGTGTCGTAAACATCCAGGTACTGGTCGCCCTCGTCACCGCCGTGGCCGTCATTACAGATATTGAATACGCCGCCGGAGGTGTTGCCGGTAGTGCCGATGAAGTTGCCGCCGTAGATGTAGAGCTTACCGTTGGCATTGACGTTGGTGACACCGCCGTAGGTACGGGTGCCTGCGTAAATGCTGCCGTCAAAGCTCCAGTTGCCGCTACCGTCCTTTTCGCCGGAGCAGTCACTGATGTGGAGCTCCGCACCGCTGCGGACACGGCCCAAGGGTGCGTCTACAGCATCACCGGGGGTGATGGAATAGCCGTTGAGGCAGATCTTCACATCCTTGTTGGAGAAATTGGTCACACCGGTAACGGTGATGTCGCCGGTCAGGTAGTAGTTGCCGGTTTTTAATGTGCCTAAGTTGACGGTGCCGGTGGGGATGGCAGTGTAGGTCAGACCTGCGCAGCTGTGGTCACCCACGCCCTCGGCACAGTTGCCGCAGACACAGTGGCCGTGGCAGATGTTCAGGCTGCCATCGGTATTGACCACCCACACATTGGGCTGGTCGGCGATAAAGCAATCTGCATAGGCATTATTGGTAACGGTTGCAAACACCTCTGTGCCGGGGGTGGTCACGCCAACCGTTGCGCCATTCAGGTTGTTTGCGGTGACGGTTTTATTTGCGGAGATATAGAGATTATAATCGGTGTTTCCGGTAATATTTACATCATTATAGAGGTTTACCGTGCCGGAGATCACATGCACGCCGCTGCTGCCGTCTGTGATGTCCACGCTGTAAAGATTCAGAACTGTATTGGAGCTGCTCAGGCAGATATTGCCGCCCAGACCGTTGGTGCCTGTGGCCGCCACATAGGTGGCCGTGCCGCCGCTGACAGTGCCCCGGTACAGGGTCACAACGCCGTGGTTTACCAGATCCAGGTTGCCGCCCAAGCCCTGATTTCCACTGCTGACCGCACCGTCCACAACAGTGGCCCGGACCGTGCCACCGTAGATGTTGCCGTAGTACATATTGAAGTAGGCCTGATCTTCGGTGGTGTTGCTGTCGGACTGGTCATTACTGCCGATCATGCCGATGCCGCCGCGGGTCATTACAGCACTGCCCTCATAGGTCAGGTTGCCGCCGGAGACGTTCATGGTGCCGTTTTCGTAGACATAGAACACAGGTGCCATGACCGGTGTGCCATAGGTGCTGACAAGCTTTCCTTTGTAAGAGCCGTCGGCTTCCCGGTGGTCGTGGATGTTCAGGACACCGAAGACCTTGAACATACGGGCTGCAGTGCCCTCGAACCGATAGCCGTTGAGGCAGATGGTCAGGCTTTTGCCTGCAGGCACGGAGATGGTGGTAGTAAGGGTGTAATCGGCGGTTAGGTAGTAGTGGCCGCCATCCTCCCAGGTGCCGGTCCAGGCCTTCCACACCTGGCCGTCATGGTGGTGGGCATTGGTGATGCCCCAGCCGCCGGTGGACAGGGGATACTGCTCCAGCATATCTGTAACCGCATTTTTCTGAGAGGTGTTATAGCTCTTCCAGTTGTCGTCCACAGCCTCCACCAGCTCCATGAGGTTGCCGCCCAGCTGAGCGGAGAACAATGTGGTGCCGTCATTGAGTCGAATGAAGCACCGGGCGTAAATGGGGGTGGCTGCGTAATCGTGGTTTTCGGGGATATCCTTTTTCAGAATGTTCTTTACGATCAGCTTCTGCGTGAAAGGTGTGCCGGTGGTGAACTTGTCGGCAGATTTTGTTCTGTAGATGTTGCCGCTTAAGCTTTCGGCCAGGGGATCAAAGCTGACACCCATACCGAAGTCCTGCAGCTGGGCCTTAACGGTTTCAGAGCCTGCGAAGGTGGCTTTGTAGCCCATGCCATCATTTGCAGGGGACAGCACCACGGTGGTTACGCCCATGTAGAACCGGTGGAAGCTGTAGCTGCTTCCGTCCTTGACGGTCAGGTAGCGATATATTGCACCGGTCTGTGCAGTGGTGGTCTTATAGCTTGCGGCTACCGTGCCGGTTACGGTCATAGAGCCTGCATTTGCATCGGTGTAGTCGTTGGTTGCGGAGTCCATGCCGTAGACCGTGCCGGTACAGGTCACGCCGGATAAGGTGTGGCCGGAAAGGTCGATGTACAGATCGCCGGAAACGGTGACAGTTTCTGTTACATCTGCAAGCAGCTGGATGTAGTTACTGCTGCCTGCGGCGGTAACTGCAGCAGCCAGGGTAGTGTACTGACCGATGAGCTTATTGCCTTCCCAAACTGCAGCCACCTCCGGTGCGCAATCGTCCAAAGTCACACCGGGTAAGGTAGGTGTGCCGACAATACGCAGGTTGCCGTAGGCGGTGGTGGCGGTGCCACCATAGATGGTCGTATTGGAAATAGCGGCCAGGGATATGGTGGAGGTGGTATGGTTCATGTAGACATTGCCGCCGTTTGCAGCGGCAGTGCCGTCCCGAATGACAACAGGCTTGTCCGCAGTGCCGTGTATTTGCAGCAATACATAGCCGCCGCTATGGATATTACCGCCGCTTCCGGTGGCGGTGCCGCCTTCGATCAGGCCGCCGTAGATGTTTACATGGACATCGTGCATGAAGCTGAAGTTACCGCCGTTTTTGGCAGTACCACCATAGAAATGGCCGTTATAGAGGTTAAAGGTGGAATACTGATCCTCTACTGCCGTGGACTTCGCCACATCGCCACGGTCCTGGGCAATGACGATCAGACCGCCGTTGGAGACCGTCACGCCCTCCTTTGCAGTGAAGTTGCCACCGTAGATGCTAAACTCAGACTTGGCGTAGGTATAGATAATACCGCCGTTGGAGTTACTGCCGCCGGTGACGGTGCCGCCACGGGTGGTGTCGTCCGGGTCATAGGCGCAGTCGGTGACGGTAAGGGAAGAACCCTGGGTCACGCCCATAAACACGCGGCTGCCGGAGGCGGTGATGTCATAGCCGTTGAGGCAGATCGTAAGGTCGGTAGTTTGGGTACAGGTATAGGAGCCGTCATCGTTTTTTGATACACGGCCCACAAACTCATCGGTGACGGAAACTGCGGTTACATCTCCCACAAGGTAATAGTAACCGGAATCCAGTGTACCGAAGTTCACTTCGCCCTCCAAAGCGATCCACTCCGCCACATTCTCGCACTGGTGGCCCTCTACCAGGCCGTTACAGACACAGTGACCGAAGATGGTGTGGGGATGGGGGTTATAGTCCTCGGCGGAAGCAGGCAATGCCATCAGCACCGCCAGCAGCACAAAGACCAATAACATTCCAAAGCTCTTTTTCATACCATAGCCTCCTTAGGTACAATTCTCTATCTTATATAATACCATTAAAATATGAAATCTGTCAATTGTGGCATTTGTGGAAATTTCCCTGTGTAAATTCATGATTTAAGAATTGAAATTGTGCGGTTTTATGCTATAATAAAAAATCGAGGAAATGTCTTTTGGAGGACACTGCTATGAGAATGAGAAGAAAGCATAACTTAGAGCCCCGTATGGAGGCCTGCGCGCAGTGGCAGGTGGCAGATGCTGCTGCCATGAAGGGAAATTGGCGCAGCTTGAAGCCGGATTGTACCGCCCTGTGGGTGGAGGTTGGCTGCGGTAAGGGTAAGTTTACCGTGGAGACTGCGGAGGCAAATCCCACCGTGCTGATGATCGCCATTGAACGTTGCCGGGAGGCCATGGTCATGGCTATGGAGAAGGCCAAGTCCATGGGCCTTACCAATGTGTTTTTTGTAGATATGGATGTGGCTCTGATGGAGGGCTGCTTCGAAAGAGGCGAAATTGACCGCCTGTTTATTAACTTCCCCGACCCCTGGCCCAGAAGCAAAAATGCCAAGCGGCGGCTGACCTTCCGCACCTTCCTGCGGCTGTACAGCCGGGTCATTAAGGAGGGCGGCGAGATCCACTTTAAGACCGATAATGCAAAGCTTTTTGAGTTTAGCCTGGAGGAGCTGGAGCTGGTGGGACTGCCCACAAAAAATGTGACCCGCAATCTCCATGAAAACGGCATTGTGGGTATCATGACCGGCTACGAGGAGAAGTTCCACGCCCTGGGTACGCCCATCAACCGCTGTGAAGTAATTTGCCACCCCATCGAGGAGCAAACCAATGACTGAGTATTTTGCAGGTTCTTGCGATATTGCGGTTATTGGTGCAGGTCATGCAGGTGTTGAGGCGGCACTGGCTGCGGCCCGGCTGGGTCTTGACACCATCCTCTTTACCCTGAACCTGGACAGTGTGGGCAATATGCCCTGTAACCCGGCCATTGGCGGTACCGGTAAAGGCCACCTGGTCCGGGAGCTGGATGCGTTGGGTGGCGAGATGGGTGTTGCAGCCGATGCGGCCTGTATCCAGTACCGGATGCTCAACCGTGGCAAAGGCCCGGCGGTCCATTCCCTCCGTGCCCAGGCAGATCGCCGCCGTTATCAGATGTACATGAAGCACGCCCTGGAAAAGCAGGAGCATTTGCAGCTCAAGCAGGCCATGATCGTGGATATTTTCACGGAAAATGGCGCGGTTACCGGTGTTTTGACCCATTTGGGGGCAAGATATGATTGTAAAGCTGCCATCATTGCCACCGGCACATTTTTAGACAGCACCATCGTCATCGGTGCATCTGTGGAGCACGCAGGCCCGGATGGCTTGCAGGCTGCCACCGGCCTTTCTGACCGGCTGCGGGAGCTGGGTCTGCCGCTGCGCCGCTTCAAAACCGGCACGCCGCCCCGCATCAACCGCCGCAGCATCGATTTTTCCAAAATGGAGCTGCAGCCGGGAGACACCGACCCCGAGCCCTTTTCCTTCCGCACAGAGGGAGAGATCGAAAACCGGGCGGTTTGTTATTTGACCTATACAAACGAAAAGACCCATGAAATTATTCGGGAAAATCTCCACCGCAGTCCCATGTATGACGGCACCATCAGCGGTGTAGGCCCACGGTACTGCCCCAGTATTGAAACGAAAATCGTCCGTTTTGCAGATAAGGAGCGGCATCAGC
>CAYMPY010000106.1:0-8229 GCA_964392535.1 uncultured Oscillospiraceae bacterium
ATACCATACTGTTTACCAAAAGTAAAGTTTTAGTATTAACGATATAGTAGGGGCGGATATGATCTGCCCGCATTATACCGTAAACTGATTGAAATAATCGTATAAAGGCATGAGCTTTATAAAGAAATCCCGTACCCGGTTGGCCAACTCCGGGCCAAAGGTGTCCGGGGAAAATTCCTCCTCAATGACACAGCCGATCTGTCCGCGCCAGGCGAAGAACCGTTCCAGGTCTTTGCTGGGTGCAGGCTGAGGTGGCCGCTTGTAGGTTTCGGCGGTAATAGTCATGCCGGTGGCTCTCTCTACCTTGCGGATCATGCTCAGGAAGGGTCTGGGATTGGCTGCCCAGCGGGCCCGCATTTCCTTCAGTACCCTTGTGGGAGGCTGCCAGTAGAAAAAGCCGTAGTGGATGCCATCGGGGTTAATTTCAAAGTATAGGCACGGATTCTGCGCCCACCACTCCACATCCTTGCGGATGCAGATCCAGAGGCTTTCTTTATATGGCAGCGGATGGTGCATCCGGGCATCCCGGTAAATGCGGCTGACCTTCAGAAGATCGCCGGCTTTCTCCAAAAATGGCTGGAACAGCTCCTTGCCTAATGCCTTGGTGGGTTCGTACAGGTAGTTTACATAATCTTGCTTATGCTCCAGAAACCATTCCCGATTGTTATTCAGGCGGATACCCCAAAGGAAATCCACTGTTTCGGGACTATAGCCTTCAAAGCTCATAATCGTACACCTTCACTGTTTCTGCCGGGCCTTCCAGCAGAAGCTTTTCTATTTTTCCGTCCTTGCCCTCCACGGTGACGGTCAGGTCACCGCCCCGGTTGCAGGCCTTTAAAACGCCGCCGGGCAGCTTTCCTGCCGCATAAAGGACGGAGGCAACGCTGCCGCAGCCGGTGCCGCAGGCAAGGGTATAGTCCTCCACACCTCGTTCAAAGGTGAGTACACGGACGGTTTTTTCATCAATATGGCTGTAGAGATTGATGTTGGCACCCTTGGGGAAGGCCGGGTCGTGGCGCAGTGCCTTGGCCTGTTCCCACAGCTGAGGGGCCTGCTCCCAGGTAAGACCGGGCATTTCCTTTACGCCGTGGGGCACGCCGGGGTTGCCCAGCTCCACATAGGCAACATCTGCTTTCCGCTTTAAGTCCAGCGCACCGGGGTTATTGAGCTGCACCCGATAGCTGTTTTCACCCAAACGCCAGCCGGGGACAATGCCGGCATCGGTCTGAACGGTCATGTTTTCGCCGCAGACACCGTTGTCATAAGCGAATTTACAGATACACCGTGCGCCGTTGCCGCACATCTCGCCCCGGGAGCCGTCGGAATTATAAAAATGCAGCTTAAAATCTGCCTGATCGGAATGGTCCAGGGCCATAAAGCCGTCTGCGCCGGTGATGGGGCACAGCTTTAAGGCTAAGGCCCCGAAATCAAAAGATTGGTTGCGGGCATCAATGACCATAAAGTCATTGCCTGTGCCGTTCATATAAAAAACCTTCATGGTTTTCTTCTCCCGATATGGGTTACACAGGAAACCAAAATAATACCAAAGGCTATGGCGCCTGCCTGCCACAGCAGAGACTCCACACGCTCGGCAAACTCTGCCGATTGCCCCCGAATCAAAAAGCTTGTGGTGTAGTAAAGATCACTTCCCGGGATCAGGGGCACCAGCATGGGCACCAAGAAGCTGATGACCGGGGCTTTAAAGCAGCGGGCAAATACCTCTGCCAAAATGCCGGTGGCGGCGGTGGATACCAGCAGCGCGGCAGCCTTTTCGCCGGTTACTTCCAAAAATAAAAGATAAATGGCGGTAGAGGCTGCGCCGCCTAACGCAATGGCAATGAGCTTTTTGCCTGTCACATGAAACAGCAGCGAAAAACCCAATGTACCAATAAGGCCCATGAGGATCATGATAAATTCGTTCATATTATACCCCCAAAGGCCACAGAATCAGGGCAAAGCCCAGGGCAATGGCTACAGCCCGGAGCAGCGCCTCACAAAGACCCAACAGACCGCTGATGGTATCGCCGCTGATCATATCCCGGAGGGAGGTGGTAAAGGAAATACCGGGGATCAGCAGCATCACATTGCCGATACAGATCATATCCACAGAGCGGCCAATGCGCAGTTTTGTCAGCGCAACAGCCGACAGGGCTACTACGGCGGAGCAGATAATGGTAGTGACGATCCGCTGCATACGGATGCGTGCCAAAAGCTGATCTACACCAAACAGCAGCACAGAAGAAAGTGCTGCCGCCAGTGCATCCCATGGACTACCGCCAAAGAATACCGCAAAGGAGGCGGCAACCATGATATAGCTTAAACAGGTGATGTAGGGCGGACAGCCGGGGGAGTTGCGCAGCTTTTCGCAAGCGGCGAGAAACGCATCATCCTCCATGGGCTGGTTACACACACTTCTTGAGAGGGCGTTGCATGCCTCGATCCGGGCAATATCGTTGTGATACTCCCGGATGCGGCGTGTCTGTGTATAAATTTCACCGTCACGGTGGGCTGTGACGACGATGCTGGAGGTGATGGTAAATACATCCACCCGGCTGCAGCCGTAGGCCTTTGCCATGCGTTGTACCGTATCCTCCACACGGTTGACCTCGGCACCGGATACCAGCATAATTTCGCCAACATCCAAAATGCCGGCTAAAACCTTTGGAAAATTCATTATGCCTCCAAAATTCCGGACATGTTATAAAGTCCGGCAGGCTTTCCAGCCAAAAATGCTGCGGCTTCCACGGCGCCGTCTGCGAACATACCTCTGTCATGGGCCTCGTGGCGGAGAGTCAGAGTCTGATTATTTGTACAGATATGCACCTCATGGATGCCCACCACATTGCCCATACGCAGAGAGCTGATGCCGATCTCCTCGGGGGTGCGCTTGCCCTCACCGGCACGGCCACAGTGGGCTGTTGCCTGGGGACGGGCTTCCCGGATGGATTCGAAAAGCATCTTGGCAGTGCCGCTGGGGGCATCTACCTTGCGGTTGTGGTGCACTTCTAAAATTTCGATATCTGCCTCCGGGAAGGCAGCGGCTGCCTGCTTTGCAAGACGGCACAGCACTGCAATACCCAGACTCATATTGCCGGAGTAAAATACAGGAATCTCCTTTGCGGCCTTATAAATAATGGCTTTTTCATCTTCTGTGTGGCCGGTGGTGCCCACCACTACAGCAATTTTGTTGGCGGTTGCGTACGTCATCACACTGCCGATGGCACTGTGATGGGAAAAATCAATGATCACATCGGCATTAACATTACCCAATTCATCAAAGGTCTTGGACACACCGTTCTGACCGTCCAGGCTTACCAGGCCAACGGTCTGTTCCTTCAGGCTTTTTTGGACCAGTTGACCCATGGCACCGTTGGCGCCGCATACGATGGCTCTCATTTAAACGTCACCCCCAGCCGTTTCATCTGCTCAAAGAGGTTAGTGCGGGCAGGCTCTTCCATGGGGGTCAGGGGCAGACGGATGTGGCCGCAGCCAAAGCCCATGGCGGCAATTGCTGCCTTGGCAGGAATGGGATTGACCTCACTGAAGAGGGCATTGATCAGGGGCAGGGTGCGGCACTGCAGCTCTGCGGCGGCAGTGTAATCCCCGGCGAAGCACTTATCGGTCATTTCCACAGCCAGCTTGGGAACAACATTGGAAAGCACGCTGATACAGCCGGAGCCGCCCATGGACATCAGGGGCACCACCAGGCCGTCCTCACCGGAGTAAATATCCAGCTTATCGCCGCAGCGCTGGAAGATATCCACTACCTGGGCCATGTTGCCGCTGGCCTCCTTCAGGCCTGCGATCATGGGGTGCTCAGCCAGCTTGGCTACGGTGGCAGGTGCCATGTTGCAGCCGGTGCGGCCGGGGACATTATACATGATAATGGGCTTTTCGGACTGATCGGCAACGGCAGTATAGTGGGCAACCAAGCCGTTTTGGGTGGCTTTGTTGTAGTAGGGCGTGACGATCAGCAGACCGTCTGCACCGTCACCGCAGGCACTTTTTGTAAATTCAATGACGTGCTCGGTGTTGTTGGTACCTGTACCGGCAATGACCGGCACACGGCCGTTTACCCGCTCTACGGTAAAGCGGATCACTTCCCGCCGTTCTGCGGGTGTCAGGGTGGCACTTTCGCCGGTGGTGCCCACGGCAACCAGGGCGTTAATGCCATTTTCCAGCTGGAAATCGATAAACCGTGCAAATGCATCGTAATCCACACCGTGGGGGGTCATGGGTGTGACCATGGCTGTTGCCATGCCTTTAAAGAGGGTGTTTTTCATATTTTTCCGTCTCCTGTATCTATATAGAACTTAAAAGACCGGATCGTCTTTCTTCTCAATATATAGTTTATCATAAGTTTCCCCAAAAGGGAATAGGAAAATCACAATATTATTCGGGGATCAGAGGACGGCCCAGCAGGGTGATGGCCAGATTTGACATCTCTGCCGTGGACAGCACAAAGCCCTGTTTGTGCCACCGCAGGATCATGGACATGAGCCCGCACACAGAAAAGGACATGGCAAGACTTTGTACCTCAGGCTGAAGCTGTTTAAAATGCCGGGGCATATACCCCTCCCGCAGGGTAAATGCTGTGGCCCGTTCCACCAAAATGCCGCCCAGAGAGCTGCGATCCAGGGCATCCAAAAGGTCCTTTTTATCTCTCCAGAATGCAAAGGTCAGCTCCAGCTCGCCTTTGGCAGCCCCCCGTTTTTGAAGCTTCTCCGGGGCATCCTCGAAAAAATCGGACAGCGTATGATCGATCAGGGCATAAAGAGCCCCATCCTTGCTTGAAAAGTAGCGGTAAAAGGCCCGGCGGGGGATCTGCAGCGCCTCGCACAGATCACTGACAGAAATAGCCTCATACCGCTGACGAAGCATCAACTGCAGCAGCACATTTTCCATTTCCCGCTGACGCTGGGCAGCCTGGGCAGTGTGACAGATCTTGTACATACTTCCAAACCTCTCATTTTTTGGTAATAGTATAACACATTATCCAAAAATTTCAACGGCTATTGTCTAAAATGCCTAAAATCATACACAAAATTTTTAGAAAGGGTGTCACAAAAGTGACATTTTGGACCTGTTTTCAGAAACGGTGTTGATTTATAATGATATAGAATTGATGCAGGTGTGCGCACCTGCTAAAATGAAGGAGGATAAATCATGGCGAAGAAACCCGTCACCCTGGATGCCAACGGTTACCGCAAATTTGGTATTCGGGACAAACTGGCCTATGCAGCCGGCGATTTAGGCTGCAACATGAGCTTCTCGCTCAAAAGCACCGTTCAGACCTTCTGGTTGGTGTACATGACTCTGGAAACCGGACTGCTGTCCCTGCTTCTGCTGCTGGTGCAGATCTGGGATGCTGTCAACGATCCTCTGATCGGTACGCTGATCGATAACGATAAGAGAAAATATAAGCACGGCAAATTTAAGAGCTACATCTTCATCGGTGCCTGCGGTCTGCTGATCGGCGGCGCGGCAGTATTCCTGCCCTTCCCCGGTGCACCCACCGTCGTCAAGGCCGTTCTGTTTATTTTGGGCTATGTTATTTGGGATGCTTTCTACACCATCGCCAATGTGCCCTACGGCTCCATGCTGTCCCTTGTCACCTCTGATACAGCTGAGCGTGCACAGCTGTCCACCTGGCGTTCTGTCGGCTCCATGATTGGCAACATGGTCCCCATGATGATCCTGCCCATGCTGATTTGGGAGAAGGCTACCTGGGACGGCACTACTGACTTCCTTAGTAAGATCGAGATCCCCAAGGAGTTCAATAAGGAGCAGTTCCTATCCGATCCCACCACTGGCAATGCCTACGAGATCGGCGACAAGATCCTCAGCCCTGTCACCGGTAAGCAGGTTGAGATCCTCCAGGGTGAGGTCGTGTTCTGGGCTGCTTTGATTATGGGTATCCTGGGCTTCCTGTGCTTCATCTTTATGCTCAAGAACATCACCGTCCGCGTGGACGAGAGCACCGTCAAGGCTTCTGAGGAAGGCCAGAAGGGCAATATTTTCTCTGCTTTCGGTAAGTTCATGCGCAACCGTCCTGCTGTTGGCTGCACCCTGGCTGCCATGGGTATGTTCCTGGGCATGAATGCCGCATCCACTGCAAATACCATTATGTTCGCAACCTACTTCAACATGGCTTCTCTGTCCGGCGTCGTGCAGATGGTCGGCTTCCTGCCTATGTTCCTGTTTATGCCCTTTATCACCAAGATCGTCAAGAAGTACGGCAAGAAGGAAGCCTCCGTTGTGGGTGCTGTCGCTTCTCTGGCTGGCAGCGTGATCATGCTGCTGTTCCCCCTGTTCCCCAGCTCTGTGGGCCTGATCGTATTCCTGCTGGCTCTGGTCATCTACGGCCTGGGTATGGGCGTGTATACCTGTGTTTCCTGGGCAATGATGAGTGATGCCATCGACTATAACGAGTGGAAATTCGGCACCCGTGAGGAAGGCACTGTGTATTCTCTGCACTCCTTCTTCCGGAAGCTGGCTCAGGGCGTTGGTCCCTCTATGGTTCTGTTGATCATGGGCTTGCTGGGCTATGAGGCCAAGTATGGCACCATCGCACAGACCGCACAGACCTCCTACAATATGTGCTGGCTGGTGGCCGGCTTGTATGCCTTCAGCGCAATTCTACAGTTTGTTGGCCTGGCTGTAATCTACAACCTGGACAAGAAGACTCTGGAGCAGATGAATACCGAGCTGGAGGCACGCCGTAACGCAGAATAATTAAAACCGGATCACCCTGCCGAAACCGACAGGGTGATCTTCAAAAATTAACATCTCATTTACATTTTTTCGTGAAGCATTTGCTATAGTTTTCACAGCAATTTAATAAAAAAAGGAGGCCCTTTGATGAGAGAAATTCTGAATTTAAATAAAAAATGGGCGTTCACAAAGCAGGCTACTGCAGTCCCCACTGCCGTTGACAGCAGCTGGGAAGCTTTGGATCTGCCCCACTCCTGGAATGCCGTTGACGGTCAGGACGGCGGCAACGATTATTTCCGTGGCACGGCCTACTATGCAAAGTCCATCGAAAGGACCAAGCTGCCCACTGCGGAGCGTTACTACCTGGAGCTGCGTGGCACCAACTCCTCTGCAGATGTGTACTTTAACGGCAAGCACCTGGCTCACCACGACGGCGGCTATTCTACCTGGCGCGTGGAAGTGACCGACGAACTGGAAGCTACCAATCTGCTGGTGATCGCTGTGGATAACAGTGCCAATGATAAGGTCTATCCTCAAATGGCAGACTTTACCTTTTACGGCGGCATCTACCGTGATGTAAACATGGTCTGTGTCAGCAAGTCCCACTTTGACCTGAGCTGCCATGGTGGCCCCGGCATTGCTGTGACCCCTACCATCGAGGGCACAAACGCCTCCGTAAAGGTGGAGACCTGGCTGACTGATAAGCAGGATGGTCAGACCGTCCGCTACACCGTCTATGATGCTGAGGAGAAGGTTATTGCACAAACGGAGTCTGCTGAGACCGTTGCCACTTTGGAGATTCCCAATGTCCATCTGTGGAATGGCCGCAAGGACCCCTACCTGTACTGCTGTGAGGCGGAGCTGGTGGAAAACGGCCAGGTGATCGATAACGTATGTACCCGGTTTGGCTGCCGTACCTTTAAGATCGACCCCGACAACGGCTTTATCTTAAACGGTGAGGAGTACCCCCTGCGCGGTGTGTCCCGTCACCAGGACCGCTGGGGCGTGGGCAATGCCCTGCTGCCAGAGCATCATGAAGAGGATATCGACCTGATCATGGAGGTGGGTGCAACCACCATCCGTCTTGCCCACTATCAGCACGATCAGTATTTCTATGACCTGTGCGACGAAAAGGGCCTGGTGATCTGGGCAGAGATCCCCTACATCTCCAAGCATATGCCCACGGGCCGGGAGAACACCATCAGCCAAATGAAGGAGCTGATCATTCAGAACTACAACCACCCCTCTATCGTGGTTTGGGGTCTGAGCAACGAGATCTCTATCGGCGGCTCTGACGAGGATCTGCTGGAGAATCACCGCATCCTCAACGACCTGTGCCATGAGATGGACAAGACCCGTCTGACTACCATTGCAGCGGTGTCTATGTGCAAGATGGACGATCCCTATCTGCAGATCCCTGATGTGGTTTCCTACAACCACTACTTCGGCTGGTACGGTGGCGAGACCTCTATGAACGGCCCCTGGTTCGATAAATTCCATGCCACCCATCCTACC
>CAYMPY010000107.1:0-8173 GCA_964392535.1 uncultured Oscillospiraceae bacterium
TACCATACTGTTTACCAAAAGTAAAGTTTTAGTATTAACGATATAGTAGGGGCGAACAGTGTTCGCCCGTTATGCTTTCTCGTGTTGTGTGCCGAAGTAGAAGGAGATCACAGTGGACAGCACGATCATCACGTTATCGGCGGTGATGGTGCCCTTCAAAGACAGCACCGCAAAGACCAGCACCACCACCAAGGTCACGATGGTCTTTACCTTTAAGAGATTTGCCAATTTTTCCAAAATCATGTATGACTCCCTTCCAATACGGTGATTCGGTGGCTCAGCACCTTTAATTCATGCTCCACCACCGGCATCCGCTTTGCGAAATTGTTATGCTCCCGGACCTCCCGGGTCAGCTCCTCTAATTTGGTATCGGTGACGGCCTGGGCCACCTGGGCGGCTGCCTGGCTTTTGCGGTAGGTGGCCAGGCTGGTGGCCACCACACCTGCAAGAGACAGACCACCGGTGATCAGGGCCACTAAAATTGCCTCAGTCATACTGCCGCCTCCGTTACAAAGCAGTCGTAGCCCTTACTTTTCAGCTCCTGTGCCAGGTTTTCGGCATTGTTCTTTTCATGGAATGCACCCAACTGCACCCGATAGATGGGCTTTTTCCATTCTATGCCGGCGGCCTTAGCAATGCCCAACATGGTGGCCTTAGCCATGGCCCGGGCGTAGTCCTCGGTGTCGATCACCGGGGCATCGGTCTGAGAATCCATAAAGCCGTATTCCATAAGCACTGCGGGCATATCCGTGTTTTTCAGCACATAGAACGGTGTCTCCAGCGTGGCATCCCAGCGGTCACCCTTCAGGCCACCACACGCTATGCAGGCCTCATAAATGGCATCTCTGTAGGCTGCGCCCTCCACGCTTCCGGGGTTAGAAAAGGCCACCAGGCCGCCACCTGTGCCGCCGTTTATACCGGCGTTATGGTGGATGGACAGGAAGAAATCTGCGCCCCAGTCGTTTGCCGTTTTGCAGCGTTTTGCAAGGTCTACCGGGGCAGCTTCTTCATCCACCCGCAGAAGCTCTACCGGGTAATTTTCGGCTTCCTCGGCAAAGTATCTTGCCACACGGTCATTTAAAACCCACTCGCTGACACCGCCGGGGATACCGTTTTTTGTATATGTATTATGGCCTGCGCCATAAGCGATCTTAAACATTTATACCTCCTGAAATGTCCAGTTTGGTTTTGTGGCAATCAGGGCCGCCCACTCCTCAGCCGTAAAGGCCTCATAAACCTTGGTTTTGCAGACCTGGGCCGTGCCGGAGCCGGTGAGGCTCTCCACAAACTCCTCATATCGCTGCCGATAGGTCTTGTCTGTCAGCTTGGTTGCCGTTATCTGATATTGAAGCCCCTGTGTAAACAGGCACGTCTTTTCGCCGTCGTTGATGCCGGTGACGGTCAGTATGCCATCCTCCTGCCAAAACACACGGGTCAGCACCGTGGTGGTGGTCATGGCTATGCCGTACACACCGCCGCTGCGGACAAACTGGAACTGGCCTGCTGCCAAACCCAGGCCGTGGAGGTCTGCTGTGAAGAATGCCACCGCATTATCGTGGTAAATAAGCCGTGGATCGGTACACACCACCTGCACCACATCCGGCTCAAAGGGCAGCTTTACGGACAGGCTGTCTGTGTTGTCGCCGGTGACCGCTGCGGCGTAGTGGTAGCTGTGGCAGCGGTTATAAAGCTCCACGGAGTTTTCCGCAATTTGGGTCAGCTTCTGCTCCATTATGTACCTCCCAGCAGTGCCTGCTGCAGCGCTAAAATTTCCGTCAACGCCTCATCCACAGAGCCGATAAGGGCAATCCCCTCCTCCATGTAATTGAGCTGTGCGGCAGTTAAAACATTACCGTCTATAAAGTCTTGTTTAATATATGACATAGTTCTCCTTTCATTTTGCGATATGTTGCTTCGCAACGCGATATATTTTCTTCGTAAATGCGATATATGGCTTCGCCATGCGATATGATATAAATCCCTTCTCGCCCCGCAGGGCATATCGCGCCTTTGGGCATATCGCATCCGTCAGGATATATCGCAAATCCCGCAAGGGATTTATATCGCTGGACCGCCGCAGACGGCGGTCCTATTCCTCCGTTCCAAGAATCAGCTCGCCCAGCACCGCTGTGCCCAGCACATCTGCGCCCTGTAAGCGCCGCCAGGCATCCAGGTCGATGCCGGGGATGGTGAAGTGCTCCCATTTACCGCCGATAAAGCCCTTGGGATCGGGGGTCATGAGGATCACTGCACCGACAGGCCAAGCCTTCAGGGCCGGATTACGGATACCGTTTACAGACGGTGCGGTAATTGGCACATGGAAGGCAAAGTCCTTTTTGCTCCAATCGAACACCGGCACGCCACGCCCCAGCTGAAGCTCCGTGGTCACGGTCATGAGGGCATCCCTTGCGGTAACGGTGACGGTGTAGCCGTATTCATAGCTCAGACCCTCCAGCTGCACCCGGGCATGGTAGCTGTCCCCCTCCCGGGTGACGGTCATAGGGTATTCTCTGCCGTCCACAGAGGCAGTGAGGGTCAGGCTGTTGTCCTGCTTTCCAAAGCTGCCCCAGAAGCAGTTGCCCCGCACCGTCAGGTCGGCGCAGCCGCTGGTGGGACTGACCCGGCTGCAGGTGCCGTTTGCCGTCAGCAGCACATAGGGCACGGTTTTAGGGGTCACCACCTGCTGTGTTACATAGCCACGGCTGTCCATTGCCTGAAAGGTCAGCTTTTCTGCCCCCTCCACCACCGCAGGCAGAGCATTTCCATCCACCGTCAGGCTTACAACGGCTGCGCCCAGCTGTCCCTGGGCCTGGGCGGTGCACTGAAGCTGTGACATAAACCGCACCCCAACAGCCCCATCCCCGGTCAACGCCAGCGTTATGGGGTTTATATCTGTAACATTGGGCGTAAGCACCGGCCCATAGCTTTCCGGGACTTTTACGGTAAACAACGCTTCCACTGCACTGCCCACCTGTTTTTCACCGTCCATGGTGATGCAGGTTAAGCTACAGCTGCCGCTGGCGCTTTCGGGAAGCTGCAGATAAAAGGCCTCCGGGATTGAAAAGCTGATTACCGTCCCGGTACACAAAACCGGGGTATCACTTACCTGTCCTTCGTCTGTAATAAAGCCCATAAGCTCCCCGAAGCTATACCCCAGCAGGTGGCTGTAGCTGCTGTTTCTGCGGTTTATGGCAATGGTGGTGACCGCACCCTCGGTGACGGAAACGGTGGAAGCCAAGGCAATGGGGGTCAGGGCTACTGTTCTGCTGCCCTCCACCTTCCAGCCACTGCCGTAGCTGCCACTTTCGGAATAGCCACGGATATTGACCGATATGGTAACCGCTCCGGTGCCATCCGGCTCATGGTCTACCTGCAGACTCCAGGCATCTCCCACCTGCACAGGCGTATTCAGCGCACCGATGTAGACCTGGTCCGTGTTTGAAGAAAGGCTGCGCCCGGTGACCTGCCCCTGCAGCCAGTAGGGCACGCCACGCCAGGTGGCCGAAAGAATATACAGCCGCACCTCCAGTGTGGAGCGGTTCAGGTCCGCATCCGGCTCCTCGCTCAGCTCCACACGGGCGGAAAAGCCGTTTGTTCCCGCAACATCAAAGCTAATCATATTCATTCTCCTATATAGAAACAGGCGGTTCTGCCTGCGTGATCTTCAAAGCGGGCGTAGGAACCGATATGCAGGAAGTTCCGCACCTGCACATCGGCAGCCTCCACGCCCCGGCCTGTGGCCTTTAAAATGGTCTCTCCTGCCCGGGAGACATACATACCGCTGTGATCCAGGCGGTTTTCCATTTCCGTGCCGGTCCGTGCGATCCGCAGACCGTCGGAATCAAAGGTATAGCCGGTATCGGTGACCACCTGCCCCACCGATTCCCGCACCTGAAGGGACAGGGCCTCTGCAGACTGCTCCAATTTGGTCAGCCGCTGCCGGTCCTGGCTCAGCTGGGTGGATACCGAGGCAGTCAGACCGTCCACGGTCATGCTCAGGCGGCTTATTTTTCCTGCGCTGTCCCGATTTTCGGCGGTCAGGCCGTCAATCCGGGTGTCCAGCTCCAAAACACGGCCGGTCAACTCCTTAGAGCTGATGGTGACGGTAGAACTGTCACTGCGCTTCATGCTGCCGGTGCAGCTCAGCCGCAGCCGACCCTGTTCCAAGACGGCAGACATCACATAGACCGTCTTTCCCGCCACCGTAATGATATCTCCCGCACAGATGCCGCTTTCCTCCCCCACCGTCACCGTACAGGGGGTATAGGTCACATTTTTAAACCGCTCATAGAGCTGCTGTGCAACAGGCTCTGTGTCTGCTGTGGTCTGGGCTGCCAGCAAGGGATTACCACGGATCAGCAGGGTGTTGACCTGCCCGGTGACCGCAGGCCACACCACACCCACATCAGTGCCGCTCTGCGCAAGCCGCACCTGCTCTACCGCTTTCACATCATAATCGCCCAGGTGGAGACTGCCCTGGTAGTAAAAGCATTCCCCGGCGGCAGTGACCGCTTTATCCGTAGGAGTATACCAGGCAAGCTCCAGTGTGCCCGCCGGGGTTGCTCTGCAGAAGCAGCCACAGACCTGGCCGATCCACTGCATCAGCTGCCGCCCGGTGACAAAAGAGCTTGAAAACTGCCGGATGCTGTAGTCCATATCCGGCTTCTGCTCCAGCTGGGCACCGCAGGCGGCACAGACCTCCTCTGCCAGTGCCCCTACGGTCACCGGCCACTGGGTGCGGCCTCCAAGCCAGGTGGTCAGGTCCTGATCCAGTAAGGTCACCCGGTCATAGGCGGTGACCGCTAAGGTTTGACCGTTTCGGACTGCCTCCTTTACGATAAACCGGCCCAGCAGGCGGTCATCCCGATAAGCGGCAAGCTCCATACCGCTTTGGATGGGTGTCTGACCCATGATCTCCACCCGAATCATGGCGGCACAGCAGGCACCGGGCTCCAGCTCCTGCCCTGCGCTTACAGCGGCGGTGTGGGAAAAGGACAGGATGGCCGCCTCCCCGGGCGTGCCGGAGGAGAGGGTGCTGCCATCGGGCAAAGTCAGTTTTGTGATCATCTTCTCCCCTCCTTCAGCACTCAATAATCGTAAAGCCGCAGCCACGCCACAGGCCGGTTCTGGCATTTTGCCAGGAAACCGTGACACCGGAGCGGTAGCAGGTTTTCACTTCACCCGAAACCGTAAATTTGAACGTGGCCTTACCTGCAAAGAGGCCGTCCAAATAGTCCTTTTCCTCCTGCGTCAGGACGGAATACGTAAAGCCCCAGGAGCCCACGTTCTGCCGCACCGGCATGCGGTGCATCACACCGCTTTCGTCACGGCCCGCAGCGGCGGCATCGATGTCCTCATATCGAACCTCCACATCCTCATCGGGGACGGGCATAGGCATATCATCAATGAGAAACAGATCGGTGGTATTTACCATTTAAAACCCTCCTGTCATAACGGCCTGTCGGTTGCTGTAGGCGGCTGCGGCACGGCCCAGCGTATCCTCATCCAGGCCAATCCCCAGCACCGCCTCCAAAATCTGCCGCAGCACAGCCACGGTTGCATTGTGACCGGCCATTTCCGCCTCTAAATTTTCCGCCATCACATGGGCTACCGCCTGCTCAATGGTGGCAAGGGGTGCTTCGATGTTGGTACCGTGCTTCTGATCGCCCACCATGGCCAAAAAGGGCTTGTTGGCAGGCAGTACAGCACCGGAGGCCAGCAGCGGGATCTTCGGCATGGACACGCTGAAGTTCAGGTTTTTAAAGGGCTGCACACCATTTACCGTGAAATTCTTAAGCTTACTAAATGCGCTGTTAATGCCGCTAAAGGGCTCAACAATGGCACTGTTAATACCGCTGATGAGGCGGTTCATCACGGTTTTCATAGAGGAAACCACGCCGGTCACCACATTTCCCGTGGTATCATCGGTCTTATGAAAAACCTTCAGCACCTGCTCCCAGGAATTACGGACGGTATCAGAAATAGCGCTCATACCGCCGCCCACCACCTCCTTTGTGCCCTCCATGGCCTGCCGGGCCGACGGCACAACATCCGAAAACAGCTTGTCAAACACGGCCTTTAAGGGCTTTGACACCTGATTTTGGAACAAAAATGATGTATCGGCAAAGCTGCTGACCAGCCCCTTTGCGGCCTGGGTTGCGGTTACGGGCAGCATTTCCATCAGGCCTGCGGTGAACATGGTGCTCTTGTCCACACGGTTCATGGCTTTTTCTGCCTGCTCTGCCGCTGTGGGCAGACCCATTAGCTGTCTGCAAAAATCAGCTGTGGTCTGTACCATCTGCTGTGTTTTCAAGGGCAGCTCCGAAAGCCGCTTTGCGAAAACAAACAGGTGGGCATTGCTGTAGTCAAGCTCTACGCCCAGGCTGCGAAAGATCTTTGCAATACCGGCCAGGGGGCCATCTAAGTTTTTCAGGGCATTTTCGTCCTTCAGGGCCGCAATAAAATCCCCAACGCTGTTTTTACTGCTGCCCTTGGAGGATTGGGCGGTCAGGCGGTTGAGCTTATCAAAGCTCATCAGACTCCGCTTCGCCGCCGATGCAGCGGCACTGAGCCGACTTACACTGCCCAAAACACCCAGCTTTTCCACAATTTTACCCAAGCTCTCCACCAGCGCCGGGATGGGGCCCTTTTCGCCGCTGTCCGTAATATCAAGCCGTAGCTCCATCTTTACCTCCTCTCAGCAGCTTTTCAAGCTGCATCTTCTCCTGCTTTACCTGCTCGGTGTCCGGCAAACGGATCATCTGGGGATTACGGCTGTAAAACCGCTGCTCACTGTCGTCCAAAGGCTTTCCGGTCCTCAGCTTCTCCCGAATGGCCACCACCTGGGAAAAGGGCCCCGGGCCGATGGCGTGAAAGTAGCCCATAAAGGTCCACCAGTGTAGAAACGGTGCCTGCCGCACCTCGAAGCCGGCCACCTGATTGATTTGACTGGCGATCAGGTGGGCATCGTGGCTCCAGCTTAGTAGCCTTGGGCCGGGCTGGGTCGGCTGATAGCAGGAAATAAAGCCGCACAGCTGCTCCATGGCCTCCTGTCTGTCTTCGGGTGCAACGGGCTGTTCATAAAATAGCCGCAGAGCCTTTCGCCACCGGGCAAACAGCGGCAAGCCCTCATCCTCCAGTGTCACCAACACCTGCAGTACCTGCCGGAAGTCCGCCCGGATGGGCACCTCCTGTCCGCCCACGGTCAAGGCCGTGGGCAGACTCCATCGGTTCAGCAGCTCTCCGCACATTGCTCTGCCCCCTCCCGCAGCACAGGCATCAGGGCATGAAGCAGATTTTCCAGCACCGTTTTGCCGCTTTTGGTCAGTGCAAACAGGCTGACACCGCCCAGGGCGCTGTGAAGGTCGTTGCCCGGACCAAGGGCCTCACCCAGCAGCTTTTTCATATCCCGATCCAGTCGGTTCAGGTCGGTACGGGGCAACGCCTCCACCCGGGCCTGCAGCTGCTCCAGGCGGAGAAACAGGGCCGGGTCTGCGGGGTTAAACCGCAGACTGCCGCCACCGGGAATGTGAAATACCTGATTTACAGGCTCCATAGAAAGCTTCATCATTCACCCAGCTCCGAAAACTCCATGCTCTCAATGTTGAACTCGCCCAGCTTTTTCACGCCGGTATAGTGGAGCTTGAAGCCGATGCGGCAGCCGTTGTGATCACCGCCGTAGGAGGTGATCTCAATGTAGGCGTCCTCTTCAACGGCAGGGAAGGTTACGTTATCTACGCTCATCCACAGCTTCACATCCATAACCTTGGTTTTCAGCTCTTCCATAACCAGGGACTGGTCAATGATATTCTGCAGGTAGCTGTACAGCGCAGAGCCCTCCTCTGCATAGATGGGCTCAACAGAAGCGGTTTTCTCGTAGTCAGAAATGGTCACCCGCTTTTCGCCCAGGATGTTGCTGTGCTTTTCCACATTGGCGGCAAGCTCCGGGGTAAACTCCTCCAGATCCTGACCCAGCCGCACATATTGATCACCCACATAGATGTAATGGGCCAAATACTTTCGTTCGATTCTCATTTATTTCCTCCTTGTGTATCGTAGGGAACGGATAAATCCGTTCCGGGATGCGGGATGCATAAATGCATTCCCTACACCGTTTCAATCACCAATTCCATTTCCCACGTTCCCCAGCCGTCCTTTGTGGGGCTGCAGAGCT
>CAYMPY010000108.1:0-8086 GCA_964392535.1 uncultured Oscillospiraceae bacterium
TGAGTGAACTAAGCAGATACACTTAAAACAATCTGCAAATCTTATTATACGAGGAGGTGTTTTTATGAGAAAGAGGACCCTGACACATTACGAGGATAAGCTGACAAAAGGCCAATTGTTTTTGGTTCGAAACAGGCTGATTGCGAAATACAAGGAAAACAGATATATTGGAGACAGCCACGCCTCGGAGGATGCTTATGTGGCGCACGTTGCGGCTTTTCATGCGAACCATCAACACTATACTGAGGAAACCTGCGCCACTTATCAAAGATATGAATCTGATGGGCGCAGAATATATAAAAACGGTCAGGTTGGCTTGGAATACTATTTGGTTATGAAGCCCCAAAAGAAATCGTCAGAGCTTTCTGTGATCGATTGCTTCCTGTGTGAGGATGTAGCCCTTACACCGGCACTCTCCGCAGTTTTGCAACGGGATGCCCATTTAACGGGCTTTCCTGTTTCCAGGGAAACAGAGATGGCGGAGCGCAGATTGGAATATCGGCGATTTAGCGAAGAATATAAAGCCAGGCTTTATCAAAATGAGACTGCGGAGGCTAAAGCGCATCGCCTGAAAGAGGAAGCTGATTAGCTTATTTTCTCAGAAATCGCCAACAAGGTTCTAATGAAACTGGGATTGTTTTTGCTGATGCCGATGCTTCTTGTGGGTGGTGGCTTAATGATCGCAGCATATCCCTTGTTGGGTATGATAATACTGTTTGGTGGTGATGTGCTTTTTTTGACGGTTACTTTACTTATGATTGCCTTTAAAAAGCAAATCGTTGCGGGGAAAAACGACGCATGGGGCTTGACGAAGTCGTCAAATAAGCGTAGTTCAACAGCTAAGGACTCGTGTATATATTTACAGAATACAACGGGAGCAAATCCCAATGTCAGCAGGACACGTGTAATGACATTGGGGATTGCTCCCGTTGAAAATCTATGTATGGATTTCGCTTTTTACACCGTGAATTCAAATTCCCGGACGGTGATGGTTTGGCCGCTGGAGAGGCGGCAGGTGTAGGTGCAGGTGTAGGTGCCGGGGGCCAGGGTTGTGGGGTCCAGGTTGCCTTTTACCCGGTCAGGTGCATCGGACAGCAGCCGGGACAAATTGAATTCACGCCAGCTGCTGCCACGGTTGTCATAGCCGGTAAGGGATTGGACGATGTTACCGTCTTTATCAGCAAAGGTGACAGTCACAGAGCTGATGAGGCGGTTGGCTGTAAATGTGCCGGTGTAAAGGGTGTCTAAAGAAAATTCGGTCTCGGAATCGGTGACTACCGGTTCTTCAAGGGGCACCGGTGCGATCAGCTCCAGACAGGTAATGGGCAGGTAGCCGGCGTTATACAGTGCCTGGAAGGTCATCACCTTATCTACGGAGCAGATGATGTAGACATTTTCGCCCAGTGTTTCGTCATAATAATACTTTTCGTTTGCAACATAATAGGAGGTCTGCTCCAAAATGGTGACGGTGCTGGCCTCCGGGTCAATACCGTTGTCGTTATAGACTACATTGACCGATACGACCATGATCGCATGACCTGTATTCACATCGTTGTTGTGAACAAGCGCATCGGCCTTTTGCAGCTGGGCGTAGGCCTCAAACATGGTCTGCTCACCGTTGGCGGCCACGGTCAGCTTGGTGTCCTGGTTGGTGGTGGGGTCAGACTCATAGTTGCCCACACGCAGACAGCCATTATTCACCACCATGCTCTTGGTGGCTGTGGCGGTAAAGGAATCGGAAACCGTATTCCAGGCATTCAGCACGGCACTGGAGCAGTCATTGCCCAGTCGGCAGGTACTTGAAGAGGCATTCTGTAGCTGGGTGCTGAGCCCGGAAAGGACATATTGTCCGTTTTCGTCTACAGTGGCATAATCCAAAAACGATTCTAAATTATTACCGGCGTAGGTGTAGGGCAGACCCTGGTACAGCCGCCCCTCCGTAATGGTGATGGTGGATGTGCCGGATTTTACGTAGGTGAAGGTCTCGTCTGCACGCCACAGCACACTGCACATCTGCCGCATCCGGGCCTCTGCTGTATCACGGCGCTGGGCAAGCACAGAGTCATCCTGGGATGTACTGTACTGCTTGTTCAGGTTTTCCAGGTAAAACTCCTTCATCTGATTGATGGTGTCCTCCTGGGTAAACAGGCATGTCAGATCCTCGTAGGAGTTTTCGTAATCCAGCTGATAGGGGATATAGGCTACACCACCGTTACAGTAGCCGATACAGAAGGTTACATCATAGGGGGAGAGTATCTCCATCTCCTCACTGAAGCTGTCCCATAGCTCCGCAGGGGCGGTGTAGAAGGCGATGTGCTCACCAATACTGAAAATGTTCAGGTCCATATCCTTGGTTGCGCCTAACCTGTATTTGGCAAGCATCCGTGTGGCATGGAAATAGCTGGTAAAGCCGTAGGAAGCGGCCACGGCGATCTGCTCTTCATAGGTATCCATTTCATCCGGGTTATTCTTGTAAAAGTTTTGCAGTGCGATCGCTTGTTCGTACTTGTCGTCCTGAGAATGGTCCACCTGGGCGGCGTAGACGATCTTTTTGGTTTGGATCAGGCCGGTGTCCACAGCGGTGAGGTTAGCCATGCCCTCCACGATCTGCCGTCCCAGCTCGTTGCCGTATTCTGTGATCTTGCCGGACTGATAGGTCTCTCCGGAGATGCGGGAGGTGGTATTCATATTACCGGCTGCGCCCTGATAGTAGGCAAATAAGTAGTCGGTATTGGCGTGGATGTAATCCCGGGTTGCACCGATCACATCGGCATCCACGGTGTATTTCTCCTTGCCGCCGCTGCGGTGGGGATGGGCACGCCAGTTGACCAGCAGCACCGGCTGCTTGTCCTCCCGTTGGAAGGTCAGCATGTGCATGGTCTCGTCACCCTCCCGGACCCGATAGATGGTCACGCCGGCGGGGCGTGTACCGAACTGGTCACCGAAATAGACCTTTTCGCCGTTTTCATCATAATAATAGTAGTGACGGCTGTAGTTCATGCCCTGGGTATCAAAGCTGCCGATGGACATGGTTGCAGGGGACCGGTCTGCCATGGCATCCATAGAGCCACGGATCAGTGCATCGATGAACAGGTTCAGATACCGCTTATTGCCCTCGGAGGAAGTGCCGGGGGTGGGGACATTGTGGGTGTGGGTGGCAGAGATGTAAATATTGCCTGCGGGCACACCGGTGACCTGGCTGATCCGCTGGGTGATGGTGTCAATATAGCTCTCCGGGGGATTTTGCAGGTCTACGGTGATCATCAGAATGGTGGTATTGGCCTGATCGGAAACGGCAACCACCGTCGCTTTCAAGGGATAGTTTACAGTGCCATCGGTTTTTCGTCCGTTGGGGTTGCCGTAGCTGCTCATAACAAGACCCGTTTCGGTGGGGGTGATGTCGGTGATGCTGTAGCCCACACGGAAGCTGGTTTCAGAAGCGGTGACGGCTGCCGGATCAACAGCGGTGGGCACAAGGGCAGTGCAGCCGTTAATTGCTGTGACCTTATAAGCAGCATCGTTACTGACAAATCGGTTTGCGTGGCTGGGATCGGCGGACAGCATGCCGCGGATATCGCCTGCTACGCCGATCTGTGCGGTGGCGGACAGGGTTTTGGTGTCCAATGTGGCTAAGTGGCCTAAGTAGAGGTCTGTGATCTGCACATCCCCTTCCATATGGAGAAGGCCCTTGTTCAGGTAAATGTCACCTCCCAGGCCGGTGTCCGGCTCGGAGGTTTCTGTTGTGGCAGTGCCGCCGGTGATTGTGCCACCGTACAGATTTAATGTACCGGCGGAGCCTACATTGATATTACCGCCGTTGCCGTTACGGGCTTCGCTGTCCCGCACAGTGCCGCCGTAGATATTCAATGTACCTTGGCCCACATTGATGGCACCGCCGGTGGCAGAACTGCCGCCGTAGATCTCGCCGCCGTAGAGGTTCATGGTAGCTTCGTTGAAAAGACTTACATTTCCGCCGGTAGCGGATGTCCAACCGCCGGAAATGCTGCCGCCGTACATATTAAATACGGCAGGAAGCTGGGTGGCATCGGATTCATCGCCATCGTGGCTGACAGCAACTACGCCTGCGGCGGTCAGTGTGCCGGTAGCCTTCAAATGGCCGCCGTGGAGATTGGTGATGCTGTTATAGTAGCAATAAAGAACCGGCGCATAGTTTTTAGAGGTGGAGGTGGTATCGATGGACAGTGTGCCCAGGATCGTACCCTCTTCCTCTGTGTCGTGGCAATCGCAGATATTTAGTAGACCGAAATTGCGGAACATACGGGTAGCGCCGGTGAGGGTATAGCCATTGAGGCAGATATCCACCTTGGTGTCGGCCAGGACGATCAGCGGTTTTTTGCCGATGTTGATATCCTCTGTCAGCAGATAAGTGCCCTGGGGAATGCTGTACACGGTAGTGCCTTTGTAGGTGGTTTTCTCCAACATACCCACAAAGCTGTCTGCGGTGACAGACTGCCATACGCTGCCCTCTGCATGGTGCAGCCGGTCAATATCCCAGCAGATCATGGAGCCGGAGAAATCCTTGCTCAGCTGCTGCAGAGCGGCTTGCTGGGTGGCGGAATAGTTTTCGTATTGATCGTTGATCAGCTCCAGCATCTGCCGCATGGTGTAGCTTACAGCTGCGCTCTCCACTGTTGTGCCGTCAGACAGCTTTAAATAGGCACTGGCGTAGACCGGGGTAGTGGCCCGGGCTTCGTTTTCTTCAGTAGTCAGCTGACTATTGAGGAATCTATCGATCCGCAGTGTCAGCTCCCGGGTACCGCCAAAGCTGTCCGCAGGCAGGACACCGGTGCGTTTGTTGTTTTCGTTGATCCAAATGCTGAAGCCGTAGCTTTCTACAGTGCTTTTTAAGCGTTCATCGGCAATAAAGGTGGCCTTGTAGCCCATGCCCGCGGAATTTGGCCGCAGGGTCAGCTTGGTGACGGCCATGTAATACCGGTGAAAGCTGTAGCTGCCGTTTTCTTCCAGGGCCAAATACCGCTTGGTGGTGTCTTTTGTCTGTAGCTTGGGTGTGCCGGAAGCGGGGGTAAGCTTGCCGGCTAAGGCATCGGTGTAATTGTCGGTAGCAGAGTCCATAAAGGAAACGCCGGCCACGGTCACACCGGAAAGGTCGTTTCCTGCAAGGTCAATAAGTATATCACCTGCCAGGGTGGTTGTTTCGTTGATGTCACCGGTAAGACGCAGCTTTTGGTTGGGCTTTGCATCTAAAATGGCTGCACTGATGGTGGTGTACTGCTTTATAAAGCGGTCACCCTCCAAAACCCATACGGTTGCAGGACTGCTGCCTGTGACAGCGGTATTTTGGACGGTCATGTTGGCTGCGCTGGTGATACCCAGGCAGCCGCCGGAGCCTGCAGTGCCGCCGGTAATGGTGCCGCCGTAGAGCCTGATCTGGACAGTGTGCCAGTTGTTAATGGCACTGCCGCTGCCGGTCACATCACCACCGGTAATATGACCGTTATAAATGCAGAGCCAGGTGTCCAGGGCAGGATCTGAATTGGAGGTACCGCCCACATCAGCATAGTAGTCGTTACAGACGGTGAATACGCCGCCGCTGGTGATCTTGCCGCCGGTGGCGCCGACGAAGTTACCGCCGTAAACCTCCAAGCGACAATTGGCGTTGATCTTTGCTACACCGCCGTATTGCCGGGCACTGCCGGTGCGGTTGGCGGTGATCGTGCCGCCAAAGGACCAGGTGCCGTCGGTTGCCTGTGTGCCGGAGCAATCGCAGATGCGCAGTGTGGAACCGGCCTTCAGATAGCCGAACACGCCGCCGGCGGTAGTATTGACGTTATAGCCGTTGAGGCAGATATTGATCTGCTTGTTGGTTATAGCACTGCTGGAGCTGACCGTAATGTTTTTGGTCAGGTAGTAGTTGCCGCTTTTCAGGGAGCTGAAGTCCGTGGTGCTTGTGGGCAGAGCGGTCCAGGTAATATCCGCACATTGGTGATCACCCACATCTGCAGCACTGCCACCGCATACACAGTGGCTGCCACTGTGTGGATGCTCTGCCGTCAAAGCAGAAGCCTGAAAGCTTAATGTGCCGATCAGGATTATTAAAAACAGAAAAAATACCGATTTTCTCATAGAATTTCCCCCAAATGTATCATTCTCTCTATAGAATACTATATTTTCACCCGATGGTCAAGAAAATTGGTTCTCTGAATGTTGCAAAAAGGAAGTGGATTTGGTATAGTGGAGAAAAACATTGCAGAGGGATTCAAATAATGAATATAAAGGCGATATTTTTAGATTTGGATGGTACGCTGAATAACGATCAAAAGGTCATTACGCCGAGAACAAAGGCGGCTTTAATGGCGGCACAAAGCCGGGGTGTACGGCTGGTGCTGGCGTCTGCAAGGCCTTCTCCGGGACTTTTTAAGGAGCGGGACATCCTGAGCCTGCAGGACCACGGTGGTATCCTCATGTCCTATAACGGTGGCAGGATCGTGGATGCAAAAAGCGGGGAAGTCCTGTTTCAGACGGCCATGGATATGGCGCAGACCAAGCGGGTGCTGCGGTTTTTGGAGCACTTACCGGTGACCCCCATTTTAGATGACGGCAGACAGTTTTATGTGACCGACAAAAATGGTTATAAGGTGCAGTACGAGTGCAAAAACAACTGTATGGAATGTACGGAAGTTTCCAATTTAGCGGACTTTTTGAGCTTTGCACCCATAAAAATTCTCATGGCTGTGCTGCCAGAGCAGCTGCCCCGGGTGCAGGCGCAAATAGCAGCATTTTTGCCTGATAATTTAACGGTGGTACAGACCGCGCCCTTTTATTTGGAGGTCATTCCCGCAAGTATTAACAAGGGTCAGGGCCTGCGGGATACCTGCGCCGCATTGGGCATTGACCCCACGCAGACGGTGGCCTTCGGTGATGCGGAGAACGACATTCCCATGCTCTGTGCTGCCGGTGTGGGTGTTGCCATGGGCAACGCCAATGATGCCGTAAAGTCCGCCGCCGATGAGGTGACGCTTTCAAATAATGAGGATGGAATAGCCATATGGCTGAAAACCGCCGCAGTCGAATGACTGCGGCGGTTGGTTCATTTATATTACGCCAGGTAAATGGCCTTGCAGGCCAGCATGGTCATGTAGCAGTCCAGCTTGCTGACTACTTCCATGGGTGCGTGCATACACAGAACGGGCACGCCTGCATCTACGGTGACGATGTTGCGGTTAGCCATGTAGGCTGCAACCGTGCCGCCGCCGCCCTGGTCCACCTTGCCCAGTGTAGCCAGCTGCCATGCAACACCGGCGTTATCCAGTACGGTACGGACATGGCTCATGGCCTCGGCAGATGCGTCGGATGCGCCGCCCTTGCCACGGGAGCCGGTGTACTTACAAATGGAAATGCCATAGTTGAGCATGGAGTTGTTGCGCTTGTCACAGGTCTCTGCGAAGTTGGGATCAAAGGCGTTGGAAACGTCGGCAGACAGGCAGAAGGAGGCGGCGAAGCAATCCTCAAGCTTTACCTGCTGTGCATCGCACAGGCCGCCCATGAAGTGCTCAAAGGCAGCACTCTGCATACCGGAAACGCCTACAGAGCCGATCTCTTCCTTGTCAGCTAAGATGCACACAGCGGTCTTGGCGGGTACATCCAGCTCCCAGATAGCCTCCAGCTCTGCATAGCAGCATACACGGTCGTCGTGGCCGTATGCGCCCAGCAGGCTGCGGTCCAGGCCTACCTCGCGGCACTTACCGGCAGGCACGATGGTCAGCTCAGCGGAGTGGAAATCATCCTCTACAATGCCATACTTCTCGTTAAGCAGCTTCATGATATTCAGCTTCACCAGGTCGCTGCCCTCGCCCTCAATGGGCTCCGTGCCTAAAATGACGTTGAGCTGCTCACCGGCAATGCCCTCAGCCAGGGGCTTCTTCATCTGATCAGCGGCCAGGTGGATCAGCAGATCGGATACCAAAAGGATGGGATCGCTGTCGTCCTCGCCGATGGTGATAGACACGGTGGTGCCGTCTCTGCGGCAGACAACGCCGTGGATGGCCAGGGGCACAGTGGGCCACTGGTACTTCTTGATGCCGCCGTAGTAGTGGGTCTTGAAGTA
>CAYMPY010000109.1:0-8076 GCA_964392535.1 uncultured Oscillospiraceae bacterium
AGTGGACATTGCCGTCAGACAGCAGGCCCATAAAGTGCATAGCCTTATCCTGGGCATTTACAACCAGCTCCTGCCAGGTAGCGGATGCAAACAGCTTGCCGTTTTCGATGGACTCGCCAACCAGCTTTGCGCCCTGGGAATAGACCTGGCCGCAGCCGAGGGCATTGTGACCAACCTCAGAGTTGCCCATATCCTCATCGGAGGGCAGACCAACGGCAGTGCCGTGGGCCTTCAGATAGGTGTGGGGGCAGGTTTTGAGCAGGTGATCCAGTGTGGGGGTTTTTGCAACTGCAACAGCATCACCGCTGCCGCCGTCACCCTTGCCAACGCCATCCATGATCACCAATACGATCGGTTTTTCCATAGGAATTCCTCCTGAATCTATAGTATATGTAATAAATCATAAAGTTTACACTCTTTTACAAATACTATTTTACATCATTTCCCCTCAAGATACAATACTATTTTTCATTTTTATTCCAAATTACAAAAATTTTCCGGGGAATCCCGCCCTTTTTATGGCAATTCCCCGGAAAAATTATTGGTTTTTTCAACAATTGTTCATCTTTGACAGTTATTCTCTGCCAAACAGCCGATACAGCAGTGCCGTTTCTTCTTCCGACAGATTATACTCCCGGATCACAGATTCCAGGGGATACTCTGTCTCATAAGTGATAATATTGGAATCATACCAACGCTTCAGCGCCAGCATCTGGCTGAGCCAGTCATTGGACTCAAAATCACCTGCTCCGAAGCTGTAGGATTTACCCACATTGGCGGTGAGCGTCACTGTCACGCCGTAATGATCAGACACCCTGCGCCTACTGCTGCTGCGGGTCGTTTTGATTTTTACTGCCGTAATATCTCTGGGTAAAAAACTGCGAGTTTTGACATTAAACGCATTATACTGTCCAATACTGCCGTCCCTGTACAGGCAATCCCTGCCGTAAAAGCTCAGCGGATAGGGCACAAAGCTTAAAAGCAAAATGACAACAAGCACAACGGCAATTATTTTCTTAGACTTCTTTGCATTCTTGCTGACCCAGACCTTTGGCTTATTTTTCATAAACAGCGGATAGACCTTGGGATACTTGGGCGACCCGTATTGGATGTCCCGCCTGCCGAAGATTGGATATCTGCCGCCATGGGCTATTCCCAGAATGCTTGCTCCCATTGTTAAAAACGTCACAAGCGGCACCAGCATCCAGCAAATGCCGCCACGAGCAACTGCCGCCACCACAAGAGGATCCGCAAATGCAATCCTGTTTCTGAAAATAAGCGGAATTGCTATAATCAAACCGGAAGCAGCCACCAAAAGCACACACAAAACGCCGTAGATCAGTTTATCCACAAAAGAAAGCTTTGGCATTTTTAATTTGTTCTTTTTGGCTTTCTTCTTTTTTGCCATAAACCTACCTTCCATGTTCGTTTATCGCCTTGGCTCCCTCTAAGCGGGAGCCAAGGCCGTCTAACATTATATTCTGCATTCTGCACTTTGCATTTTGCATTTTACAACTCATATTCTTCCCGAATAAAGTTCTCGCCGATGGGCTTACGGGTGACGGTTTCCACCACCCATTTGACTTCCCGCTTCATTTTTTCCTGCTGCTTCTTGTTCAGGGTAGGATAAATTTCATGGACGGGATAGGTGATGAGCTTGCCCTTTTCCTTGCGGGAAACGGTCAAACTGAAGGTGGCCTTTTGCAGCTTCTTATTCTCCATGTACAGGTGCAGCGCAAGGCCGTAAGCGGGCATGGTTGCCGGGAAGATCATACCGGAGGTGGGGTCCATATTGAAATTGCCCAGGGAATAGGCGCAGAGGACACCCTCCCGGAACAGGGCCTTTTGCACCACATGGGCGTGGCTTGCAATAATGGCATCTGCACCGGCCTCCAAGGCCTTATCGAAGATGTATTCCGTAAATGCGCCGGGGTGGGGATCAAACTGGCCGCCGATATGGGGGTAGAATATGACGAAATCCGCCTTTTCCTTGGCCTTTTGAATATCGGCAGTAAACTTGTCCACATAAGGCTGGGTCTTATCCGGGTACAGCCGGTCATCGGGCTTGGGGTAAGAGTGGTTCATGCCGAAAAAGTGCTTGATGCGGCCACGCTTTTCGGATTTAATAAACTTCTTGGTCAGCTTATCAAACCAGTTGGCACCGTAGCCCATGGTGGTCAGGAATGTGGATTGCTCCTGGTCATGGAGGAGGTTGACAGCGTCGGCATATTCACCCTCAGCCTTGACCCTCTTGCCGGAGGCGGTGAAGTTGGTATTATAGGTGTAGCAAATTACTGCCACGGTCATTTCGCCCATATCTAAGTAATAGGCCTCTTCCCGCTGTGTGCCGGGCAGGAAGGTGCCGGTGTGGGCAAGACCACGCTTATTAAGCTGTTCGATGGTATAAACAAGGCCCTCCTGCCTGCGGTCAAAGGAATGGTTATTGGCGGTGGACAGCAGATCAAAGCCCGCATTTTTCAGGGCATCGGCCATGGAGTCCGGGCAACCGAAGTCCGCAAAGTCCGTGCAGTAGCCCATTTCCTTGGAACACAAGGGTGTTTCCAGATTGCCGATGCGGTAGTCCGCACCCTTGAGCAAGGACTGCACCCCGGAGAAAATGTAGTTGAAGTCGTAGCTTTTGCCTTTTTTTGCGCCCTTTAACACGGTGGGTTCGCACATGATATCGCCAAAAAATGTGATCTTTTTCATGTTTTTCTCTCCTTTTAATTCATCGTACCTTGGGCTCTTTTAAACAGCTCTCCGATCCGTTTGCGTAAAGCTGTGGCTTCGGGCGTGTCGGCGGTGCCGTTTGTATCGATCCAGTAGGCAGATGCCTCCTGGGCATCCTTCAGGGTTTGAATATCCACTGTGAGGCTGGCCATTCGGAACATGGGAAGTCCCGATTGCCGGGACCCGAAGAAATCACCGGGGCCACGGAGCTTTAAATCCTCCTCCGCAATTTCGAAGCCATCGGTGGTCTTGCAGAGGGCTTTGAGCCGCTGTAAGGTCTCCTGATTTTTGTTGTGGGAGGTTAAGATGCAGTAGCTTTTTGCTTTTCCACGGCCTACACGGCCACGGAGCTGGTGAAGCTGGGAAAGGCCGAAGCGGTCTGCATCTTCAATGATCATCAGCGTTGCATTGGGCACATCCACGCCGACCTCAATAACCGTAGTAGCAACCAGCACATCCGCCTCCTGCCGTGCAAAGGCAGCCATGGCGGCCTCTTTTTCCGCACCCTTCATCTGTCCGTGGAGCAGCATGATCCGCAGATCGGGAAATACCGCCTGCAGTGTTTCCGACCACAGGGTTGCGGCCTTAATGTCCAGGTCCTCGTTTTCCTCCACCGCAGGACAAACCACAAAGACCTGATGTCCCTCGGTCACCTGCTTGCGGATAAAGGCGTTGATCCGGGCACGGTAGCTTTCACCTACCAGGAAGGTATCCACCGGCTCTCGTCCCGGCGGCAGCTCGTCCAATATGGACACCTCCAGATCGCCGTACATTAAAAGCGCCAGTGTCCGGGGGATGGGGGTTGCGGACATGACCAGCAGGTGGGGATCTGTACCCTTGGCAGCCAGCTTTGCCCGCTGGCCCACACCGAAGCGGTGCTGCTCGTCGGCAATGACCATGCCCAAATTTTTAAACACCGTACTGTCAGAAACCAGCGCATGCGTACCAACAACCAAATCAACCTGGCCGTTTTCCAGCGTCTCCCGCACAAGGGTCTTATTTTTCGGGGTCATGGAGCCGGTCAGCAAGGCGGTTTTCATGCCCAGCGGCTCCAACAATTTGCTTAAAGAGGCATAATGCTGTTCGGCCAGGATTTCCGTGGGGGCCATCAGGGCAGATTGCTGTCCGTTTTGGGCCGCTAAGTAAGCAGCTGCAGCTGCCACCATGGTCTTACCGCTACCCACATCACCCTGCACAAGCCGGTTCATGGGGCTGCCCCGCTGCAGGTCCTTTACAATATCTGCAATGGCTCTGCTCTGAGCCCCGGTGAGGGTAAAGGGCAGGGCTTTTTCAAACTGTGTCAAGGAGAGGTTTTTGCATACCTCTGCTTTTTTCGTGGTACGGGCGGCACGCATCAGGGCAAGACCTGCTGAGAACACGAAAAACTCCTCGAAGATCAGCCGCTTTTTGGCCTGCTCGGCCTCAGCCATGGAGACCGGGTCATGAATGGAAAAATAAGCCCGCTCCGCAGGCAGGATGTTAAACCTGCGGCGGACCTCCTCCGGCAGAATTTCCTCCGGGGGATCGCAGACTGCCAAAGCCTGTTGCACAGCCTTCAGCATAGCCGCATTGGTAAGCCCTGCGGTCAATGGATAGATAGGCAGTACTCTGCGGGTCATCACCGGTGTGCTTCCGATATTTTCAAACACCGGGTTTGTCATGCTGTAGCCTAAATAATCCCCGGTAACTGTGCCGTAGAAAATATACTCCTGTCCGTACAGAAGCTGGTCACCCAAATATTTGCGGTTAAAGAAGGTCAGGTTCAGCCGCCCGGTATGGTCCGCCACCTGCACCTTGGTAATATCCAGACCGGCACGGATGTGGCTGGTGCGGGGATGGTTCATGACCATGGCCCGGAAGCAGGCAGGCACATCCGCTTGCAGCTGGCTGATGGTCAGCAGCCGGGTGCGGTCCTCATAGCCCCGGGGAAAATGGCAGATCAGGTCCTCCAGGGTAAAAATATTCAGTTGTGCAAGCTGCTTGGCCTTGGTAGGGCCAACGCCCTTGAGCATGGTTACAGGATCGGTTAATCGTGCCATTTACTCTTCCTCTGTGCATCAGGACCGTCCGGGAGGCCGGTCCCTACAAATGCTTATTTATTGATCGTCTCATTAAACAGCTGCAGCGTATCATCAAACCGGTCTTCCTTTTCGGGACAGCCGAATACGCCGATGATATAGGTCTTTCCCTCATAGTGGAAAGAGGACAGCAGGCAGCTGCCTGCATAGGGGGTCTGACCGGTTTTCAGGCCCGTGGCATAGGGGCAGTAGTACTTGGAATTAGGGTTTATCAGCTCGTTGGTGTTTTTCCACTTTACCGTATCACCTAAATTCTCATTTTCCGGGTCATACTCACCCACCAATGCGCCACGCTCGATGAATGTCACCGTGTCATTGGCGATTACTGCATTTTTCATAATGGTCTCGTCTTTAATGGACATGGCTGCCAGCACCGCCAGGTCACCAAAGGTGGTGTAGTGCTGCTCACTATGGATGCCGTCGGGGTTTGCAAAGTGGGTGCCGATCATGCCAACCTTTTGCACCTGATTGTTCATTTCTTCCATGAATGCCGTGTTGGCAAGAATGAAATTTGCGTTTTTATCGCCTAAAATTCTCCGTCCGGCATTGACCGCCAGCACATAGGCCGCATCGTTGCCGCTGGGCAGCAGCATAGCCTCCACCAGCTGGGAAACCGTCAGCTTGTCGCCCTCACGGAGGTCCGCAACGGAAGATCCGTAGACCACAAATTCCATTTCGTCACCGACGGTCAGCACTTCCTCCGGCTCTAAATACTGCAGCGCCACATAGCAGGTAAAGAGCTTGGTAACCGAAGCCGGGTAAATGATCTCGTCCTCCGGGCCGGAGATGGTCAGAAATTTCTCCTGATCCACGTCGTACACAAAATACTGCTTCGCAAGAAGCTCTCTGCCCGGCTCATGCTGAAGCCAGGTAGGCTCGGTCTCCACAATTTCCTCCGTAGTCGTCTCCTCGGGGACAGTTTCGCCGGGGCCTGCCTGCACCATGGACGAAAGATCATCCTCCTCCGGCACAGGACTCTTTAGAATATTCACACACATATATACCGCCACTGCCAGCAACAACACCAGCACCAGCACTTCCACTGCGATCAGCTTTTTCATGTTGGCCACCTCAAGTATGATTTTCTTCATTATACACCCCAAAGGCAGAAAAGGAAAGAGAAAGTTTTCGGTATTTCTATGCTTTTTCCTGCATAGACTTAGGTTTAAAGAGGTGATTATATGAGCATTGTAAACACCACAAGAGCCGTCACATCCAAGTCGGTCAGTGAGACCATCCAACGTCTGTTGGAGGCGTATCCCTCATTTCGTTCAGAAACCCTGAGCACCACCGCCTTTCAGCGGCCCATACAGACCCTGGTCATGGGCCGCGGCCCGAAAAAGGTACTGTATACTGCTGCTCACCATGCAAATGAATGGATCACCGCCCTGATCCTCTTAAAATTCGCAGAGGACTACGGCAATGCATTAAAAAACCGCACCCCACTGTTGGGTACGGACATAGAAAAGCTTGACCGGGCGGTGACCTTTTACATGGTGCCTCTGGTAAATCCCGATGGGGTAGATCTGGTGAACGGCGCGGTGCAGGTGGGGGATATTCAGTTTGACCTGGCAAAGCGGATCTCTCAGGACTATCCCGACATTCCCTTTCCCGATGGCTGGAAGGCAAATCTTTTGGGCACAGACCTGAATCTGAACTACCCCGCCGGATGGCTGCAGGCAAGGGAGATCAAATTCTCCCAGGGTTTCGTCAGCCCCGCACCCCGGGACTTTGTGGGCACTGCGCCCCTGAACCAGCTGGAGACCCAGGCCCTTTCCGGCTACACCGAGGTCATTGACCCGGTACTGGTGCTGGCCTATCATACCCAGGGGCAGGAAATTTACTGGCAGTTTGGAGATATCGAGGTGCCCGGCGCACAGGAATTGGGTGAAAAGCTGGCACAGGTCAGCGGCTATAAATTGGCGGAAGTGCCCTATAACTCCGCCTTTGCAGGCTACAAGGATTGGTTTATAAAGCTTTTCCACCGCCCCGGCTACACCATCGAAGCAGGCCTGGGCACAAATCCTCTGCCCCTGAGCCAATTTGACGAGATTTATCGTCAAAACCTTCCTATTTTGCTGACCGCTGCCGAGGGCGCATAAACGCAAAGCACATAATCAGGCTCCCTTCAGAAACCACTGATTATATCAAAAAAGCTTTTCGTAGGGGTCGATGACCACATCGACCCCGCGGTAAAAAGTTATTCTTTGCATTTATTTTTGGCGAATTCGAAACTTTTAGGTTGGGGCCGATGTGGCCGGTCCCTACGGATTAACACGCAACTCCGTCCCCTGTGCTATGAGAAGATGTGCGCTTCTGACCGTCTATGGATTCCACATAGGGGTCATATTGTTGCTGGTATCGTACTCATAGCCAACCGTGTGGCTGAAATCTGTTCCGGTCTCACTGTAGCCTGTAGCACGGCCCGAGAAGTCATAGTAATACCGGGTAGTTATTCCTGTTTCGGAGTCTGTTACAGCAAGCAGGGACAGGGCCGATGTAGACATCGGCCCCTACGGATTAACACACAACTCCGTCCCCTGTGCTACGTCCCCTGTGCTATTTGTCTTCATGTCTCATAATAATACCATCCCGGTTCGGAGATTGGCGTCATTTCTGTTATATATTCTACCTCTGGTTTGTCTACACCGTTGATTGAATACGCAAGTCCACTGGATTTTTCTTTCATAAAAGGATGCCAAAGCTCAATATATATGGTGTTTTCTGATTTTGAGACAATAATTCTATCGTGGTATTTTAATCGTTTAATCGCATTTATAACATCTTCGGAGACATCTGTGTCGAACCAATTTTCGAAGTCTACACCATCGTAGACAAAACGAACTATGCTTTTTTGGTCTATTAAATAATTTAGAATTGTATCAAAATCGTCGCTGTTTTCACATAAATACTGTTCAAATTCCTCTTTAGTCGGCTGCTCACTGACCGTGCTGCAGCCGTAGAGCAAGAAAAGTAAAGGAAAGATAATTATGATTATAGCAATATGTGCGCGAACAGATTTCTTCATAGTTAACCTCCATAATATTCCCTACTAAGCACAGGGGACGGTTTGAAACCACTGAAAAAGTCATAAAAAGTAGCAATAATGCAGCAGGGGACCACGCACACGCACGCACAGGGGACCACGCACGCACACGCAGGGGACGCGCACAGGGGACGGTTCTGTGTGTGATCAGTACTTTCTTATTATATTAAAGCTAATTCCTGTTAATCTGCTGAGTTGTCTGATGGACAGACCCATCTCTCT
>CAYMPY010000110.1:0-7808 GCA_964392535.1 uncultured Oscillospiraceae bacterium
CGGCCACCTTCCCCAGAGGGGAAGGCTTTAGGTTGATTCACGAATCGCCCGCAAACCGCAACGTAATTATCCTATTGTAGGGGCGATCATTGATCGCCCGTATTTTATTTTCGGTACTCGGTTGGAGATAAGCCGGTGGCTTTATAGAGTCTGCGGTACATGGCAGAAGCTGAGCCGAAGCCGGATTTTTCTGCCACCTCGCCCACGGAAAGGTCTGTGGAAAGCAGCAGCATTTTGCAGTAGTTAAGCCGCAAATTGCCCAAAAAGTCCACAAATTTCTCCCCGGTGATTTCATGAAACAGGGTGCTGAAATAGTTGGGGGTATAGCCGCTTTGAGCCGCCACCAGCTCTAAGGAAATATCCTCCCGGAAGTGGCGGAACAAAAACTGCATGGACTTATGTACCTGGGTAGAGCTCATGTGCTCCCGGCCCTTGCCCCGGGCAACAGCATACAGCAGCACCTCCAGCAGATCCCGGCGGCAAATCTCCGTATACTCATCATGCCGATCCTGCTCCTGCTGTAACAGCTCCACCGTATGGCGCAGCGCACTGCCCAGATCCGTAAAAATAAAATTGTCCCGCCGATTCATAAACAGCAGCCGCAGCTGGGGCGACAGCAATGTCTCATCAAAGGAAATATTCACGATCTCCATGTCCCCATCGGGTGTCACAGAGTGAAAGTCGATGGGTGTCAAAAAATACACGCTGTCCGGACCTATGGGATAGACGGTGCCGTTCAGGTTCTGCTGTCCAGACCCGGACAGTACCATTTCCAGCTCATAATAGCTGTGCAGATGCATACTCACCGGCTTTGTAATTTTCTTTTTTACAATACGGATATGCTCCGCAGACTCTAAATTTACAACACGAAGTCCCATAGGTTTTCTCCTTACTGCAAGGTGATCGTAGGGGCGACCTGTGGTTGCCCGCAAATATTATAACACACAATCGTAAGAAATGCACGATATAATGTAAAATATTAGTGGAAATCTTGAAGCTTTTACTTTATACTGTTTTTAAAAGGAGGGGTATGCCATGTTTTTAGGCGTGGATATCGGCGGCACGAAGACTGCCGTGTGTCTGGGCACTTATGATGGTAACGTCTTGGATAAAATCAAATTCGCCACCACAAGCTGTGCAGATACCATTAAAAACATTATCGAAGCAGGCAAAAAGCTGACAGAGAGTAACAAAATCAAGGCCGTGGGCATCTCCTGCGGTTCGCCCCAGGACAGCAAAAAGGGCATTATTCAAGCACCGCCCAACCTGCCGGAGTGGGCAGATGTGCCCATTGTAAAGCTCATGGAGGAGGCCTTCGGCGTACCGGCCTTTTTGGCTAACGATGCCAACGCCTGTGCGCTGGCAGAGTGGAAGTACGGCGCAGGTAAAGGCACGGAGAACATGATCTTCCTGACCTTCGGCACCGGCATGGGCGCAGGCCTGATCTTAAACGGAAAGCTATATGCCGGTACCTGCGGCATGGCCGGTGAGGTGGGCCATATGCGGCTAACGCCCAAGGGCCCGGAGGGCTACGGTAAAGAGGGCTCCTTTGAGGGCTACTGCTCCGGCGGCGGCATCGTCCGCCTGGGTGAGGTTATGGGGTTTGAATATGCTTCCACCAAGGATATTTGCGATGCCGCAAAGGCAGGAGACGAACGTGCTAAAAAAATTGTCACTGAATCTGCCATCCGACTTGGACAGGGATTATCCATTTTAATTGACCTCATTAATCCCCAAAAAATCGTCATTGGCAGCATTTTTGCCCGGGCAGAGGACCTGTTCCGGCCAAAAATGGAGGAAATTTTAAAAACAGAATGCCTTGGCTGTAACCTGCAGGCCTGCACCGTTGTCCCCGCCCAGCTTGGCGAGGCCATCGGTGACATGGCTGCACTGAGTGTCGGCGTGATCGGATGGGAGGAACTACAACATGTATGATAAAGACCTGATCTTTCAGCGTTACCCGGAATTAACCGAATGCAAAGCGGATATGTACGCCGCCTTTGAGATTTTAAAGGAATGTGTAAAAACCGGCGGTAAAATTCTGCTGTGCGGCAACGGCGGCAGTGCTGCCGACAGTGACCATATCGCAGGCGAGCTATTAAAGGGCTTTTTAAAGAAACGGCCCTTATCCCCCGAAGAAAAAGCCCTTTGGGCAGACGAGCCCTGGGTGGCTGAGCAGCTGCAAAAGGGCATTTGCGCCATTAACCTGACCGGCATCAGCGCCACCATGACCGCTGTGTGCAACGATACCGACCCCCAGCTGATCTACGCCCAGCTGACCCAGGCCATGGGCAGACCCGGGGATGTATTTATCGGCCTGTCCACCTCCGGCGGCGCAAAGAATGTCCGCTACGGTGCCATGACCGCCAAGACCTTAGGCATGAAGGTCATCTCTCTCACCGGCAAAAAGGAAAGCCCCCTGTCCAAGCTTGCCGATGCGGCCATCCGTGTGCCGGTGCAGGAGACCTACATGGTTCAGGAGCTCCATTTACCTGTATATCACTGGCTGTGCGCCATGCTTGAAGAAGAATTTTTTGAGTAAAGGAGAATTACCATGAAAAAGCTGAAAAAACTGTATTTTATGGGCAATGCCCACATTGACCCCGTGTGGATGTGGCGCTGGCAGGAGGGTGCTGCGGAAGTAAAGGCCACGCTCCGCTCTGCGCTGGACCGTATGGCGGAGTACCCCGAGTACATTTTCGTCTGCTCCGCCTCTCAGATCTTCGAGTGGATCGAGGAATACGATCCCCAGATGTTCGAGGAAATTAAGGAACGTATTAAAGAAGGCCGTTTTGTGATCGTGGGCGGCTGGTACATTCAGCCCGACTGCAACCTGCCCAGCGGTGAGAGCTTTGCCCGCCACGGCCTGTACGGTCAGCGGTATTTCAAGGAAAAGTTCGGTGTTACCGCCAGAACCGGCTACAATGTGGACTCCTTCGGCCACAACGCCAACATTCCCCAGCTGCTGAAAAAAGCCGGTATGGACTACTATGTGGCCTACCGTCCCGGCACCCATGAAAAGGATTTACCCAGCCATGTGTTCCGCTGGCGTTCTCCCGATGGCAGCGAGGTGCTGTTCGGCAGACTGCTGCGTGTCTATAACTCCAGCATGGACCGCCTGGGCAATAACGAGAAATTCGATGAGCAGCTGCAAATCATGGAGGATGCTGCCGGTGACGATTACCCTGCAACTCTGTTCCCCTACGGCGTAGGCAACCACGGCGGCGGCCCCACCAAGCAGAATTTGGAGATCATCCGGGAGAGTGTCACCCGCCGTCCCGAGTATGAGCACATCCACTCCAATACCCACGACTTCTTCGAGGAGCTGGAGCAGCACAAGGACAAGCTCCATGTGGTCACCGATGACCTGCAGCACCATGCCCCCGGCTGCTACAGTGCCGTTTCCGCCATCAAAACCCAGGTTCGCCGTGCTGAGTGGGATATGTTTGCCGCTGAAAACTATTCTTACATGGCAAACCGTCTGTTAGGCAAAACCATGCCCACCACCAAGGACTTCTCCGATGCCTGGAAAAACATTCTGTTTGCCCACTTCCATGACTCCATGGGCGGCTGCTCTGCCCGTTCCGTCTATGACGACGAGGACATCTTCCTGAAGCAGAGCCGCGGTATGGCTCAAAAGACCATCAACTCCGCCCTGCAGACCCTTTCCTGGAATATCGACACCTCCGATGAGTCCAAGGGTGTCCCCCTGGTGCTCTTTAACCCCCACAGCTTCCCCATCCGCACCGTGATCCATGTGGGTAAGCGGATGGATGCGGTCTATGACGAGGACGGCAATGTGCTTCCTGTGCAGATGGTGCTGTCCCCGGTGTCCCGCTGCCGCAGAATCCCCTACGATACCGCCTTTATCGCCGAGCTCCCCGCCATGGGCTATAAGACCTACTTCTACAGAGGCGAGGTTCAGAAGTCCTTCTCCGTTTACCATGCCGCCGCTCCTGCCGAGATTCCCGATTATGAATCCGACATTAAGGTGGACGGCCTGACCATGGAAAATGAGTACCTCCGTGTCAGCTTCAATCACAGAAACGGCACTGTTGCCTCCATTTACGACAAAAAGCGTGAAAAAGAGCTGCTCCGTGCCCCCGGCGCACTGGGCGTGGTCATTGACGAGTATGGCTACGATACCTGGGCCCACGCCAAGAATTTCTGGGACAAGGAGATCGGCCAGTTCAGCGATGCACAGATCATTGTGCTGGAAACCGGCCCTGTCCGTGCAAAATTCAAGGTGGTTTCCAAGTATAATGACTCCACCCTGACCCAGTGGTTTACGCTTGCCTCCGGTGGCAAGACCTTAGAGGTCACCGGTCGCATCGATTGGCACGAAAAGCACAAGATGCTGAAGCTGCGCTATCCCACCATCTATAACGAAAACCCCAAGGCCTTCTATGAAATTCCCTACGGCTCCTTCGAGCGGCCTGCTGACGGTGAGGAAGAGCCCGGTCAGGGCTGGATCGCCGTGAAGGAAGGCAATGAGGGTGTTGCCCTCTTAAATGACAACAAGTACAGCTTCTCCATTAAGGGCGGTGACCTGAACTTAAGCGTTGTCCGTTCTCCCTACTACATCGACCATGGCCGTGGTGATCAGAACGACACCGAAAGTGAGTACACCGACCAGGGCGAGCATGAGTTTAAGTATGTCATTATGCCCTTCCGGGGCGACGGCTGGGCAGAGGTTACCAAGGAATCCCGCCTGCTGAATATGCCCCCCTTCCTGCTGCCTGAAAATAACCACAAGGGCACCCTGCCCCTTTCCATGACCGGCCTGACCGTCAGCGCCGACAATGTGATCGTTGGCGCATGGAAGCAATCCGAGGACGGCAAGGGCATGATCCTCCGTGCCTACGAAACAGACGGCAAGGAAACCACCGTCACCATTGACGGCCTCCTGCCTGCACCCCTGACGGCCACCTTCAAGCCCTACAGCATCCAGACCTACTACCTGGAAAACGGCTCCTCCACCTGGAAGGAAGTCATGCTGACAGAGTACGATTACTAATTAAAGAAAAACGGATTCTTCGGCTATGCCTCAGAATGACAATAGAGACCTTCAGGTTTTTGTGTCATTCTGAGCGCAGCGAAGAATCCGTTCTTTTTTGTGTTTGTACCCTAATTATTTTATACAAAAAACCTTGAAATACATGGCGAAAAGTAGTATATTATAACTTAGATAATTATACGCTTGGAGGTCCTTTTATGAAGAAACTGATTACACTTCTGATTCTTGTTCTGGCGGTGTGCTTACTGGCTATTCCTGCCGGTGCAGAAACAGAAAGTCATCCCCACAACGGTAACCACTGTGTCTGCGGCGGCAGTGCGGTTGGTAACCATGACCATGTCTGTGAAGACATTTCATGGCAGATAATGCCTACAGACACCACCAACCTGGCCAAGCTGGCATCGGGTAACTATTACCTGACCCAGAATCTGACGGTTACCGCCATCAGCAACGTGGACGGCCTGAAGCTGAGCATTTGTCTCAACGGCTATAACATTGACACCACAGCCGGTGCTGTGTTCGGCTATGTAAAGCCAAACAGTGTCATCAATTTCTGTGATTGCTCCGGCACACAGGACACCGATGGCAGCTGGACCTGGGGCGGCACAGTCACCGCCAACCGCACCGGCGGTGCCAGGGACTTCGGAGGCATCTTCAACCTCCAGGCCAACGCCATTGCCAATATCTACGGCGGTAACTTTGTCGGCGCTGAGGGTGGCAAAGCCTCCAACGGCGGCGTATTCAACATCTGTAACGATTCCTACGCAACAGCCGGCGGCACCTCCAACACAGACCCCGCCCTGTATACCACCTTCACCCTCTATAACGGCCACATCACCGGCGGCAGTGTTTCTAAAAACGGCGGTGCCATCAACACCTGGCATACCGTGACTCTGAACCTCTACGGCGGCATCATCGACGGCGGCACAGCAGCGGGCACCGGTGGTGCGATCTGTATTTCCAGCAGCGCAACGGTGACCCTTGACGGCACTGTGATTAAAAATGGCGCACCTGCCACCGTGGTCATTATGGACGGCACTGCCTGGGTCGCTCAGTACACCTCCATTTCCGCCGCCCTGGCGAAAGTAAAGGACGGCCAGTACCTGCGGCTGACAGGTAATGTTGAGGAAGCTGTGACCATCCCCGCAGGTGTGATCATCGACCTGGCCGGTAACACCCTCAGCGGTGTGACCGTTTCGAGCGGTGCACAGTTTATGGACTCCACCACCGATAACTATACCAGCCTCAGCTTCGGCAAGCTGATCCCGGCCGCCGGTACTGTTGAAGCAAGCTATAAAGTAACTGCCGGTACAACCCGCCGGTACTTGACTATCAACGAAAACGGCAGCTACAGCTTCCACCGCTTCTATATGGGCATCACCAAGATTTCCATGAAGCCCTCCTCTGTAGGCGTTGGCTACAAGGCCACCTTCGTGGGCAGCGAATACCTGGAGCAGTACCTCAGCAACGGCAACGCCTTCGGCTACGCTATGTGGCTGGAGGGCGGTGACAAGCTTCGCCGCGGCATTTCCGCAGACAGCTTTGGCGGCTCTCAGGAGCTGACCCTCCGTGTCAACAACTTCCTCAGCACCAAGCTGACCGCCGAGGAGAACAAGACCCGTGCAGAAACCCCTATCTACGCCAGTGCCTTTGTCCGTTTGAAGGACGGCACGGTTGTGGAGACCGCCCCTGTCTGCTATACCTTTAAAGATATGCTGGAGCTGGCAAACACCAATTATGCAAATTACAGTGCTGCCCAGCAGACCCAGCTTTCCTCCCTCAGCGACAAGTTCTCTGAGTCCATGATCTCCTACGACATTGATCAGTTCCATCATACCGATGGCAGTGTCTGGAAGGAAATGACCAACGAGAGCTTCAACGCCATGGTCAAAAAGAGCAGAATTCTTGAAACCGGTCACTATGTTCTGACCGAGGACATAACTGTCTCCGGCATTAAGATGCAGATCTCCTCCACAAAGCCGGTTTCCATCTGCTTAAATGGCCATACCCTGACCATCAACGCCCGTATGAACACCTACGGCAGCCTGAACATCTGCGATTGCCACGCAGACGGTCAGGAGGGCGGCATCACCAGCACCCAGACCTATGACGAAGAGACCGGTACTTCCATTTACGGCGCAGTCATGTACTGCTACTACGGCTCTGTCATTAACCTCTATGGCGGTAGCCTGACCTGTACCGGCACCTTCACCCACGGCGGCGTGGTAGCCACCAGCCATGACGGTGGCACCGCCAACGCAGATAAGCCCTCTGCAGTGTTTAATATGTACGGCGGCGCTATCTACGGCGGCACCACCACCGGTGACGGCGGTAATGTGATCCTGTGGAACAAGTCCACCTTCAATATGTACGGCGGTAAGATCTACGGCGGCACAGCCCTAAACGGCGGCTGTGTGGATGTGACCTCCGCCTGCACCTTCAATATGTACGGCGGCTCCATCGAGGGCGGCACAGCCCTGGAAGGCTGCGGCGGCAATATCATCAATAAGGGTAACTTCAATATGTACGGCGGCACGATTACAGGCGGCAGTGCCCTGACCGAGGCCAGTTATACTGCCAAGGGCGGTAACATCTACTCCACCGGCACTGCAAATCTGCTGGGCGGCAGTGTGACAAACGGCACAGCCGACGGCATGGGCGGTAATATTTACAGCGCCACCAATAAAATGACCCTGAAGGACCTGACCGTCACCGGCGGCACAGTAAATTCTGTTACCAGTGACGGCGAAACCGTCTATCAGACCGGCCTGGGCAAGGACATCTTCACCAC
>CAYMPY010000111.1:0-7732 GCA_964392535.1 uncultured Oscillospiraceae bacterium
AAAGTTTTCCACAGGCCTAAATCAACGCAAAAATTAACGGAGGATCCCATTTCTGAAATCCTCCGTCTTTCGTTGGGCTGTTTCTTTACAGCCCCCTTATTCAGTTTATCTGCCTTGCAGAAGGTATTTACGATCTGCTTAAAGGCATCCAGCACCGGATACCAGCGCACTAAAATAAACTGGCAGCAGTGCAGAAACCAGCAAGGTAAACGCCGAATTGCCCACATCGTATAAGATCTATCTTTTTTCCAAAAGCATCAGCTTCTTTTTCAGGGCTTTCTCTCTTTCTTCCTAAAGATAGAAACATTATACACCATTTTCAGTTAATTTTCAGATTAATTTCGAAAAATCATCAATTTATAATAATAAAGTGGGGTAAACGATTTTGTTGTTGTGTGATATAGTGTCCTTATATAAAAATTTAACAAGGAGAGGATCGTATGAAGGGACTTACTGTTACTGCACCGGCAGAGGCTGTATGCGGCGTGTATGCCGGTGTACCCGGCGCACGGGAATACCACAAGGCTATTGACCCCAAAAATGCAATTCCTGCCACCGAGGTTACCACTGCAGATGGCATCACCACCTATTACTATGCAGACATAGAGACAGGCCTTTACCATTGTGCCGCCTCTATGGAGGGGTATAATGCGGTTTGTCAGACCATCAATTACACAGGCTGCACTGAGCTTTCCATGAAGCTGGACAAATTGGCCGGCAACGGCTACGAGGCCGGTTTTGTGATGCAATACACCCCGGAGTTTATCGAGGCACAGCTTACATCCCACAAAGATGCCTGGGGTCCTGAATATGCAAAGCTGTTCGCTACGCCCCAGTTCCAGCCGGGCAAACCGGGCCGCCACCAGCAGACCACCAACGAAGAGCTGATGGACTTTATCACAAAGCTGGCAAAGTCCAATAAGAATATGTACATTTTCAGCCTGGGCAAGTCCCCAAAATATGGCTATGATATGCCCTTAGTACTGTTTACCCATGAAAATGTATCAAGTATGCCCCTGGAGCAGGCAGCCGAGGTAGTCCGTGGTAACGGCAAGCCTACTGTTCAGTATAACGCCCAGTGCCACTCTACAGAGCCTGCCTCCTGTGAAGGTGCACTTGCCATGATGGTCTCCCTGTGCGGTGACTACGGCAAGGTGTTGGAGGATGTGGATGTATACATCATCCCCCGTATCAATTTGGACGGCGCATATGAGGTGATCCGCCGTTCTCCCACCACCGATGAGGATATGAACCGGGATTACCTGTATATGCACAATGTGGAGCTGCGCATGGTGGTCGGTGTCTATAATCTGTTCCGCCCGGAGGTCTGTATCGACGGCCATGAAAAATTCCATAGATTCAACACCGAAGGTAACGACATCTGCACCGATATGGAGCTGCAGACCGGCACAGGCTCCTTGCTACACCCCTGGGAGCTGACCGAAATGGCCGTAAAAATGGCCCTCACCGCCATGGAAAAAGCCCGTGGCCTTGGTCTGCGGAGTCATTTCTACGGAAGACTGGCCTCTGCCGCCGGCGGTGCCGCAGGCAGCAGCTATTTCGGCATCCGAAACAGCCTGTCCTTCCTGGTGGAAACGCCGGGTCAGGTCAATCAGGGTATGCACTTCATGGAGCGCCGGGTGCTGGCCCACTACGTACTGGCATCCTCCATTATTGATTTTACAGCAGAAAACCGTTACGAGCTTGTGGCTGCCGTCCATGCAAGCCGCAGCTTCATGAGCAAGGTCAATCAGATCTATGACGAAAAGATCCCCTTTGTCCTGGAGCATGACACCACCGTCACCGGCAGCTTGCCGGCACCCCTGATCCATGTACCCAGCGGCAAGGTGGTCGACCCCAACTATACTGTCGACTACAAGGAGCAAACCGAAGCCCTGATCACCCGCCCCCGGGCCACCGCCTATGTGCTGCCTGTGGGGCTCGCCGAAGAAGCGGAGATCCTTCGTGTGGCCGGAAATCACGCCCTGCCCTATTATAAGCTGCCTGCAGGAAGCGCCGTAAAGCTCAAGCAGTATCTTAAAAATGACGAGGGCTTTACAATGACGGAGGAACAGGAATTCTGCTTCCGGCAAGGTGCCTGGGTGTTCCCCAATACCGCCGACTGCGCCGTTTTGAATGTGATCATGGAGCCGGACTTCAGTCCCTCCACCCCGGAGCAGAAAAAGACCCTGCTCCGCATGGGCCTCATCGCCCCCGCTGACAGCGGAATGCTCCCCCTCTACCGCTACTGCCACCACCTGGCAGACGGCAAGATTTAACACACACGCTCTGCTTTAAATAACAAAAAACGACACATCGAGTGTCGGTTTTTGTTTCGGACCGTTGAGGATGCCGGTCCCTACACAATCGTTTCTGTTTTTCCAAAAATTACTTCTTTTTCCGAAAAGAAACATTTATATTTCTTTATGTTTCGGCAAAGCTATGTTTGCGGAAAGAAAAGTGCTTTTCTTAGGAAAGCATTTGACTTTCCTAAGAAGTTTAGATTGGAGAGAAAATTATGAAGAGCAATAACCAGATCAATGTGCCCGGCGCAAAGCAGGCTATGGAGCAGTTCAAGATGCAGGCAGCTTCCGAGGTCGGCGTTAACCTGACCAACGGTTACAACGGTCACCTGACCTCCCGTGAAGCCGGCTCCGTCGGCGGCCAGATGGTCAAGAAGATGATCGAGGCTTACGAGCAGGGTCTGCAGTAATGCCCTATCGCCCGGGTGAGCATTCACCCGGGTTTACTTATGCTGATCATGTTTTTATATTTTCCGCCAAAGTTTCCTTTAGATACTTGCTTTTTTTGCGTTTAGTGATACGATAAAATATAATTGCGCTGAAAGGGGCAAAAATATGATCATCGGTAATGCCAATATATTTTTAGATGGCAAATTTAAGTTGAGGTCTGTGACAGTTGAAGATGGGGTTATTACCGCCATTGGGAACGAAAAGGCTTTTGATATTGATGCAAATGGACAGTACTTAGTGCCCGGGTTTGTGGATGTCCATACCCATGGTGCTATGGGCGGAGATTTCTCCGATGGCACGGATTTTGAAGATATTTCCCGTTACTATGCCCAAAACGGTGTGACTTCTTTTTTGGCCACCACCATGACCCTGAAGGAAGCTACGCTGTTGCCTGCCATGGAGACAGTGCGGAATTTTAAGCGGCCTGCAGACGGCGCAAAGTGTGCGGGCATCCACTTAGAAGGACCGTTTTTGTGTTATAACAAGCGGGGCGCACAGGCAGCGGAAAACCTCCATTTACCGGATGCGGCCATGTTCCACCGTCTCAATGAGGCTTCCGGGAATCAGGTCCGTCTTGTGACCGTTGCTCCGGAAACCGAAGGTGCAATGGATTTTATCCGGGAGATTTCCCCTCTTTGCACCGTATCCTTAGGCCACACGGAGGCTGACTACGACACAGCCATGAAGGCTTTCAAAAACGGCGCATCCCACGCCACCCATCTGTTTAACGGCATGCCCGGTCTCCATCACCGCAGCCCCGGCGTGATCGGTGCAGCCTTTGACAGCGGTGCTACCGCCGAGCTGATCTGCGATGGTCTGCATATCCACCCGTCTGTGATCTCTATGGCCGCAAAGCTGTTCGGCGATAATCTGGTGGTAGTCAGCGACTCTTTGCGCTGCGCCGGTATGCCTGACGGTGAATACACCCTGGGCGGCCAGCCAATTGAAATGCGTGGCGGAAAGGCTACCCTCCTGGGCACAGACACTTTAGCCGGCTCTTCCACGAATTTGCTGGCAGAGCTGCGGAATCTGGTTTCCTTTGGAATGCCCCTGGAAGCTGCGCTGACCGCTGTGACTTCCGCGCCTGCCCGGGCCGCAAGGCTCGACAACATTGGCTCTATTGCACCGGGCAAGGCTGCCGATTTGCTGCTTCTAAGCAAAGACCTGGAATTGAGTGCCGTCTTTATCAACGGTCAGCAGTTGCAAAAATAAGAAAAGTGTGTTATAATGTTTTAAATACCCGTCAGTAAGGAGAGTTTTATGCACATTCAGGAATCCGGCGAGATGTATTTGGAGAGCATCCATGTGCTACTCAAGAAAAACGGCCATGTCCGTTCTGTAGACATCAGTGAATATATGGGCTATTCCAAGCCCAGTGTGAGCCGCGCGGTGGGACTCCTGAAAAACGGCGGTTATATTATGGTGGACAAGGATGGGTACATCACCCTGACAGAAGCAGGCCTTGCACTGGCTACCAAGATCTACGACCGGCACACCATTTTATCTCAGATGCTGATCCGCCTGGGTGTTGACCCGGAGATCGCAGCGGAGGATGCCTGCCGCCTGGAGCATGCCATCAGTGATGAATCCTTTTTGGCTATCAAGCGTTACATGGAAAATTTGGAATAATTTTCAATTTGTTTTTATAATATTCACAAAAGAGGTCTATGCTATTTACACTGAAACAAAACTGAAGGTGTAAAAAATGGCAAAGACCTCTTTTATGTATAAGTGCATCAAAGGACTTGTAGCTCTGTTTTATCCCAAAACAGAGCTGATCGGCACGCTCCCCGAGGGTGCGGCCATCGTTGTGGGCAACCATACCAAAATGAACGGCCCCATTTGCAGTGAGCTGTTTATGCCGGAGCCCCGCTATACCTGGTGTAACGGTGAGATGATGGATAAAAAAGAAGTGGCTGCCTATGCCTATCAGGACTTCTGGTCCCAAAAGCCCAAGCTCCTGCGGCCCTTTTATAAGCTGCTGAGCCACCTGATCGTCCCCTTTTCCGTGTGCGTGTTCAATAACGCCGACACCATCGGTGTCTACCGGGATGCAAGAATTATGTCAACCTTCAAGACTACTCTGAAGCATTTGCAGGAGGGCTGCCGCATTGTGATCTTCCCGGAGCATTCCGAGCCCCACAATCACATCGTCAACGATTTTCAGGACAAGTTTATTGACATTGCCCGTCTGTACTACAAAAAGACCGGCCAGCGGCTGCCCTTTGTGCCGCTGTACATTGCCCCCACCTTAAAGCAGATGCATCTTGGCGATCCCATTTATTATGACCCGGAAGCACCTGCGGAGCAGGAGCGCCTGCGGATCAAAAACGCCCTGATGGACGCCGTTACGGAGCTGGCGCTGTCCCTGCCGCCCCACCGTGTTGTGACCTACAATAACACTTCCAAAAAGAACTATCCCATGAGCAAGGAGGCATCCAAATGAAAAAACCGGTAGTGGATTACCGGAAGCTGCGGATGTCCAACATCACCCAGCCCCAATACCGGCATTTGCTGCTCCTGCTTGGCTGGGTGGGTTATTTTCTGCTGTATGTTCTTACAGAAAACCTGATTCCAGCCGATCGCTGCACCCCCATCCACTGCTTTTTGGATGACCTGATTCCCTTTTGCGAGTTCTTTGTCATTCCCTATGTATTTTGGTATGTGCTGGTGGCTGGCAGCCTACTGATCTTTCTGCTCTATGATGTTGACAGCTTTAAAAAGCTCTCAGTGTATATTATCATCACCCAGGTCATTGCCATGGCGGTGTATATCCTCTTTCCAAACCGGCAGGACCTGCGACCCACAGAGTTTCCCCGGGACAATGTGTTTACCTGGGCCGTTGGTATTTTGTACCGCTTTGATACCAACACCAATGTCTGCCCCTCGCTCCATGTAGGCTACTCGTTGGGCATCGCCTCCGTGTGGCTGAAGAAAAAGGATGCGCCCCGATGGGTCAAGTGGTTTGTGATGATCACGGTGATCCTAGTCTGTATGTCCGTTGCCTTTATAAAGCAGCACTCCGTCTTGGACTTCTTCGCCGCCATCCCCATGTGCATTTTTGCAGAATTTTTAGTATTCCACTGCTTCTTCAAAAAATCCCACCTTGCGTGATCGCAAGGTGGGATTTTTTAGTCGGGTAGGTGTACTTTGATACCGTTACGGACCTGCATGAACAGCTCTTCCATGAGGCGGGTGGTTTTCCGCTCCAGGGGCAGGTAGCCGCTACCGCGGTTCAGCACCTCATCGGAAGGATAAGCCAACGGATCGTCGCTGGTGATCTCCATATAGTCGAACACACCGCTTTCCTCACTCAACGGTGTGGAGTAGCAGATCCAATCCATATTACCCCCGGCAAACTCCGGCTCGCAGAGGAAATTGATAAACCGCTCTGCCGCCTCTTTATTCTTGCAGCACTTGGGAATACACATAGCATCCACAAATCGGTTAAAGCCCTGATTTTCCGGCAGATAGAAGGCTAAATTTTCGTTTTCGTCTGCCATGGTCAGGTAGTCCCCGGCATAATAAGGGGCGATCCAGGCCTCCTCATTTTCCATCAGGTCGAACACCTGGTCCATAATATACTGCTGCACCACAGGCCGCTGCTGTTCCAAAAGCTTTGCACATTCCAAAAGCTCCTGGGGGTCCTGGGTATTGACACTGTAGCCCAGCCTGCTCTGCGCAATGCAAAAGGCATCCCGGGAATTGTCGAACATGAGGATCTTATCCGCATATTCCACGTTCCACAGAAGCTCCCAGCCGGTCACATCGGCTTCGTCCACATACTTGGTATTGTAGATGATGCCCACTGTGCCCCAGGCGTAGGGCACAGAGTACTTATTCTCCGGGTCATAGTCCGGGTTTTTCCAACGGTCGTCAATGTTCTCGAAGTTGGGAATATTGTCAAAGTTCAGCTCCATGAGCATATCCTCTTTGATAAGTCGGCCCACCATATAGTCCGACGGGATGATCACATCTACGGTGATACCGCCACCGGCCATTTTGGTGTACATGGTCTCATTGGAGTCGAAGGTCACATAGTTGACACGGATATCGGGGTTCAGCCGTTCAAACTCGGCGATCACATCGATACAGCCGTCATCGCCCTCAGAGATATACTGACCCCAGTTATACACATTGATGACCACCCGGTCATCGCTTGCCTTGCAGCCGCCAAACAAGCCGGCGGTCAGCACAAAAACCATTAAAAGCGCAAGTACCTTTCTCATTTTTCAGCCCCCTTCCGCTTTTGCAGCTGCTTATCCTGCCGCAGCTGCAGCAGATTCATGACCACCATCAGCACAAAGATCAGCAAAAACAGCATGGTAAACATAGCATAGATCTTGGGCTGGATCTGCTTTTTGGTGTAGTTATAGATCTCCACCGGCAGGGTGATGAAATCGAGACCTGTTACAAAGTAGCTGATAACGAAATCGTCCAGACTCATGGTAAAGGCCATGATGGCGCCGGAGACGATGCCGGGCATAATCTCATGGAGGGTGACCTTAAAGAAGGACTGGATGGGCGTACAGCCCAAATCCATGGCCGCCTGGGTCAGGGACTTGTCCATCTGATGCAGTTTCGGCATCACATTCAAAATAACATAAGGCAGATTGAATGTAATATGGGCGATCAGCAATGTCCAGAAGGTCAGGCTGTTGCGCTGGCCCAGCATTTTAGAGCCCACAAACACGAACAGCAACGACAGCGAAATACCGGTGACGATATCCGGGTTTGTCATGGGGATATTGGTCAGGCCCATGACGGTTTTCCGCATCCGGGGCTTCAGGCCATGGATGCCCACAGCAGCCACCGTACCAAAGACCGTGGCCACTGCCGCCGACAGGACGGAGATCAAAATAGAGTTGCCCAGCAGGGACAGCAGGCTTCTGTCCGTAAACACAGCTGCATACTGGCTCAGAGTAAAGCCCTCAAATTCGGTAATATCCTTGCCGGTATTGAAGGATGCAACGATCAGC
>CAYMPY010000112.1:0-7695 GCA_964392535.1 uncultured Oscillospiraceae bacterium
CGGATTGCCTCTGCTGGTTGTCCGCTTACTGTCAGATGTCAGCCCGCTGTTCATGGCCATGTGGTATAATATAACCGCTATTATAGCAAGGAGTTTCCGCAATATAACACCTCCTATGATTCTTTTGAAAACTTTACAAAAAGCAGACTGTTGCTGAATCATATATAATAATTATATCACATTAGATAAAAATTAGCAATAGTTTAATACATGGTCTCGATTGAAAGTCTATGCAATTTAAAAAATGGTTCGGGGATTGGCAGAACGCCCCTCAAGAATCCAGTAAGATTGTAAATGCTGACGGTACGCCCAAAATTATGTATCAGGGCAGTAAGGCAAAGTTTACAATCTTTGATAAGTCCAAGGCCAGGAGCAGTGGATTATATGGTAAAGGGTTTTATTTTAGTGACCAAAACAATCAAGCAGGTGTTTATGGTGATGCCTACAGCGTATATCTTAATATTCGCAATCCCCTTACTCCTAACGGAACAACGGTCAGTAGAGATCAGGTGCGTAGCTTTATTGAGGCTATAGCAGAAAATGAGGATTACTCCATCGAAAACTATGGTACTTATGATATTGACACCGTACTGGATGCCGGCATGGGGCAGGAGCAGACTATAGATGCGTTTAAGGTCATTCAAGATCTGAACGCAACAGCAATTGGTGATATGGTGGAAGGCATTGAGCTGTTTAATCAAATCAACGGCACAACATTTGATGGCATCGTTGTTCCTACTGAAACAGTGGCATTCTACCCGGAACAGATCAAATCCGCTACGGATAACATTGGCACCTATGACGGAGCTGATCCGAATATTAACCACTCCTTCAGTCCGGTGGAGGGGGCAGAGGAAGGTGCGGTTTCGGACACGGCCTCATCCACCGCTGCGCGGTCCCCCTTCCCCGAAGGGGAAGGCAATGAGACGGTGCAGGATGGACCGCCGGAGGCGGCGGTCTCTACGGATGAGGGGGCGTTTGTGCCGGCGGAGAAGCCGGGCAAGGTGCGCTTGAAAGATCCCTTTGTAAATGCACCCAAGGAGTTGTGGGACATGGCGCAGCGAATCTCTGAGATCACCGGTCGGGAGATCGTGCTGTTCCGGGAAGAGCCGGGAGAGCATGGCATCCATGACGGCTATGAGGAAAATGGCATTCTTTATATCAATGTTCTTAGCTACAATCCGCAGGCAACGATCTGGAGCCACGAATACTGCCACAGCTTTGAAAAGACCCGGGAGCATGAGTCTTTGAAGAAGGGCTTGCGAAAGTTGTTCCTTCGTAAGGGTATTGACATGGAAGCACAGATTCGGGAAAAGCAGGCGTTCTATAAGAGGAACGGCGTGGACATCCCCATGGATGAGGCCGGTCGTGTAAAGCTTGAAAATGAGGTCGTTGCTGCCTATACCAGCAAACTGTTTACCAGCGTAGATGATATTCAGGCTATGGTAGAGTTTAATCCTACTATCATTCAGCGGCTGTCTCACTGGGTGGATTCTGTTTTGGCAGCCTTTGGCAATAAGAACGCTGCAGAGCGTACGTTCCTTTATAACGCCAAGAAGCTTTATCAGAAGGCTCTCAGCGGCGGTACTGCGCTGAAGAATCAGACCGAGTATAGAGACACTTCCGCAGAGTTTAACGCCCGGCGGCAGGAGCTGGAGACCATGCTGGCTGACGGGCAGATCACCGATGAGGAATACGAAAGCGGCATGGAGGCGCTGGACGAAGAGCAGCTGCTGCAGGAAGGTCGGACAGAACCCCGGCAGACAAAAACAAAACCGCCTGCCCGGCAAACAACGCCGACAGACGGGGTGAAGCATTCGTTTATTGGTTATGATTCTAATACAGGTAAAGGTATCTACGAAGGTAATTTCCCCAAAGGGATGCCGAAAAAGGCAAAGTCAGAGCGGATATTGCAGCTTATTCAGGATGTATGGTCAAAAAAGCCGATTCGCCTTGTGATTTCTAATGGTGAAAAATCCAGAACGATATATGCGAGGTTCGATCCTTACATAGACCCAGGAGAAAATATTCCTACTGATGCAAGTAAAATTGCAGGAGGAAATCGACATGGGAATCATACAGAGCAGAGAGTAACACTGGATCTTGGAGAAGACTATTACCAAATTGCTTCCGAAGCTTCTTATAATTACTCAAAGATGGAAACTGGGAAAAGTCTGGAAACGCATAACGATGTAATTATGTGGCATTACTTTGTGAACGATATATTGTTTGCAGAACAGGGGTCAACGGATCTTACACCTTACACTGTGACCATCAATGTAAAGGAAAAAACTGATGGAGACTATGTATATAGCTTCAGCGCAGAGAAAGAGTCCTCCACCCAACGGACTTTACATGCCGCTGTAAACACCCATAAGGGTGCCAATGGAGAACTCTTTCTAAATAATATTATATCCGATTCGAATAAAATTGTCAAGGACGAAGCTGACTACAAAAACCACTCCTTCAGTCCAGTGGAGGGTACAGAGGAAGGTTCGGTTACGGATGCGGATGGTGTGGCAGAACAGGCACGGCAGCAAGGGTATCCGGAGATCAATGGTCAGCAAATTGTGCCTGGCCAAACATGGGTACTTGCGCAGGATATACGGTTTACGCAAAATGGCAAGTATATGCTTGATGAGAATGATGAGCCTGTGCGGAACCATAACTACGGTGTTGTGGTGGGTAAGCGTGCCAACGGTTATCTGCTTGTTAAATTTGGAAAAGGCAAGACTGTGCCGATTGCCCAGGATGATTTGACTCCTGTTCCAGGTCGACATGCAGATGCAGCGGAGAATATCGAGTCTCTTATGAAGAGTGAGCCGATTTTTATGCAGCAGGAAGATCCAATTTCACCTGAAGAGATGGCAGCGGTATTGGAAAGCTTTGAAACAGATTCCGGCACGGAAGCACCGGAGCAACCTGCGGAAGTGCAGACAGATCCGGAGCAGGTCAACAAGGATCGGCAGGATATTGCTGATTCCAAGGGTTATATTGTGGAACACACGGAGGCAGAGTATCATTCTGCCCGACAGGGCTATCCGGTGCTGAAGGGTGTGCAAGTTGTACCGAACAAGACCTGGGTGTTGGCTGAGGACATTATGTATGATAACAGCTCTAACCCGGTTCTTGATGAAAACGGCCAGCCTCGCAGGCATCATAATTATGGCATTATCACCGGAATGGATAAGAACGGTCGTTTCCTGGTATCGTTCCGGAATAAGTCTGAGGTGCATCCTGAAACGGGCAAGACGGTTCGTGTGGATGATGTTTCTATTGCAGCTGAGGATCTGACACCGACGGAGGCTATGTTTCAGCGGACTCATGAAGATTGGGAGTCACTAATGGACAGTATGCCTATTGATCCCGATTCCGAGGAGTACACGCCGGAGCAGATTGCGGAGATCATGAAAGAGTATGAGCGTGCCTGGCAGGAGGAGCATTCCGCAAAGCCGAAGGAATGGACACCGGTTAACCGTACGGAGCTGCCTGCAAAGGCTGAACCCTTTTTGGCTGCAGCAGAACGGAAGCTGCGCAACTATATTTCCAAGGCGCTTAGTGTACCGCCTGTTCGCAACAAGGATTATCTGAACAGCATGGTTCAGGAGATCGCCGACGAGGTTCTGCAGACAGGTCAGGTATCGGATGAGACACTGACCCGTGTGTTTGATGAAGCTTTCGAGTTGGGCGTAAAGCAAGACCGTCAATTTTATGACGACTACAAGCACATCAAAGATCATCTCCGCACAACAGCGGTTACTCTGAGAGAACAGGACCGAGCGGACATTGCAGACTATGACGATTTCCGCAGACGTGCGGCGTTTAAACTGCTGATCAAAAACGAGGGCGGCCTGCCGGTAGACACTGCTTACGATGAACTGCGCGACATGGCACCGGAGTTGTTCCCGGAGAACATCACCCATCCTGCAGATCAGCTGCAGCGGATGTATGATGTAGCTGATAGTATTCGTATCGTGGAATCCTCCCTTAAAAATTACTACCGACAGGATGCAGATGACTTTAAGCGTGACACATTTCATGATTTTTCAGAAAGGGTATCCAATACTATAAAGGACCTTAAGGCTGTAGCCCGCTACGCATTGGATAAGCAGAAGAAAGAAGCTTCCACCGGCAAGCCTCTGACCTTGGAAGAAGCAATGGAAGTCGGAAAGAAGATGAAGCAGGCCATGCGGCAGGTTGATCGGGCGGTACGCAAGAATTTGCTGACGTTCCGTGATGAGCAGCAGGTCGGTCGTTTGCTCAGCGGAGATATTCTGCCTTCTGACCTGGACAGCGGAAACGAGAACGTGGAAGGTATTCTTGCGGTATATGAGGCTAAGAAAGAGTATGAGCAGTATGCAAAACAGTTTGATTCCCATAGAAAAAGCCAAAGGGCAAAACGGCGAGATCTTGCTAAGAAGTACTTGACTACAGTACTGGATTGGAATGACAAAGGAAGCGGCATCGCTTATTCCCGGGAAACCATGTGGCGGAATATTCAGGACATTGTCCCTGATCCCGCACTGGCCCGGCAGATCAACGAGGAGTACTTTTTCGCTGTGAACCGTGCAGAGGCGAAGTCTACCAAGTTTAAGAACGACTTCAGGAACCGTGTGCGCAAGCTGAATCTTTCCCGGAAGGTGGAGAAGGGCAACCTGGTCAGTGAGGCCCACGCGGTGCAGCTGTACGGTGAAGCATTGGACAACATCCGGGTGCTGAATGAAAAGAAGTATCTGAAGACAAGAGATGGGATGACACTCTCTGAGTGGCAGGCTGTGCTCCAAAAGCTTTGGGCGGAGAATCCCAACCTTGATCATGCGAAGATACAGAATGCCGTTAATGAATTCCGGAAGATCTACGATGAGTTATTCTCCATGATGAACGAGGTTCGAGTGCGAAACGGTTATGAGCCGGTAAACTACCGTCAGGGCTACTTCCCGCACTTCCAGCCGGGTGAGGAATCAGTGATTGCTCAGTTTGGTAAGGTGTTTGGCATCGAACAGGTGGACGTACTGCCTACGACCATTAACGGTCTGACTCATATGTTCAAGCCCGGCACTCAGTGGTTTGGCAGCACGCAGGAGCGTATCGGTTTTGCAACAGCCTACGATGCACTTGAGGGCTTTGACCGCTACATCGAAGGCATTTCCGGCGTAATCCATCAGACCGACAATATTCAGAAGCTTCGTGCCCTGGCATCGCAGATCCGGTACATGGCCAGTAAGGACGGCATCCGGGAGCAAGTGGACAAGGCGATGGCCGATACTCGACTGACCGAAGAGGAGAAGCAGGTTCAGGTTGCAGATATCTATGAGAAGGCCCCCTGTGCGCTTTCTAAGTTTGTAACGGAGTTGGACGAGTACACCAACTTACTGGCCAACAAGAAGAGCAGGTATGACCGCACGGTAGAAACGTTGTTTGATCGAAAGCTCTATAACATTATGCGCAAGTGGGAAAGTCGTGTTGCTGCCAATATGGTGGGTGGAAATTTAGGATCTGCGCTGACTAACTTAATTCCGCTGACCCAGGCGTTTGGACGATTAAAAACCGGAAGTATGCTGAAGGGTATGTTTGGAACACTAAAGGCCTATATCACCGGTGATGGCATTGAGTCCATGAGCGACTTTTTGACAAATCGCCGTGGAAGTGACCCGATAGTGCGGAATTGGATGCAGGCAACTTCAAACGTCATGGGCAAGCCTATGGAGTTTTTTGATTCGTTTGTATCCGGCTCAATTATTCGTGCGGCTTACTATCAGTACAAGAGTAGTGGCATGTCTGATCAAAATGCAATACATTGCGCAGATCTGCTGGGTGCCAGCATTATGGCAGACCGTAGCAAGGGTTCTATGCCAACCATCTTCCATTCGTACAATCCTATCATTAAGAATTTTACGCAATTCCAGCTGGAAGTTAATAACCAAATCAGCGAGATCATGAAGGATCTACCCAGGGCTTATCGAGGCCGTAAGCTTGCATTGACGGCAGCATATACTCGATACTTTATTGGAGCATGGTTGTTTAACCTGCTGTACCAGTTGATCGCAGGGCGGAAACCTGCCCTTGATCCTATTGATATGTTGTGGAGTGTCGGCAAAGATATTGCTGACGGCAAGAAAGCAGCAGAAGTATATGATGGTCTTAAAGCCCGTGTTTTAGAGAGTCTGCCGTTTACCTCAGGGTTAACATTATTTGGCTTTGAAGTAGGTGATTCAAGGCTGCCCGTGTCAAGCTCAATCCCGGATATCCCCGGAATGCTCAAAGATGCAGCAAACGGCAACTGGAATGGATTTTTTACAGAACTGCAAAAGCCGATTACCTATAACTTGCCTACCGGCGGAGGTGGTCAGCTGGCTAAGACCTATAAGGGTGTCAAAGCTTTTATTGAGGGCGGCAGCTACACCAAGGATAAGGACGGCAACGACATCCTGCAGTATCCGATCTACAACGACTCTACAGGTGACTTCATCGGTAACTTATTAAAGTCTGCGTTCTTCGGTAAAAGCTCTACCAAGGAGGCGCAGAATTGGGTGGAGAGCGATTTTGACAGCACCTCTGCCCAGTACACTGCTGTATATCAAGCTCTGCTGGATTGCGGCGTAAAAGACCGTGAGGCGTATAAGACGATCAATGATTTTCAGAAGATCACTGGTGACAATAAGGCAGCACGGCAACGTGAGTTTGTGCTTAAGTCAGATTTGAATGATGATGCAAAGAAGATCATAGTTGGTGTGATATTGGGCACGGACATGGAGACCGAGACCGGCAATCCGTCGGCGTATGCGAAATACCTAAGCTGCTTGGAATATGGTTTGTCTACGGACGAATATTTACAGATGGTGCTTGATGGCGGTGATGCTGACCGGTTCCTCAAGATCGCTGATGCGGGTGTTGATGTGGAGTCCTCCACTAAGATTACTGTTGCCATTGGTCAGCTGGAGCCGGAGGAAGGCAAGAAGCAGGTCAGCGATCAGCAGCGGTGGCGTGCGGTCATTCAGACGGTAGACGATTCGGAGCAGCAGCTGGCTGCACTGTCTACGATGATGAGTGACTCACAGTACACCAAGTGTTCTGTGGCCTACGATCATGGTCTTGATCCGGATCTGTGGGTGATGATGCAGGAAGTACTGCCTATGTACGATGCCGATGAGAATGGTGCGTACAATCAAGAAGAGATCACCAAGGCCATCAATGGCGTTGGTGGTGATCTTGGCGCACGTGTCGTTGCCGGCTGGTGGGGCTTGGACATTGCCAAGGGTTACCGGCACATGAGCAAAAAGGAAAAGGCCGTTCTGTGGCAGCTCCTGACGGGTTCTCCGTCCGCAAAGAACAATCCTTACGATGTCACAACCGGCGAAAAGGTACTGAAGAAGTACAAGAAGCTGCGTGACGATCAGAAGGACGACGAAGAATGAAAAGATCCGCACCGGACTCCGGTGCGGATTCTTCTATAAGTGCCTTGAGAACACAAACACTTCGTCAATCATGTAGATTATAATCGGTGTGGGTTCGTATAAGGCGATTTGGTGGAGCCGAGGGGAATCGAACCCCTGTCCGAAAGCAACTTGGAAGGAACTTCTCCGGGCGCAGTTTGTTATTTACATTCCCTTAACCGGACGGGAACAAACACCCTGCCGGTTTCAGTAGCTTCATGATGCATGGTGCGCTCAAAGCTTTGCGCACGCACGGTCTCCA
>CAYMPY010000113.1:0-7683 GCA_964392535.1 uncultured Oscillospiraceae bacterium
CTACACCAATGCTAATGGCGAGGCTCAGGAAGTCCGTGTTGAGGGCACTGAGTTCATCGACGCAGGCGGCGTTTACGGTGTTGAGATGAATGCACTGGTATATGCTGACGCAAGAGCAGTTGTAGACCTCACCGTTTACAATGCCGACGGCACTGTCTTCGGCACTGCTTCCGACAGCATTGAAGGCTACGCAGCCCGTAACTCCAGCACTGCAGTATTTGTAGCACTGATGAAGTTCGCTGACTCTGCAAAGGCTTTCCTGTACTAATTCCCCAATAAAACTGCTCCCGAGGCTGAGGCCTCGGGAGCAGTTTATTGAATTGCGTAGAAAGGCTTCTCCTCGAGGAGAAGCTGTCAGCGAAGCTGACTGATGTGGTGGAAGGGTAGTTTTTATGAGCCACATCAGCAAAACTGTAACCGTGCCCACCACATCCGCCCTTCGGGCACCTTCTCCTCCAGGAGAAGGCATATAGAGAATTCTGCGGGCGATCAATGATCTCCCTTACGATAGCCCTTTGTAGGGGCGGCAATCTGCCGCCCGCCGCTGCGTTGTTTTTAGGTGCGTTTTATGGGCGATTCGTGAATCGCCCATACGATAGCCCGTAAACCGCAGAAGCTATGCGGAAACCCAAAATCTTCTACTGTCATTCTGAACGAAGTGAAGAATCCGTATTTCTGATAAACGTAATCGCCGCTGCGTTTGCAGCGGCGATTGCTTTTTTAGTTTTTGCCTTCCTTGGTGGGGTCGAAGATGACCTTGATGCCGGTGGGGAGGGGCGCGGATTCCTCGTCGGGGTAGTACCAAAGCAGAATGTCTGCTTCCTTTACATTGGTGCCGTCTACGGAGACCAGTATCAGTGCGTGGCAAGTAATCAGGCAGTCTACAGACTCGATCTTCTCGTTATGGTCCATATAGACCTTGTTGATCAGGTGGTGATCAGCCAAAGGCTCTAAGGAGGATATCTTGTTATACGAGCCGTCAATAATAGACAGCTTGCTGGCCTCATGGTCAAATGCGGGAATTTCTTCCACGGCGTTGTGGGAGAAGTACAGGAACATTAGCTCGTTGTGGCCCTTTATTGCTTCCAAAGAAGAAATGCTGTTGGCGGAAACATCCAGCTCCTGCAGCTTGGTACAAGCGGACAGGGGGGTGATGTCGGTCAGTTTGTTGGTTGCCAGAGACAGATGGGTCAGCTCGGTCAGGCTTTGGATACCCTCAATAGATGTGAGACCGCCGGATTCATCCTGACCCTGGGCAGCTGCGTACAGGTGGGTCAGCTTGGTCAGCTTGAAGGTGGGGTCGATGACCGAGAGATTATTGTTAGAAACATTCAGTTTGGTCAGTTCCTTCAGGTTTTCCAGAACAGAAATGTCGTTGATGGCGTTGTTGTTCAGGTAAAGCTCTGTCAAGGCAGTCATATTGCTCAGGTGGGACAGGTCCATGATGGTATTTTGCTGCAGGTCCAGCACACGCAGCTTTGTCAGATTAGCCAGGGGAGCCATGGTTGTGATTCCGCAATTGCCCAGTACCAGCTCGGTCAGGTTGGGCAGGTTACCGATGATCTGCACTTCGTCTGCAGACAAGGGCGTTCCGGTCAGGTCCAGCTTCGTAAGCGTGGTTCGCTGGCTGAGAATGGACAGCTGATTTTTTTGACCGTTATGAATGGTAAGCTGCTCCAGGTAAAGCAGGTACTGCAGATCCTGATAGTTGACAGCACCCTCCGGCATGGTGAAGGAGGAGATATCCCAAAGCTGATTGGTGTAGATCGTTCCCTCGGGGATCTCCAGCATTTGACGGATCTCACTTTCAAAGGCAGGATCGTTAAACGCAACAGGCTCAATGACACCGTGGACCGTGTAGGTGAAGGTGGCCTGATTCACAAGGCCGTTTTCGGCAACAACGATGGCGCGCAGGGTGTTCTCACCGGCGTTCAGCGTGATGGGTCCTTTATAAATATCTGTCCGCACAGAGGGAATCTCACCTGTGGTATTTACATAGAGTTTTCCGTCTGCGGTAATGGAGATGGGACCGTAATCGGACAGTGCGCCGCTGTTACGGTCAGCTACGGGCGCAGCAGGCAGCCTGGAAGTAAGGTCCTTCCGGATATCCTCCGGTGCAGTTTCGATCAGCTTCAGGGCATCCTGCAGCTTGCCTTGCTGTACATAGGTTTTGGAAAGCGCCACGTACAGGTCTGCACCGCCACCGTCTGCAATGGCGTTATGGAGGGTATATTCTGCCTTAGAATAGTTTCCGTCATTTATATACTGGTTTGCAAGCTCGATGGCTACGGCGTCGTTATCCTTTCCAAGCTTGTAGGCCATGTTATAGAACCACTGTGCTGTGGTGGTACCGCCCTTGGAATCGAAGAATCGGGCAGTGTGGAGCAGAACATCCTGGGTAAAGCCCCGGTCATAAACGAATAAATACCAGATGCTGCAACCAATAAGGGCAATAGCGAGCAGCAAAGGAACAATTATTTTTAAACCTTTTTTCATATTGAACTCCATTTCGATATAATTCAACAAATAAATTATACCCCCACAGGGCTGTTGTGTCAAGTCTACGATTGAAATTGGCAGTATATTCAATATACCTCCTGTCATAATATAACGGCATTTTCCCGGTATTCAATATTATAATATTCCGGAGGTGAGTAATGTGCGGTACAAAAATTTTCTGTTTGCGGTGGCTTTGGGTGTTGTTTTGCCCTGGCTGCTTCTGCTGACGGTGGAGCCTGCAAATCGGAACAGGCAGATCATTTACGAGGAGACAGCCCAAAGCGTACAGCAGGTAGTGGAGCTGCCGGTGCTGATAGAGGATGGCTCTGTTCGGATCATGACCATGACCGACTATCTTCAGGGCGTGCTTATGGGAGAGATGCCGGCCTCCTTTGAAATGGAAGCACTGAAGGCTCAGGCTGTTGCTGCCCGGACTTTTACGGCAAAAAGTATGAGCTACAGCAAGCATCCCAATGCCGCAGTTTGTACAACCGCCTCCTGCTGTCAGGCGTATCTGACTATGGAGCAGTATAAACAAAAGGGTGGGCGGCAGCAGGATGCGGACCGCCTGCGCAGAGCAATAGAGGAGACGGCGGGACAGGTTCTGTATTATGACGGAGAGCTGATCGTCGCATCCTATTTCTCCTGCTCCGGCGGCAGAACAGAGGATGCGGTTGCGGTTTGGGGCGTGGATGTGCCGTACTTACAGGCAACGGACAGCCCCGGTGAGGAAGAGGCGGCCCACTATATGGATACAGTTTCTTTTTCTGCCCAGGAGCTTGAGCGGCTTTTGGATATAAGCCTTGCAGGAGGTATCGGAGATTATAGCTATTCAGACGGCGGTGGTGTGGAAAAGGTACGCATCGGAGAAAAGTATTTTACAGGCACGCAGCTGCGGCAGATACTGGGTCTGCGATCTACGGCGTTTACCATCAATGCTTCAGGCTCTGAAGTGGAAATCACCACAAAAGGCTTTGGGCATCGGGTGGGCATGAGCCAGTACGGTGCAAATGCCATGGCAGCGGAGGGCCGCAGCTACATGGAAATTCTGCAGTATTATTATAAGGACGTAACGGTTGGACAATTGGAGCAAATGATGGTTTGACAAAGATGATTTTTTCCTGTAATATATTATAAATTATCTAAAAAGGAGAGACCGGTTATGCCTATTCAAATTCCCAATGATTTGCCGGCCAGAGAAACACTGCTGCAGGAGAATATTTTTGTCATGACGGAAAACCGGGCTGCCACCCAGGATATTCGTCCCCTGGAGATCGTTTTGCTGAACCTGATGCCTACGAAAATTGCCACAGAGACCCAGCTTTCCAGAATGCTTGGTAATACCCCCTTACAGGTAAAGCTGGAGCTTTTGCATACCAAATCCCATGTAAGTAAAAATACCTCCCAGGATCATCTGCTGAATTTCTATAAAAGCTTTGATGAGATTAAGCACCGGAAATTTGACGGCATGGTGATCACCGGTGCGCCGGTGGAGTTTATGGATTTTGAAGAGGTGGACTACTGGGACGAGCTGTGTGAGATCATGGAGTGGACAAAGACCAATGTCCACAGCACCTTCCATATCTGCTGGGGCGCCCAGGCGGGCCTTTACTATCACTATGGTATCAATAAAAAGATCATGGACAAGAAGCTCTTTGGCGTATACGAGCATACGGCAGATTACAAGCGGTCTATTTTATTGCGTGGCTTTGATGATAGCTTTTGGGTTCCACATTCCAGACATACAACTGTGGAGCGGGCGGATATTGAGGCTGTGCCGGAGCTGAAGATCATCGCATCTTCGCAGCAGGCCGGTGTTTACCTGGTCACCACCAAGGAGGGACGGCAGATTTTTGCTACCGGCCACTCAGAATATGACCCGGAGACCCTTCGCAATGAGTACCTTCGGGACAAGAATCAGGGATTGCCTATTGACATTCCTGAGAACTATTTCCCCAATGACGATGATACCAAAGAGCCCTTTGTTCGTTGGCGTGGACATGGAAATCTCCTGTACTCCAACTGGCTGAACTACTTTGTGTATCAGACCACACCTTACGATATTATGAACATCGGCCAGGAATGATTATGATGAAAAAGTTATTAAAAAATAAATGGGTGCTGATCGTACTCGCAGTTATAATTATTGCTCTGGGTGCTGTAGCGGCAGTGCTTGGAATGAACTACCATAAACAGCAGCAGCTTCCCAAATTTCACGATGTGACCATTGAGCTTGGAACAGAAGTTTTGGGTCTTAAAGACTTTCTGACTACCCATGCTGATCCTGCCCAGGCCGGTTTCATCACAGATGTTACAAAAATTGACTTAGGTGCGGTTGGCAGTCATAAGGTAACACTATGCCACGGAAAAAAGCAGGAGACTGTCACTCTGACGATCCGGGATACTACTGCACCACAGGTGGAGTTTTTGACCCGCCGGGTAGAGGGTATCACCTATATACCTGTGCCGGAGGATTTCATAGTCAGCATTACAGACTATGCGAAAACCACAGTCAGCTTTAAAGAGCCCTTTGCTGCACCGGAGGTATACTCCGACCTGATACTGACCGTAGTTGTTTCCGATGAGCATGGAAATGCTGTGGAGCAGGCTTGCACGGTTTGCTATACCTGGATGCGGGATGCTGTTACTATAGAGGCGGGCACAACGCTTACAAAGGAGCATATCCTGATGGATGCCGAAAAGGATGGGGAGTTACTCAGCCAGGAGGAGATCGATCAGATCAATGCAGCCGGCGTCGGTACATATTCCGTTACGGCCTCCTCCGGCGAAAGTACAATTACCTGTACAGTAACCGTTCAGGATACCCAACCGCCGCAGCTGCAGCTGCGGGATGTGACCATTTATCCCGGCGGCTCGGTTGCTATGAATTCCTTTATAGCCTCCGTTACGGATGCATCCGGGCAGCCGGAGCTGAAGATGAACGGAACATATGATGTAAACAAGCTGGGAACGTATACCGTTGAGATCACGGCCACCGATAAACTGGGGCTCAGTACCGTGCTTACCGCAAAGCTTTATGTGATTGCGGATACAACGCCGCCCCAAATCAGCGGCATGACAGCCATGTCTGTCAAAAAGCACAGTACCCCGGAGTGGCTCACGGGCGTCAGTGCCTATGACGGTAAGGATGGTAGCTGTGTTGTCAGCGTAAATGCAGACAGCGTGGATCTGACCAAGGCCGGTACTTATACGGTTTACTACAGCGCAGTGGATCTGTCCGGCAATAAGGCAACAGCCAAACGGACAGTAACGGTGCTTCCTGATCAGGAGGACACCAAGGCGCTGGTTGCACAGATCGCCCAATCCCTGCCTGCTACCGACCCGGAATCGATCCGGGATTATGTGCGCAGCAAGATCATGTATACCTCCAGCTGGGGTGGCGATGACCCGGTTTGGTACGGCTTTACCAAGTTCCAGGGGAATTGCTATGTGCATGCGCTTTGCCTGAAAGCGTTATTTGATTATTACGGCTATACAAGCCAGCTTATTTGGGTCATGCCCCAATATAATCCCCATTACTGGCTGATCATCAATATTGGCGGCACCTGGTATCACATTGACCCCACGCCCAATGTTCTCCATGGCAGATATAGCCTTATGAACAATGAACAGCGGCTGGAGACCCTTAGTGGCCGTAAATGGGACACAACGCTGTGGCCGGTGCTGAATCCGCCGACACCGCCTGTTGAGCCGGATACACCCACAGATCCTACAGACCCCACTGAGCCATCAGAAAATGAGGAAACCACTTCAGAAACACAGGAGACCACTCCATGAAAAAATGGTAGGCACTTTCGTGTCTACCATTTTATGTTTCAGCAGATACCTTCCGGTTTTGATATTTAGGAACCTACACAGTGGATATAGCAGTTTAATCTCTTCTCGAACACTTTTCCGCATCGATGGCTAACACAAGCATCAGTGCATATATGGCATCCTGGGAATGATAGATATCGATCACATAGGTGTCCGTCCAGTTTAGAAGCTGCTTGGAAACTGTGGCTACATAGGTGCCTGCTGCATTGACGATGGAGTAATCCCATTCAAACCAGTCACCGTCTACTTGCCAGCCTTTGTAATCGATGTTAAATTTTGGCGTGAAGAATGTAAATTCCTTGCTGATACAGCCTGCGTAATGACCGCCGATGTACATTTCAAATTTAGGAAGCCAGGTCAGGATCTTTTCCTTGATATACCCAACCTCATTGCCATGGGCATCATAGATCCGCAGCAGATGTCCCCAGCTAAGCTCACCTTTAACAACAAAGATCGTGTTGCCGTTTTCGTCATAAATATCATAGCTGTCAAACCATGAGAATAATCGTTGTTTAAACAGTAGTTTCATGTAAACCTCCTGTAGAAAAATACAGTATAGCCCATAGACTATACTGTATTTCTGTTATGGGCCAATTATAAAGCGGGATAATTTAGCAGCAGGGAGACAAGCAGGCATACTGCGATGGAGGTGGCGGCTACGGTCATCCACAGACTGCGGGGGTGGGTAAGCTCCTGACTTAAATACAGAATTCCCAGCAGACCCAGGGATAATAAGCCGCAGAAAATGGCTAAAATAACCTTGAGCCAAATAATACCCATGCTTGCAAAGAGTAAATACAGCAAAAACAAGGCAAGGTCTCCGATCAGAGAGAGGGTCATGTTCGATTCAAATTGCTTATAACGGTTTCTTCTTTCTGCCATATAGCATCACTCCTTTTTGCCAGTATAACATATATTGTAACAAAATGCAATAAATTATATGTAAACATCTTTTTAGCAGGAAATACTTGCAAGAAGGCAGATTCGGTGCTATAATAGACTCGATAATTTATAATAGGAGTAACTATGGGAGAACCAAGATATCGGTTAGAGGGCATCGTCCATACCCGTAATGAGGGGATGGAGGACTTTGAAGGTCCGTTGGATGTTATTTTCTTACTGCTGAGCAAAAATAAAATAGAGATTCAGGATGTGTCCATTACCGCTATTTTGGAACAGTATTTGGCTTACCTTGAGGAAATGAAGCGGCTGGATATGGAGATCGCCAGCGAGTTTATTACCATGGCATCTCACCTGATGCCTTGTTGTCGAGCCGATGCTTGAGATGCTCGATCTGGGCGTCTTTTGTGTCGAGTCTGGTTTTGAGGCGCTCGACCGTATCGGACA
>CAYMPY010000114.1:0-7607 GCA_964392535.1 uncultured Oscillospiraceae bacterium
AGCATCTCCCGGACAACAGCGTGGGCAGACACCAGGCTGGCCTTCTGCGAGATATCCTGGGTGCGGATCTCATCCGTCACATCCATGCCGTTCATCAGCATATGCTGCTTGCCTTCCTCATCCCAGGCAAGCTCCACCGTCAGCTCATCGATGTAGCGGGAAACGCCGTCCACATCCTTGGGGCTGATGCCCAAAAGATCCAGGAAATAGGCAACCGTGCGATAAATGGCACCGGTATCCACATAGTAGTAGCCCAGCTCCTTTGCAAGTGCCCGGGCAATAGTGCTCTTGCCTGCCCCCGCAGGACCGTCTATGGCGATAGAATAGGTTTTAGACATAACTATTACCTCTGTATGAATTAATAATTAAAAATTTATTTATTTCGAAGCTTTGCAAGGGCTTCTGCTTCCAGGCTTACGGCCTGTTGTACGGTCAAGCCAAGCTTCACGCCTGCTTCTGCGGCGGACATGGGCTTGCCGCCCTCTAAGCCGTAGCGAAGGGTCAGCAGCTTTGCTTCTTCAGCTGTCAGCTCACTGAGCAGCTCATTGATACGCTGGCGCATCTGGAAATAGGCTGTGTCCTCCACTGCCTGCTCCTCTTCCCGGGGGTCAGGCTCTTCCGGCTTTGCATCATTCATGGTGCGGGCATTTTCCAAGATCCCGGCTAACATGGCTGCCTCACCCGGCTCCATGTGCAGTGCCTCTGCGATCTCCTCCGGTGCGGGGTTTCTGCCCAACTCCGTCAGCAGCCGCTGGTCGGTCATACGGTAGTCCTCCACCGCCTGCCGCAGCTTTTGTCCCAGACCTGCTGCATAAGCCTGCAGCAGCACCGCCTTTTCCATGGCACGGCAGATACACCGATCACGAAAAGCAGCAAAGTCGCCGCCTTCGTATGCGGATATTCCTGCCCACAGACCCATACTGCCCTCCTGGATCAGATCCAGCAGCAGCACACCTTTGCCGGTATAGGAAAAAGACAGCTCCACAATCCGGGAAAGGGATAAATTCATCAGCTGCTCCGCAGTTTTTGGCAGCTGGGAAGCCAGCACATTTTCATCACCGCAAACCGGGATGGCCGCCAGCTCCTCCATATACATACTTAGTGGGTCATCCTGGCCAAACTGCAAAAGCTCCTCGGGCTTACGCAGCTGCGCCTCCACCGTAAGCCGTTGGGCTGCCGCAGAGTAATTGGAAAAGGCAGGCAGATCTGAAAGATCTGTATCGATCCCCCGCTCCAACACCTGCTCCAGCTCCTCCTCGCTGTCACACAGCGCAAGAAGATTTGCCGCCGTAGGACGCTTGCCAGGCTGCACAGAAGCAAGATATGCTTCCAAAGGGGAAGCAGCTTCAAATGTAACATCCAATATCATGACTCTAAAAAGTCCTCCAATCCAAGGCCGGCACTGAGCTTTTGCAGCTTTTTTACCGCCTCGCCTGTAATCTGCCGCACCCGCTCCTTGGAAATGCCAAGCAACTTGCTGATGTCCTCCTGGGTGTGACATATGCCGTCCTCCATGCCGAAGCGAAGGTGCAGTACCTGTCTTTGCCGGTCTGTCAATTGCCGCAACAGCCCCTCTAAGGTATCCCGCAACTCCCGCCGCACAAGCTCCTCCTGGGGCTGTGGTGATTCCAGCATTTCCAAATACTGCCGGGCATTCTCATCCTCCAAAGAACAGACCTCCGGCATCAGTGCCAGTGTCTTTTCCACCTGGGAAACGTCCATGCCGCACAGCTGCGCAACAGCTTCCACTGTGGGGTTTTCCAAAGATGCCCGGGCCTTTTCAATTTTTCTTATTTTATCTGTTGTCCGCTGGGACACACGGATGAGGCCGCCATGCTTTTGGATACAGCGGATCACGCCGTGTCTGATCCATTTGGTTGCATAAGTAGAAAACCGGTTCCCCATGGCGGGATCAAACTTCCTTGCAGCGGCCAACAGGCCGATACTGCCCTCCTGGATCAGATCCAAAAGAGGTACGCCGCAATCACTGTAGCCCTTGGCCACAAAGACCACCAACCGCAAATTAGCTGCCACCAGCTGCCGCACCGCATCCGGGTCTCCTGCCGCACTTTTTTGTGCCAACAGGTTTTCCTCATCGGGGGTAAGCTGTGGGATCATCTGCACCTGCTGCATGTACAGGTCCATTGCACTGTCCGGGGCGGCGATCATGGCTTTGTTCCTTTCTGTTCCCGCAGCCGATCACGGAAGGCCAACAGATCGTCATCTGTGGCAATCTCCTTGCTCTGCCGCTGGGCAAGCACGGTGCTGACGCAATCGTTAAAGGCCGCTGCATTGGCCGGGCCGTCATGGCGCTGACACACACCGGTCAAATGATTCATCTCCTCAGCACTATAGTCACCCAGCACCGCAAGAGATACTTCCATACCTGCCTGATAACGATTGGAAAGCTGGGTAAAGACTTTTCCAAAAAACTCCACAGAGAAATCACTGCCCTTGAGGCCACGAACCTGCCCCAGCAGCGTAGGGTCTTTCAGGGCATTAGCCAAAATCCCCTCCTCTGCAATGGCAGATTTCACATTATCATAGCGGAAGCTGCGGGTCTTGGGCTGCAGATTGGCAGCCGGAGCAAGATCAATCGCCTCCTGCTTTTTCTTTTCCCATGCGATACGCCGTTTAAAGGCCTTGTTGACCTCTAATTTCAGTGCCTCATAGCTAAGATTTGCCCGCTCTGCCACACGGGTACCGTAGACCTCCCGCTTTACTGCGCTGTCCAGTGTACAAATAAGCTCCGAAGCTTCTTTAACATAGGCGACCTTCTGTTCCGGGTCACGGATATTGTATTTTCTCGCAATGGCCTCTAACTGGTAATCCACCCGGTTGGAGGACTCCTGCAGCAGAAGCTTAAAGCGGTCCGCACCAAATTTCTTCAAGAACTCATCGGGGTCCTTGGCATCCCGCATTTGCAAAACCTTCACATTGATACCGGCCTTTTCCAGCATGGGAATGGCACGGCGTGTGGCCCGCTGACCGGCTTCGTCACCGTCATAGATCAGCACCACCTGCTCCACATACCGGGAGATCAGGGTGGCGTGTTCTTCGGTAAGAGACGTACCCAACGAAGCAACGGCACAGTCAAAGCCGTACTGGTGCAGGGCGATGGCATCCATATAGCCCTCTACCAGGATCAGATAGCCAAGCTTGCTCTTTTTGGCAAGATTCAGGGCAAACAGATTTTTTCTCTTGTTGAAAATAATGGTCTCCGGGGAGTTTAAATATTTGGGCGTAGAATCGTCCATAACACGACCGCCGAAGCCGATAATATTGCCACGGACATCAATAATGGGGAACATGAGCCGATTGCGGAAACGGTCAAAAATACGGCCATTTTTCTCAGACACCATACCCGCATCCTTCATTTCCTGGTCTGTATAGCCCTTTGCCCGGAGAGTATCGGTCAGGCCGTTCCAGGAGTTGGGTGCAAAGCCCAAACCGAATTTTGTAATAATATTCTTGGGCAGACCTCTTTTTTCTGCGTAGGCTAAGCCCTCTTTGCCGGCAGGACCGTAAAGCTGGCTGTGGAAATACCGGGCAGACTCCTTCATCAGGGCCCACAGCCGTTCCTGCTGACGGTAGCGGCTTTGGTACTGCTCGTCCTCCGGCACCTCCATGCCCGCCCGCTGGGCAAGGTTGCGGACCGCATCCGGGTAGCTCAGACCCTCCAGCTCCATCATAAAGTTGATGGGGCCGCCGCCCTTGTGGCAGCCGAAGCAGTAGTAGATTCCCTTGTCCGGTGCAACGGAGAAGGAAGCGGTTTTCTCTCCGTGGAACGGACAAAGGCCAAACAGATTTGCGCCGGAGCGCTTCAGGGTCACATACTGACCCACCACATCCTCAATGGGATTTCTTGCGATCAATTCATCAATAAATGCAGCCGGAAAAGCCACGGAAATCGCCTCCTTTCATCTGTAGTGTATCAAATTAACTGGGCTATAAATGGGATCAATAGCCGTTTTCTTCTTCAAATTTATCCAGTTCCCGCTGTTGCAGCTTCATGCGGATAAAGGAAACCACGATCTGCACGCCAAAAACACAGGGAATCACACTGTAGGGCCATTTCTCCACCGTATAGTGGGGCAGCAGTGCCATCAGGCTCAGCAGGCAGCAGGCAATGGACATGATAAACAGGCCACGGATGGTGCCGATGGACTGATTGCGCAGATAGATAAAGCCAACCAGCAGGCAGTACGCAAATGCGATGAGCAGCAGCGGTGCCACATTGCTCATAATATTGGAGGCAGGCACTTTCCAAAGACAGCCGGGGATGTAAGAAGCAGTCTGCTTGTCGTATACGGTCATAAGTCCGGGAATCAATCCCCACAAAAGTGCCAGCATGTTCAGTCCAATAATGATCCAGGACCAGACGAGGTCACTCTTTTTTGTTTGAAACATCTTTCTCTTCTCCTTATCCTCTAATGTTCCATCCCGCAGGGATGAACAATTCTGTGTATTTATCTACTGCATATTTATCGGTCATGCCTGCAATATAGTCACAGACCGTCCGCTCCATACCGTCAAAGGACAGCTGAGGCTGGAAATCCTCAGGCATAGCTTCCGGGTGATTATAATAATAATCGTAAAGGCGTTTGAGCATCTCCCGGGCCTTGGACTCCTGACCCTTGGCAACAGGATTTCTGTATACATGCTCGAACATGAAGCTTCGAAGGTCCGCAAGGGCCTGCTCCACCGCCGGGGTCAGACAAATCTTCTTTTCACCCCGGGAGGCTTCAATGGCATCGCAGACCAGTGCGTTGATCCGCTGGCTGTGGCTGTAACCCAAAACACGGCTGATGGACTTGGGAATGTCGGTCTCCTGCAGGATTCCTGCACGAATGGCATCGTCAATATCGTGATTGACATAGGCCATCTGATCCGCACGACGGACGATCTGTCCCTCTAAGGTCTCCGGGATACGGTCACCGGTATGACCTAAAATACCCATTCGCACCTCATAGGTCAGATTCAGGCCAACGCCGTCATTTTCCAAAATATCCACCACACGGAGGCTCTGCTCGTTATGACGGAAGGGCTGACCGGTGGCCTCGGTCAGGGCGATCTCGCCTGCATGACCGAAAGGGGTATGACCCAGATCATGACCCATAGCGATTGCCTCGGCCAGATCTGTATTGAGCTCCAGGCCCCGGGCAATGGTCCGGGCAATGCGGGATACCTCAATGGTGTGGGTCATGCGGGTGCGGTAATGGTCACCCTCCGGGCGTAAAAACACCTGGGTCTTGTGCATCAGGCGGCGAAAAGCCTTACAGTGAATAATCTTATCTGTGTCTCTTTGAAAAGCGGTGCGGACATCGTTATCCTTAGGCTCTTCAGGCCGCACACGGCCCTGGGATTCATCGGAAAAAGCTGCCTGCTTCTGAAGCCGTTTGTGCTCGTCCTGCTCCAGCATCTGCCGAATAGTCATAAGTACCTCCTACTGCACAGGAAAAGCTCTGTATTCTTTTCCTGTTTCCAAACCCTCCACTGTACCGCTGGTCAGGTCGGTCAGTGCATCCAAAAAAGCCTGGGTCTTATTTTCCGCCACTAAAATTTCAAGCTCCACCTCTGCCCCAAACTGGGTATCCCGGATGACACCCTCATGGGCGGCAACCTCTAATTTCACCCGCTCATAAAAGGTGTAGGGGCAAGGCACATACAGCACGGACCAAACCCGTTTCATGGACTTGCCGGCTGCATCAATGGCGATCTTCGCCCCTTTTGTATAGGCACGCACCAGGCCGCCTGCACCCAGCAAAATACCGCCGAAGTACCGGGTCACCACACACACCACATTGTAAAGCTCCTCACGCTGCAAAACCTGCATCATAGGATTGCCTGCAGTGCCGCCGGGCTCGCCATCATCGGAAAAGCGCATACCGCCGTCCCGGATCACATAGGCCCAGCAATTGTGGGTAGCGTCATAGTGCTGTTTTTTCATTTCCTGAATTTTTTGGAGTGCTTCCTCCTCGGTCTCCACCGGCCAGACCCTGCCGATAAACCGGGACTTTTTTTCTATAAATTCGTCCTCACCAAAACCGGTGGGCACCAGGTATTCGTCCAAGCTTAAAACTCCTTTACGATCTGCGCTTGCAGCTTGCCGTACAAAATGGAATCCACAACAGTCTCCACATCGATGCCCTCGCCGTATTCCACATTCAGTACCTGGGCATTTTTATGGAGCATATCCAGCATACCGCCCATGGAATAAGGCAGACGTACCAAGATGTGATGGCGACCGTTATCCAGCACCTTTTCAATGGCCTGCAACAGGGCATCCATACCCATACCGGTTTTAGCAGAGATCCGCACCACATCCTCGCCGATGGGAATATCGGTTGCCGCAACCAGATCTGCTTTATTGTAGCACCTGAGCACCGGTGTCTCAGGCTTTGCAAGCTTATTGATGAGCTTGTCCACAACCTCAATGTGCTCCTCCCGATCCGGGTCGGCAGAGTCGATCACATGAAGGAGAAGATCTGCATATTCAAGCTCCTCCAGGGTAGCACGGAACGCATCCACCAAATGATGGGGCAGCTTTGCAATAAAGCCGACCGTATCAGACAGCACAACCTCTAAATTCTCCGACACCTTCAGCTGTCGGGAGGTGGTATCCAGGGTATCAAACAGACGGTTGTTGGCCGGGATGCCTGCATCGGTGAGTTTATTGAGCAGTGTGGACTTACCGGCATTGGTATAACCAACAATAGCCACCACCGGCACAGAATTTTTCATGCGCCGCTGCCGCTGAACACCGCGAACCTGCCGCACCTGAGAAAGCTCTGCCTCCAGCCGTGCGATCCTCTCACGGATATGACGGCGGTCAGACTCTAACTTGGTCTCACCGGGGCCTCGTGTGCCGATACCACCACCCTGTCGGGACAGGCTCTTACCCATACCGGCCAGGCGAGGTAATAAATATTTATACTGAGCAAGCTCCACCTGCAGGCGGCCCTCTTTTGTCTTTGCGCGCCGGGCAAAAATATCCAGGATCAGAGCACTGCGGTCCAGCACCGTGACCTCCAAAAGCTCTTCCAGCGCCCGAATGTGGCCGGGAGAAAGCTCGTTATCGAACACCACCATAGTCGCCCCGGTAAACTCACAGAGCATTTTGACTTCCTGAGCCTTGCCCTCGCCGATGAAGCTGTGGGCATCGGGGGTATGGCGGTTCTGCAGAACCTTACCGGTGCAGAAACCGCCTGCAGTTTCCAGCAGTGCTTCCAGTTCCTCTAAGGTCTGTTCCGTAGCGGTCTGTTCCTTTGTAAAGCAGTCTGCGTTCAGGCCAACCAGCACCGCCCGCTCCTGCTGAGGCTCAAAAGTAGATTCCATAGCTCCTCCATTATAATTCATCACATGATAGTATAACACAAAACAATTCTGTAAACAACTGTTATTTTCAAGAAATACAGAAAAATAAGGCAACCGACACAAAATTTGTGCCGGTTGCCCTTTTCAAAATGCAATTATAATGCCGCAAGGGCAAACTACATTAGCCCACAGATGTGCAACAAAAAATCCTCACCGAAGTCGGTGAGGATTTTTCATCATTACTTAATGCCGAATCTCTTGTTGAAACGGTCAACACGTCCACCGGTGTC
>CAYMPY010000115.1:0-7584 GCA_964392535.1 uncultured Oscillospiraceae bacterium
CGCAACGGAATCCCGTGAACCATGTCAGGTGGGGAACCAAGCAGCATTAAGCGGACCTTTCCGTGTGCCGCGAGGTTGCCGTTCCCGAGCTGGCTGCACGGAAACCGGATATTCATCATATTCAAATGTGGGTGTGCGATCTTGTTATGAGCCGGTCTTTTTTACTGTTTGGAGGTTATTATGTACCAGGCGCTGTATAGAAAATATAGACCACAGACCTTTGACGACGTGGTTGGACAGCAGGCGGTAACGCAGACCCTGAAAACCCAGCTTTTGAGCAATCGTCTGAGTCATGCGTACCTGTTCACCGGCTCCCGGGGCACAGGTAAAACCAGCAGTGCCAAGATTTTGGCAAAGGCTGTCAACTGCGAAAATCCTCAGGATGGCAACCCCTGTAACTGCTGCAGTGCCTGCCAGGCTATAGATTCCGGCTCCTGTATGGATGTGCTGGAGATTGATGCTGCCTCCAACAATGGTGTGGATAATGTCCGTGACCTTCGTGACGATGCGATTTATACGCCTTCTCAGGTTAAAAAGCGTGTGTATATCATCGATGAGGTCCACATGCTGTCCATATCCGCATTTAATGCGCTCTTAAAGATCATCGAGGAGCCCCCGGAGCATTTGTTGTTTATTCTTGCTACCACGGAGCTGCATAAGGTTCCTGCAACCATACTGTCCCGTTGTCAGCGGTTTTCTTTCCGCCGGATCAGTCAGGAGGATATTGCGGCAAGACTTCAGTATGTGGCTTATCAGGAAGGCATCGACCTGGATGATTCTGCGGCCCGGATCATTGCGCGGCTTGCTGATGGCGGTATGCGTGACGGCTTGAGTCTGTTGGACCAGTGCGCATCTGCAGTGATTGGGGAGCTGACCGCCGAGCGAGTCTACGGTTGTCTGGGTATTGCCGGTGTGCAGGAATGCGGAAAACTGATGAAGTGTATCGCAGATCGGGATTCTGCTTCTGCACTGGGTCTTATGAACCGTTACTATGCAGAAGGCAAGGACATGGGCGCATTGCTGGATGAGCTTGCCTGCCTGACCCGGGATTTAATGATCATGAAGACTGCTCCTAATGAGGGAATCACCATGCTTTCCGGCGTTGCTGCCGATGATGAGGTTATTTCTCTTGTAAAACAGTTCTCCGGCGGAGAGTTGACCCGGATGCTTGCGGTGCTCCAGCGCACTGCTGCAGGCTTTACGAGAAGCGCCAGCCGTCGCATGGATGTGGAGTTGTGTCTTGTGGATCTGTGTCAGCCGGAGCTGACACTGGACAGGGAGGCACTTAATGCTCGCTTGACGAAGATCGAGGATCAGCTTCGCTCCGGCTGCTTTACCGTTTCTGTTGCACCTGCGGAGCAGGAAGAGGAACGGCCACCCCTTCCTGACGATGAGGATGCACCGCCTGCTCAGCGCGTTGAGGTGCAAAAGGAAACCGCTGCCCCTGATGAGGCACCGGTTGGCTTCTGGACGGATATTGCCACACAGGTCAAGGCGGAGCTGCGGCCTCATATGGCGGGCTTTTTTGCAACAGGTCCTGCCGCTCCTGTTCAGGGCATTCTCCGGGGAGACAGGCTGCTGCTTGTTTGTACCAATGCTTTTGCAAAGGATATGATCAATAAGCCAGAGGTGATCCAGTTGGTGAGCAGAAAAGCCTCTGCGAAGCTGGGACGGCAGATCGTTGCGGTTGTTTCCGATTCCTCGGGCGCAGCAGAAAAAAGTGAACAAATGGATAAGCTTTTACAGTTTGGAAAAGCCCATTCCGATATTATAAGTATTAAAGATCAATAAGGAGAATGTATAATGGCTAAAGGTGGATTTCGGGGTATGCCCGGCGGTATGAACCAGGCCGCAATGATGAAACAGGTTCAGAAAATGCAGCAGGACATGATCCGCATGCAGGAAGAGATGGAAAAGAAGACATACACTGCAGCTGCAGGCGGCGGTATGGTGAAGGCTACTGTCAACGGTAAGCATGAGCTGCTGGAAATGGAGATCAATCCTGAAGCCGTTGACCCCGATGATGTGGAGATGCTGCAGGATATGGTTATTGCTGCTGTTAATGAGGCAATGCGTGCTGCTGAGACCGATTCTGCAAATAACATGTCCCAGTTGACCGGCGGCCTGAATCTGGGTGGCTTCGGTTTCTAAGGAGGCACTATGCAGTATTTTCCTGCCGCACTGGAAGACCTTGCAGATCAGTTTGCACGGCTGCCCGGAATCGGTGGCAAAACCGCACAGCGGCTGGCTTTTCATGTTTTGGAGTTACCCTATGAGGATGCACAGGCCTTTGCAGATGCGATCATCACAGCAAAGCAGACCGTCCATACCTGTAGCGTTTGCCAAAACCTTACAGACCGGGAGATCTGTCCCATCTGTGATGATGATATGCGGGATAAGGGACTGCTCTGCGTTGTGGCTGAGCCTAAGGATGTGATCGCCATGGAGCGTAGCCGGGAGTTTTCCGGCGTGTATCATGTGCTCCACGGTGTGATTTCTCCGCTGAATCATGTGACACAGAATGATATCCGTATTCGGGAGCTTTTGCAGCGTGTGGCAAGCGGTACGGTCCGTGAGGTTATTATGGCCACAAACCCCGATACTGAGGGCGAAGCCACCGCTATGTACATTTCCCGGCTGCTGCATCCCATGGAGGTCAAGGTCACCAGACTTGCCTATGGTATTCCTGTGGGTAGTCAGTTGGAATATGCCGACGAAATTACCCTGTCCCGCGCCTTAGAGGGCAGACAGGAAATATAATTGTATATCCCTCCACCAAAACGGTGGAGGGATATTTTTAGTCATTTGTATAGTTGTCGAAATAGCCCTGGATATAGACGATGGGCGTACCCTTGTCGCCGGAGCCGGAGGTCAGGTCGCACAGAGAGCCGATCAGATCGGTCAGACGGCGGGGGGTAGTACCCTGGGAAGCCATGTTGCCAACCAGGCTGGAGCCGTCTTTCTGCTGGATCTTATTCTTGATGGCATCACGCAGTGCCTCACCGGACAGGTCTGCAAAATCGTTATCAGCCAAGTACTTCAGCTTCAGCTCGTTGGGGGTGCCTTCCAGACCGGGGGTATAAGCAGGGGATACTACCGGGTCTGCAAGCTCCCAAATTTTACCTACGGGATCTTTAAATGCACCGTCGCCGTATACCATAACTTCGAGATGCTTGCCGGTACGCCTGAGCAGCTCCTGTTGAATTTCTTCAACCAGACCCTGACACTCTCTGGGGAACAGCTTTACAGTGTCCTCAGTGGACTTGTTAGAGCCCAGCAGACCGTAGGCAGGGTTATAACCGCTGCCGTCAATGGGGGCGGTCATAATTTCGTCCAAGCCGTATACGATCTCCGCACCGGCGTTTTTCAGCAGCCGCTTGGTTCTTGCACGGGTGTGAATGTCGCAGTTCAGCACATTTTTGGTATAATTCAAAACAGCTCTGGGATCGTTGGCAAAGACGACCTCCACTTCCGCGCCGCTCTGACGGATCAGATCACTGTAGTATTCCACATAATCCACACCGGTGAAGGGGTGCTTGATATAGCCGAACATCGTTCTGTACTGCTCTTCGCTCAACACATCCCGATAGGGGTCTACATTGTGGGCATCCAAAAGGTCCCAATCCACCAAATGATTACCGACCTCGTCGGAGGGGTAGCTGAGCATCAGGACCACCTTCTTGCAGCCCTTGGCGATACCCCGCAGGCAGATGGCAAAGCGGTTACGGCTGAGGATGGGGAAGATCACGCCCACGGTCTCGCCACCGAACTTATTCTTTACATCCTGTGCAATATTGTCTACAGAAGCATAGTTACCCTGTGCTCTTGCGACAATGGCCTCGGTCATAGCAACAACATCCCGGTCACGGGGCACTAAGCCATCGGTTTTTGTAGCTTCCATGATGCAATCTGCAACGATCTTAACAAGATCATCACCTGTACGAATAATAGGAGCCCGAACACCCATGGAAACTGTACCTAACATCCGGCCCATAAAAACACATCCAATCTTTAATTCAGATTTTTTACTGATATATTATAATACAATAGTTGTCATTTGTAAAACAAAAAAATCATAAAAGTGAAAAAATTTTTTAAAATTAAAACCGTTTCTCTTTGCTTTCGCAAAAAGAAACGGTTTTGACAGTTTTAGAGGGTCAGGGAGACCGCCTGTAAACGTTCTCCGTTTGCTGCGACTACTTCAATGACAAGTGTATAGTCACACTCTTGCTTAAGACTATCAAGGAAGTCGCCGTTGGCCAGTATATAAAGCTCGGACAACAGCAGTTGCTTTGGAACACCTTCGTCTCCGGCACCACTGAAAAGCTTCTTTTCAATGGTGTAGGTGGTATCATCCGGGTAGACAAGGATCGCATTCATGACCGCCATGGGATAGTTGCAGCTGACGGTGGTCTGCAGCAGCTCTTCAAATGTTGTGGGGGTTTTGTCCGCAGTTACCGATGCACGTTCGTAAGCCTTTTTACCCATAAATTCAGCAGTGGTTACGGGAATGTAGCCTTTTTCGTAAAGCTTTTCGAAAGTGAAGTTATATTCCGTTCGACCGCTGAACTTAATGATCTCACCGTTAATCTCTTGTTCATAGAAGCCCTGTCCCTGGCCACCACGCTGGTCCTGGATCTTAATATAGCTTTTGGCCATATCAATACTACCGTCGGGATTTGTGACCACATAGGGCTTCTGAATGGCCATCATGCCATGGTTGTCGGGCGTGGATACAAGCATATCACCGGGCAGTACCAATGTGTAGGCCTCTACCACAACATCCTTTCCACAAGCTTCCATGATCTTGTCAGTGGGGTTAAAGGAGAAGTTTGCCAGGCTTTCGTCATAAGTAATGCCGCCCAGAGGATAATACCCGTTTTGAATCACCATAGTACTGGGATAGTAAGCACCTTCCAAAGAGGTGCATACCGTGTTAAGACCCCAGATCATGGCATCAGCGCAGGAGGCTCCCAAGGTCTCCTTCAATTGGTTGGCACTTCCGGGGAATTGCAGCCGTCCGGTCTCTTGGTCGTAGTATTCCATGAATTGGAACAGGCCTGTGCTTGCATTGGAGTAAATCACACCGGCGTAGGTCGTATCGGCTTCATGCATAAAGAGTTTATTGCTGACCGGGCCGGTCTTATTATAGGAAATGCCTGTTGAAATACTCCAGTTAATACTGATGATATCTCTTGCGGCTTGCACGGCGGTGAGCCGCAGATCCATAACGGAGGCATTTTCCTCCAGGGTATAGTCCGGATATTTCATGGGATTTGTGACTTTATATCCGGTTGGGTCTTCCACTAAATCAACGGTTGGGGCAGTATCAGTAGGCTTTGGACCGTTATTTTTTTGACAGCCAAACATGGAAAACACCATGACAGCAATTAGCAGGCAACACAGTAGTTTCCTCATTGCAAACACCCTTTTATTTATGAATTAAAGGTCAATAGATGCGACAGTGATAACCTCACCGTTGGAAGCGGTTACTTCCACATCCAGCTTGGTGCCTTCAGCGGCTTTGATCTCCTCGGCCAGGTTCTCCAAGGGGTACAGCCGGGCAAGGCCTGAATGGGGGTCATAACGGTTAAACAAATAGCGGCCTGCCATTTCCTTATAGCCGTTTTTGCGGGTAGCGATCAGCTTAATAACTGCCATGGGATAGTTGCAGGTTACAGAAGCAGCAATCAGCTCTTCCTTGGTGGTACAGGTGGCAGTGATGCCTACCTTTGCACGCTCGTAGGGAATCTCGCCGGTGAACTCCTTAGGTGTTACGGGGATATAGTATTCCTTCAGCAACATCTGGAAGGTGTACTTGAAATCAGTACGGCCACTGTAGTGGATGAGATCATCCTCTTCACGCTTGACATAGAAGTCCACACCAAGGCCACCGCGCTGATCGGCGATCATGACATAGCTCTTCTCCAAATCAATTTTTCCTTTTTCGTCATACTCCACATGGGGATAATCAATACACATCATAGTATGATCATGGGGAGATGTACATACAGCATCAGCAGGCTGAATCTTGGTATATGCTTCAACAATACGATCAATACCGTTATCTTCAATGATCTTATCGGTGCCGTATTCGATATATCTGTCAGTGTCCATTGGCATTTTGTAGCCGCTGACAGGATAGCAGCCATTCTTGGGGGTCATATAGTAGTTGGCGTAAACACAGGTTAAGCTGTGGCAAACCGTTGCCCAGCTCCACACGACACCGCAACCGCAGGTGCCGCCAATGTTTGCATTGAACTCTTCGGGTGTGCCGAAGAAGTCCAATCTGCCGGTCTGAGGATTATAAAATTCATAAAACTGGAACAGACCCTTGCCGGCATCTGCGTAGGGCAGGCCTGCATGGATGGTATTTGCATCATAGATAAAACGCTTATGGCTTACTGCACCTTTTTTGTTGTGAGCGATCTTCTTGTGGGTGGTCCACTTGATGCTCAGGAAATCGTTGATTGCCTGAACAGCGCGCAGACGCATTTCCATAACGGTGGGCTGGTGATAAAACACGTAATCAGGCCGCTGTAAAGGATTTTTAACGAGCATGGTTTCCATAGTTGATTCTCCTTTAATGAATGTTTTCTTAATCTTACCATTTTGCAGGATAACTGTCAATAAATAAATTCATCTGCACATTACCGTGCAGATGAATCAAAAACCTTAGTAGCAATATACCACAGAACGATCAAAATAAGCGCAAAGGGAATATACGCGATCAGGGCGGCCTGAATGATAGATATAACGAATATACCCAAATGATTCAGTAAGAAAACCAGGCCTGCCAAAAGCGCAGTTGTCAGTACAGCTTCTGTGATTTGCTTGCCAAAGATGTTGGCGAAAAAGAAAGTGTACAGGGCTGCTATAAATGGATTTACAGATATGAGAATTACACCGACAAGGAGCTTCAGTGCGCCGGTAAGGATCAGCAGTACCAGGATGCCCAGTAAAATTGCAGGGGCATAGGTTTGAATTTCCGCAGGCGCATAGCTGTTAAACAGATGCAAGGCCACAAGATGGAGCAAAAGACCGAGGCAAACTGTGAGAATGCGGAAAAACAGCCAGGTCAGCAGATTTTTTCCACGAGGCAGCCAGCTGTCGATCAGATTCACCAAAAAGGATAGAATGACCATGCTTAAAAGCTCGTTGCAGATATAAGAAAAGTCACCGTAAAAGGAGTGCATATACACAGTGCGGTTCTGAATTGTCACAAAGGGCAGGGGAGCTACCAGTGATTCAAATTCAGCGCCGGCACAGCTAAGAACAAAAGTCAGAGCGTAAATAAATAGAATTGCAATGGAAGAAGAAACGGTGCCGCCGATTACGGACCGTTTACCAAATGCCAATCGACCAATGGTACCGGTCAGCAGCATGGCAAGAATCAGGATGCCGCCTGCAATGGCATAGCGGCGAAGATCCAGCTCCTGAAGCTGATTAATAATAAGATCCATCAGAGCCTCCGGGATAGTATGGGAAAAACAGCCGCCGGAGAATACCGGCGGCTGTTGTTTCTGTGTAGTGAAGTAAAAATTACTTCATCTCTGCCTCTGCGCCAGCTTCCTTCAGCTCGGC
>CAYMPY010000116.1:0-7493 GCA_964392535.1 uncultured Oscillospiraceae bacterium
ATTTACCACATAATACCCATTATGTGGTAAATACATGAAGGAGGAAAGAGAAATGAAAAACACTATACTGCGGAAAGGATTGAGTTTTCTGCTGAGCCTGATGCTGATTTTCTCTATGGTACCCTGGGTATCGGCACAGGAAGAGACTTCGGCAAATATGGGTGAGCCTGCATATACTGCGGCCGCTTTGGAATTTCCGGCAGAAACCAGTACAGAGGAGATTCCGGAAGAGGCGTATGATTCAGTGAAAAATGTGTTTGCTGAGATTTCCAAAATGGAAAAGGAACCTGCTAAGAAAAATGTAACGGAGACCCAACTGAGTCTGGCAGCTGAGGAAATTGTAAAGCAATCTGAGAATTATGTCATAGGTTCTTTGGAGCGCAACGGAAATACTTTCACCTGGGATACTACAGACGGTATTGGCTGTATTTATGATCCCTATATGCGCAAAATCAATTCCGAGATGAAAGCGCCGGAAAACCCCATGGAGGATGGCATATACAATGCTCCAAAAGCAACAAAAGGTGGCTCGCCCAGTGGCAAGGAGGTTGTTCTTGTTGCGCCATATTATGGCTACGATGACCGCTTTACTGGGCTTTATATGGATCAGGCAGAAGCTGTGGCGCAGACTATTGGAGACACCAGTGGTTACACGTTGATTTCCGGTACAGCGGCAACGATCGATACCGTTGCACTTGCAGTCAGCTACGGCAGTGTGGTATTTTTTGATTCGCATGGTTCTACGGATTATACAAACCAGGATAATGCGGCAGACCAAGTCTCACAAGCTACCACCTCTTATTTGTGCTTAAAAAGCGCTAACGGACTTACTGCGGACGACTACGACCTCGGTGCTGATATTGGTGTTGATGCGGATGGTAACATAACAGCATACGTCAATGGCTATAACATTGCATGGCACCAGATGCTTAACAGTTTTCCACAGGCTCCTGACAGCTTTGTGTGGATGGCTTTCTGCTTGGGTATGGCAACAAACACTATCTGCGGACCTCTTCGTAACTACTGTGGTGTTGACGTGGTGTACGGTTATTCCCAGTCAATCAGTTTTTTGGGTGACTATTGCTTCGAGCTTGCCTTCTGGGAGGAATTTCTGAACGGCAGCACAGTTGGTGAAGCTGTGGCCGCATCCAAAGATACTGTCGGCTACTGGGACTGGTCGGATGTGATTTGGTACATGCACTATTCCGTGTACGGTGACAGTGTGCTCTATATGCCGTACTATACCGATATTACTTCTGCCCGAAAAAGTTATCAAGCGTTCCCTATAGTAGTCTCCGACGAGGATACCTATCCCGGACGGCGAACGGCAACGAGTTTTGGCGTGGATTCCCTGCAAACGGTTCAATCCACCTATACGCTGCTGCCCCAAGAACCGGTAGTGCAAAGCTCCGACGGAACAACGTATACAAGCTTTGATGAGGCACTGGAAAACTATGACAGCAACAGTCAGTATCTGATTCTGCTGAAGGATCAGCAGGTGGAGCTGACAGTGGATCAGGATTTGTATATCGATCTGAACGGCCATAGCCTGACCGGTATCATTGATGTAACAAGCGGTCAGATTTACGGAATGGATAGTACTACCGACGAGTATACCTGCGATGAAATCGGCTATTTTTACTGCGAAGACAGCAGAGGATGTCCGGTTGTCCCTAAAAAGCACTTTAAAAGTGATATAACCGGTCAGGTTAAGCGGTATCTTACCGTCCAAACCGCTGAAGGCTATAGCTTCCACCGAATTTATTTAGCGGTGTCCCATATGACGGTCCGTCCTTCTGTGACAGGCGTGGGTTATAAAGCGGTGTTCTACGGTGATGAAATGGTGGTTGATGCGCTGGATGCTGAAAATGCATTTGGCTACAGCTTGCAGTTGGGCAGTTATGCGCCTGTAACAGGCTATATGGTGGCGGACAGCTTTGAATCCGGTAAAACTGTTACATTGCGGATCGACAATTACGATGTAGAGAATCACGGACTTACAGAGTTAAAGGCATCTGCGGTGCTGAGGCTTGCTGATGGTACGGTAATCACAAGCAGTGAGGTGACCATGACTATGCGCGGTTTTATGGAGCAATTGAACACAAGCTGGTCTACCCTTTCCGAGGAGCAACTGACGGCAATAAAGGAAATGATTGAGCGCAATCCGATTATCAAAACCTGGCAGGCTGATAACCTGTATTAAAATAAGAGAGGTATTTATTATGGTTTGGCTGATTTTGATTGGATTTAATTTGCTGGTGATATTGGCCAATGTGCTGTTGGGTATGCTTATTGGCTTCAGACTTGGTGGTCCTGTGCTTGGTGCGATCCTTGTAGCCGGCAGTGCTGCCATTGTAAATAGTCAAATAAAAAAGAACCGCGAAACAGCAGAGGCTGCCCTGAGAGAGCAGCATAAAAAAGAGGATGCACAGAAGAATACGGAAGAAGCCAAGAAAGCGGAATTCGAAAAGCTGCCTGCATGGAAGCGGGTGGAGCTGATGAAGCAGCAGGAGCAAAAAGAACAGAAATCATGATTTAAGGGGTGACCGATATAAAAAAATTATTGAAAACCATTTGTGCAGTACTGGCAGTGTTACTGCTTGCGGGCTGTGGAGAAAAACAAATAGCAGAACCGACAGATGAAGGTGGCTACCGACTTCAAAAGGAAGCCGTGTATTACGATGACCAGGGAAGCGAGATCCGCCGCAGAACTGTGGAACTGGGACAGAACGGTTTGCCTGCAAAAATTACTATAACGGAGCGGGAAAGCGCAGAAGAATCTTGGGCAGAATCTGTATGGACACTTTCTTATGGTGAAGGAAACCAAATTACCGGTGCAGTTTTGACTGAAGACGGGACGGATACGCAATATATCTTCAATGAGTATGGTGATGTGGTTCAGCATTCTTATCAGTCGGATAGTGGAACGCAGGATATAAAATATGAGTATGTCTATGATGATGGCGGAAATCTGTTGGAGTATCGGCAATACCAGGGAGACTCCCTGATTCTCAGCCGCGTTATGGAGTATGATGAGCGGGGGACAATTCTTACTGAGCATCTGAGCAATAAAGCAAACGGTGCAGAGCGGACAACCTCTTATGAAAATGAGTATCAGGACAATCTGCTGAGTAAACAAACGGTACTGATTGACGGCGAAAAGCAGCAGGCTTATATCTATAAGTATAACGACGATAATCTGCTTATCCGAAAAGAGACGGAAGATGCCACAAATTTCACCGTTTGGGAGTATGACGACAAGGGCAGATTGTATAAGTACACAGACAATCAAACATCCCTTTATCTTACAACGGTAATCAATAGTGAAGTCGTTTATGATGAAAACGGTCTGATTAAGGAAAAAACATATACTTATGATTACGAGGGACCGGAACGCGGTGAATTTTTATATTACACCGAAGCAACAGCACTGGACGAGGCCCAAATCAAGGCACTTAGTTTTTGTTATCATTCCGGGTTGCAACAGGTAAAAAACACAGTAAGATTTCAGAGTGAATGGTATCAGTGGTACTGATACCGCTGAGGGCCATCTGATAAAAAGAGGACTGTAATTTCTGTATGAAATGAAAACACCGGCGTATTGCAATCACGGTTGCAATACGCCGGTGTTTGTGTCAGGGGATTATTTAGTATAGTCTAAGGTGACTTTACCGCTTTCGTCGTAAATTACGGTCTGTTTTTCCATGTCCAGATTGTCTACGAAATCGAAGTACTCATGATGAGTCTTGAAGGCAGGCTCGTAGTTGTGGACGATCTGCTTTGCACGGGCGGCATCGTTTTGGAGCAGCAGCTTAACAGTACCTAACTGTACCTTTGCAGAGTCCACGCAGGCGGTCTCTGGGTCCTCGATTTTAAAATCAATGCCATGGAAGTTGCCGGTTGCACCGCAGGCATCGGGGTGGAGGGCCGGCATGATGGCGGCCATGTCACCCATATCAGAGCAACCGCTCTCCCAATTACCGGCATCATTGAACTTAAAGCCCAGTGCCTTGCAGGCATCGGCAAAGACCTCAATGTAGTCCCGCTTATACATACGGGGCCAGTAGCCGGGGAAGTCGGTAATGGTGGCCTTTGCACCCATGGCGGCAGCGGCGGCTGAAATGGCACGGTTTACCTTCTTGTTGACCGCAACGATGGCATTCATGTCTGCACCACGGATATAGCTCTCCAAGGTTACCGCATCGGGGATAGAGTTCACAGAGCTGCCGCCGGAGGTGATGATGGGATGGACACGGATGTGATCGTTATCCTGGAAGGTCTCACGGAGATTGTTGATGGCACTGAGGGCTAAATTTGCGGCGTAGAGCGCATTGACACCCTTGTGGGGGCTGCCGCCTGCGTGGGCGGCAACGCCCTGGAATACCACGGTTTTGGCCATCATGCCGTTGGAGCCTGCGTTGCAGCGCATGGTATGCTCCCCGGCGGCGGTGGTGTGAACCACAATAGACAGATCCACGCCGTCAAGAAGTCCACGCCACAGAAATTCCGGCTTGCCGCCAAAGTACTTGATGCGGCCTTTTTTCCGCTCTGCAATGCGGTATTCGATCTCAATAAGCTCCTCGGCGGGCACGGCTACCAACAAAATTTTGCCGGAAAGACCGCTAAGCATACCGGGCTCTTTCAGAGCAGCGGCAACGCCCAGCAGGGCAGCGACCTGACAGCAGTGGCCGCAGGCGTGAACGGCACCGGTCTCGGGGTCAGCCTCGGGGTGACCGGGGACGATCAGACCGTCCATTTCGCCAAAGATGGCCAGTGTGGGGCCGGGGCGGCCGGTGTCAACCACTGCGGTAAAGCCGGGAATATTACCGGCCTCGGTGATCTCATAGCCCAAGGCCTCAAAGGCATCCTTTAAGTACTTATGGGTTTTCCATTCCTTGTAGCCGGTCTCGGGGTTCTTCCAGATATAATCCAATGCATTCAGGATCAGCTCCCGATGCTTGTTTACAGCTTGAACGATTTTATCCATAACAGATACCTCCTTAGTTAAAAGGCGTGTTGCAGTACTCGCAACACGCCTTTAGAATGTAGGGGCGGATATCATCCGCCCGCGGGCGACTAATAGTCGTCCCTACGAGTTTTTATCGGATGTTGTAGGGTTATTTTGTAAAGTCCAGCATGACCTTGCCGTCCTCGGTGTAGGTGACGGTCTGCTTTTCCATATCCAGGCTGTCTACGAAATCGAAGTATTCCTGATAGGTCTTGAAGGCAGGCTCATAATCGGCAATGATCTGCTTTGCACGGGCTGCATCGTTTTCCAGCAGCAGCTTCACGGCACCCAGCTGCATCTTGGCAGAGTCCACGCAAGCGGTTTCGGGATCGTCGATCACATAGTCAATGCCGTGGCCGTTACCCTTTGTGCCGCAGGCACAGGGGTGAATGGCGGGCATGACGGCGGATACATCGCCCATATCGGAGCAGCCGGTGCCCCAGGCGGTGCGGTTATTCTTAAAGATGAAGCCCAGCTCGTTACAGGCATCTTCAAATACAGACACAAAGTCCTGCTTGTTCAGACGGGGCCAGTAGCCGGGGAAGTCGGTAATGGTGGCCTTTGCGCCCATGGCAGCGGCGGAGGCGGCAATGGCACGGTTGACCTTCTTATTGACCAGGGCAACGGCGTTCATATCAGCACCGCGGACATAGCTCTCCAAAGTTACCAGATCGGGAATGGAGTTGACAGAGCTGCCGCCGGAGGTGATGATGGGATGGACACGGATGTGATCACCGTCCTGGAAGGTCTCACGGAGATTGTTGATGGCGCTCAGCGCAATCGTTGCGGCGTACAGGGCATTGACACCCTTGTGGGGAGAGCCGCCTGCGTGGGCAGCAACGCCCTCAAAGGCTACGGTCTTGGCAACCAGGCCGTTGGAGCCGCTGTTACAGGTCATGGTATGTTCGCCTACACCGCCGGTGTGGACCATGAAGGACAGATCTACGCCGTCTAAGAGGCCACGCCACATGAACTCGGGCTTGCCGCCAAAGTACTTGATGCGGCCATTCTTCCGCTCTTCAACACGGTATTCGATCTCAATAAGCTCCTCGGCAGGAACAACGACCAGCAGGATCTTACCGCAAAGACCGTCCAGTGCGCCGGGCTCCTTCAGTGCGGCGGCAATACCCAGCAGTGCAGCGACCTGGCAGCAGTGGCCGCAGGCGTGAACGGCACCGGTCTCGGGGTCAGCCTCGGGGTGACCGGGGACGATCAGACCGTCCATTTCGCCAAAGATGGCCAGTGTGGGGCCGGGGCGGCCGGTGTCAACCACTGCGGTAAAGCCGGGAATATTACCGGCCTCGGTGATCTCATAGCCCAAGGCCTCAAAGGCATCCTTTAAGTACTTGTGGGTTTTCCATTCCTTGTAGCCGGTCTCGGGATTTTTCCAAATGTAGTCGAGAGCATTCAGGATCAGCTCCCGATGCTTGTTTACAGACGAAACATATCTGTTCATGCGTAGTCCCTCCGTTTGTTTTAGATTTCATGAGTATTATAGCATTTTAAAAAATAATTGCAATATTTCTTCAAAAAAATGTTTAGATTTCCATAAAACGGTAATAATGAGCCTTGGAGGTGCTTTTATGAGCAATAATAAATTCAGCGGAAAGCTGGGTGCCAAGGGCTACTACATAGCCCTGATCCTGTGCGCTGTGGCGATCGGGATCTCCGGCTATATGTTTTACCGCAATTCCCAGGAGCAAAAAACGCTCCAAAACGAACCGTCCCAATCCTTGGAGCTCCCCCAGGAGGATGTGGAGGCTGTAGCCACCCAGCCGGAGCAGGAGGGAACCACCGAGGGCGCAAAGCCCCCTGTGCAGACTGTGCCCAGCCGTGGCAAGGTGCTCTCCCCGGTGTCCGGTAATATGGCTTTAGACTATTCCATGGATGCGCTGTGCTATAACCCCACCACAAGGGATTGGCGTACCCATAACGGCATGGATATTGCAGCCGCCGAGGGTACTGCTGTCTGCGCCGCTGCCGATGGCACGGTGGAATCCGTGTCGGAGCACGATACCATGGGCACGACCGTGGTCGTAAGCCACGCAGACGGCTATAAGACCACCTATTCCAGCCTGGCGGCGGAGGTGTCCGTTGCTGTGGGTCAGGTGGTGGAGGCCGGTCAGAAGCTGGGCACGGTAGGAAACACCGCCCTTTTGGAAACGGCACTGGGCGAACACCTGCACTTTGCCGTTACCTGCAACGGCAAAGCCGTAGACCCGGAGGAGTTCCTTGCTCTGGGAGAGCTGTAACACTTACAATCTGTTTCTTCCTTTCAAAAACCGCACCGCCTGAAATCCAGGCGGTGCGGTTCATGTTGTAGGGACCGGCCTCCCGGACGGTCCTTTGCGGGATTTTTGAGTTGGCCAATTAGGACCGTCGGGGACGCCGGTCCCTACAAGGGGCAAATCTCCTTCATGAGACAACCCCCTGTTATGTTTATTACCATTCTTTGTCTTCGTACGGAGTGGATTCAAAACCTTTA
>CAYMPY010000117.1:0-7488 GCA_964392535.1 uncultured Oscillospiraceae bacterium
CCAGACCCTCGTGGCTCAGGTGCCACAGGTTCTTATCCTTGGAGTAGTTGGTTTCCCGGGTGATTTTCAGGGGGATGTTGTGGGCCTCGGCGTACTCGATTTCCTCGTCACGGGACTTGATATCCCACTCACGCCAGGGGGCGATGATGGGCATGTTGGGCGCGAAATGCTTGATGGTCAGCTCGAAGCGAACCTGGTCGTTGCCCTTGCCGGTACAGCCGTGGCAGATGGCGTCAGCGCCCTCCTTCAGGGCGATGTCCACCAGACCCTTGGCGATGCAGGGACGGGCGTGGCTGGTACCCAGCAGGTACTCCTCATAAACAGCACCGGCCTTCAGGCAGGGGACAATGTAATCGTCTACATACTCATCGGTCAGGTCCAGGACATACAGCTTGGAAGCACCGGTCTTAAGCGCTTTTTCCTCCAGACCCTCCAGCTCGTCGGCCTGGCCAACATTGCCGGAAACGGCAATGACTTCACAGTTGTTGTAGTTCTCCTTCAGCCAGGGGATGATGATGGAGGTGTCCAGGCCTCCGGAGTAGGCTAAAACGACTTTTTTAATGTTTTCCTTATTCATTTTCTTACCCTCCGCTTACGCGTTTTTTCAATATGAACAGAATTATACATCCGTAAATTGGTTTTGTCAACTACCTATGAATAAATATTCATAAAAATACTAATATTCATGGAATATATGCATAAATATTTAATGCACGGACAAATGGTCACGACTCGTGAACAAAAATTGCAAAAAACTATTGACCGAGCGGCGGAAAAGTGCTATCATAAGAAAATATTATAATAAAGAGGTGTTTCCTGATGGAAAGAGCAGATATGGATTGGGGCAGCCTGGGTTTTGGATACGTTCAAACCGATAAGCGTTTTGTTGCCAATTATAAGGATGGTGCCTGGGACGGCGGTCAGCTGACCGACAAGGCCACCATTGAAATGAGTGAGTGCGCCTGTGTGCTGCAGTATGCACAGACCTGTTTTGAGGGCATGAAGGCCTACACCACCGCCGACGGACGGATCGTGTGCTTCCGCCCGGACCTGAACGCACAGCGGATGGCCGAGTCCTGCCGCCGTATGCGGATGCCGGTATTCCCGGAGGACAAGTTTGTGGAGGCAGTCATGGATGTGGTCAAGGCCAACGCCAAGTGGGTACCCCCCTATGGCTCCGGCGCATCCTTATATATAAGACCCTTCATGTTCGGCATCAATTCCGTGATCGGTGTGAAGCCTGCGGACGAATACCAGTTCCGTATTTTCGCAACACCGGTTGGTCCTTACTTCAAGGGCGGCGTAAAGCCCTTGACTCTGCGGATCAGTGACTTTGACCGTGCAGCCCCCAGAGGCACCGGCCATATCAAGGCAGGCCTGAACTATGCCATGAGCCTGTACGCTATCATGGATGCCCATGAACAGGGCTATGACGAGAATGTGTACTTAGATTCCGGCAGCCGTACTTATATTGAGGAGACCGGCGGTGCAAATATTATATTTATTAAAGGTAACACATTGGTTACTCCCAAGTCCGATACCATCCTGCCCTCCATCACCCGCAGAAGCCTTCTGCAGGTGGCAAAGGACTACTTAGGCATGGAGGTGGAGGAGCGGCCTGTGGAGCTTGCGGAGATCGGCGAATTTACCGAGTGCGGTCTGTGCGGCACGGCAGCGGTGATCTCTCCTGTGGGACAGATCCACGACCACGGCACGGTTTACACCTACGCTGGTATGGGTCCCAAGATCCAGGCTCTTTACGATACCCTCCGTGGTATTCAGATGGGTACAGTGGACGGTCCTGAAGGCTGGCTGCAGGAGGTATAAGGGATGCTGACCATTGATAAGCTGTTTCAGGCATCTTTAGTTTTAAAGGATATTATCCGTCCTACCCCTCTGGTCAAGGCTTACGGCATTGCCCCGGAGTGCAATCTCTATTTAAAGCCGGAAAACCTCCAGCACACCGGTTCTTTTAAGCTCCGTGGCTCCGGCTTCAAAATTTCTCAGCTGTCCCCGGAGGAAAAGGAAAAGGGCGTTATTGCCTGTAGTGCCGGTAACCACGCCCAGGGCGTGGCCCTGGCTGCCTCCAAGTGCGGTATCAAGTCTTTGATCTGTCTGCCGGATACCGCTCCCATTTCCAAGATCGAGGCAACCAAGAGCTTCGGTGCAGAGGTCTGCCTGGTAGAGGGTTGCTATGACGATGCCTACAGTAAGGCCCTGCAGCTGCGGGACGAGATGGGTTATACCTTTGTCCATCCCTTTGATGATGAAAATGTCATTGCCGGTCAGGGCACCATTGGCCTTGAAATTCTAAACGAAGTGGATGATCTGGATGCGGTGATCGTGCCTATTGGCGGCGGTGGCCTTATTTCCGGTATTGCCTTCGCAATCAAGTCCCTGCGACCCAATGTAAAGGTCTACGGCGTGCAGGCCGCCGGTGCGCCCAGCATGTATAATGCGGTAAAGGCCGGTAAGATCGAGGCCTTGGAAAAGGTGTCAACCATTGCCGACGGTATTGCCGTGAAAAAGCCCGGTGACCTGACCTATGAAATGGTCAGTAAGTATGTGGACGAGATCGCTACGGTCACCGAGGATGAGATTGCAACCGCCATTCTCACACTGGTGGAAAAGCAGAAGATGATCGCCGAGGGCGCAGGCGCAGTGTCTGTGGCGGCGGCCATGTTCAATAAGTTCCCCATTGCAGGTAAAAAGGTGGTCTGTGTTATTTCTGGCGGTAACATCGATGTGACCAGCCTGTCCCGTGTTATTGACAGAGGCCTCATGACCTCCGGCAGAATCTCCAGCCTGCTTATTGAGCTGGCAGATAAGCCCGGTCAGCTGAAGGACGTGTCCCGGATCATTGCCGATTGCGGCGGTAACGTCACCGGTGTCCATTACGAGCGTGGCGGCACGGAAAATGTGACCGGCTGCTTCCTGCGTATCGATATGGAAACCAAAAATTACGACCATGTGGAAGAAATTATTACGGCCCTGCAGCATGAGGGCTTCAAGATTGTGGAGAAAAGATAATGGAAGTTATTTATACGGAAAAAGCCCCTGCGGCTATCGGCCCTTACAGCCAGGCAATGAAGGTCGGTAATTTGGTCATTACCTCCGGCCAGATCCCCATTAACCCCCAAAGCGGCAATGTGGAAGCAACCACCATCGAAACACAGACCGAGCAGGTGTGCAGAAATTTGCAGGCTGTACTCACCGCCGCTGGTGCAGGTATGGAAAAAGTGGTAAAAACCACCTGCTTCCTGGCAGATATGGGCGACTTTGCCGCCTTTAATGAAGTTTACGCAAAATACTTTGTTTCCCGTCCTGCACGCAGCTGCGTGGCAGTAAAAACACTTCCCAAGAATGTGTTGGTGGAAGTGGAAGCAATCGCGGAAATTTAAGGAAGGAGTTTATTATGGACAGCAGTAAGTATAGTGTTGGTTATTACCCTGCTCCGGGTACATATTATGACTGGGTAAAAAAGGATCATGTGGAACAGGCCCCTCAGTGGTGCTCCGTGGACCTACGGGACGGCAATCAGAGCCTGGTGATCCCCATGAGCCTTCAGGAAAAGCTACGCTTTTACGAGTTGCTGCTACAGGTAGGTTTTAAGGAGATCGAGGTAGGCTTTCCGGCAGCTTCGGAGACGGAATATGAGTTCCTCCGGAAGCTGATCGAAGAAGACCGCATTCCTCAGGATGTGACCGTTCAGGTGCTGACCCAGTGCCGGGAGCATATCATCCGCAAGACCTTTGAGGCCTGTAAGGGTGCACCCAGCGCCATTATCCATTTCTATAACTCCACGTCTGTTGCTCAGCGGGAACAGGTGTTCCGCAAGTCCAAGGAGGAAATTAAAGAAATTGCTGTAGAGGGTGCAAAGCTGGTCAAAAGGCTTGCCCAGGAATACGAAGGCAACTTCCGCTTTGAGTACTCGCCCGAAAGCTTCACCGGCACAGAGCCGGAGTATGCTTTGGAGGTTTGTAATGCGGTGCTGGATGTGCTGCAGCCCTCTGAAAACAACAATGTGATCATCAATCTGCCGGTAACGGTGGAAATGAGTATGCCCCATGTCTACGCCTGTCAGGTGGAGTACATGTGCAAGAACCTGAAATACAGGGAGCACGTCACCGTATCTGTCCACCCCCACAATGACCGTGGCACCGGCGTTGCAGATACGGAGCTGGCACTGCTGGCCGGTGCAGACCGTGTGGAAGGCACCCTGTTCGGTAACGGCGAACGGACCGGTAATGTGGATGTGGTGACCCTGGCTATGAATATGTACAGCCACGGCGTTGATCCCAAGCTGGACTTTACAAATATGCCAAGCTTGGTCAAGACCTACGAAAGCTGCACAAGAATGCACGTTTACGAGCGTACACCCTACGCAGGCGCACTGGTCTTTGCGGCCTTCTCCGGCTCTCACCAGGATGCCATTGCCAAGGGTATGACCTACCGTAAGGAGCTGGGCCAGCACCGCTGGACTGTGCCTTACATTCCCATTGACCCCCAGGACATCAGCCGTACCTACGATGCAGATGTGATCCGGGTCAATTCCCAAAGCGGCAAGGGTGGCATCGGCTACCTGCTGGAGCAGAATTACGGCTACAGCCTGCCGCCTAAGATGCGTGAGCACTTCTCTTACCTGTGTAAGGATATTTCCGACCACGACCATCGGGAGCTTAAGGGTGACGATGTGCTGGGCATCTTCATGGATAGCTACCTGAATATTCAAAGCCCTGTTGCTATTTCTGATATGACCTTCACCCAGGGTAAGGGCAGTGTGGATGCAGTTGTCACCTTCCTGCGGCATGGCCGCAGCACCACCGTGCAGGCCACCGGCAACGGCTCCATCGATGCGGTGAGCATTGCACTGCGGGCTTATACAGGCAGTGACTTTAAGCTGAAGGTCTACACGGAGCACTCCGTTCAGGAGAAATGCTCCAACTCCACCGCTGCAGCCTATATCGGCTTGGAGCGGGGAGACGGCGCCATGTTCTACGGTGCAGGTACGGATACGGATATTATCCGGGCCAGTATCTACGCCCTCATCAGCGCATATAACAACATGATCAAATGAAGCGACGGAAAAGGAGAGAATGTAATTATGGGAATGACCATGACTCAGAAAATTCTGGCGGCTCATGCAGGTCTCGACAGTGTGGTGGCCGGGCAGCTGATCAGCGCAAAGCTGGATATTGTGCTTGGTAACGATATTACCACCCCTGTGGCGGTCAATGAGTTTAAAAAGGCCGGCTTTACTGAGGTTTTTGATAAGGATAAGGTTGCCATCGTCCTGGACCATTTTGTCCCCAACAAGGACATTAAGGCCGCTGAGCAATCCAAGCAGTGCCGGGAATTTGCCTGCAGCCACTGCATCAGCCACTTCTACGATGTAGGTAAAATGGGCATTGAGCACGCGCTGCTTCCCGAACAGGGTGTGGTCACCGCCGGTGACTGCATCATCGGTGCAGACTCCCATACCTGTACCTACGGTGCACTGGGCGCATTCTCCACCGGCGTGGGCAGTACCGACATGGCCGCCGGTATGGCTACCGGCACAGCCTGGTTTAAAGTACCCTCTGCCATTCGTTTTGAGCTTACAGGCGCATTAAAGCCCGGCTGCAGCGGCAAGGATGTGATCCTGACCATCATCGGCAAGATCGGCGTGGACGGTGCGCTGTATAAGAGTATGGAGTTTACCGGCCCCGGCGTTGCTGCCCTTTCTATGGACGACCGCCTGTGTATCTGCAACATGGCCATCGAGGCCGGTGCGAAAAACGGCATCTTCCCTGTGGACGATGTGACAAGAGCCTATATGGCAGGCCGCTGCCAGCGTCAGCCGGTGGAGTATGCCGCTGACCCCAATGCAGAGTATGAGCAGACTATTGAGATCAACCTTTCTGAGATCGTGCCCACCGTTGCCTGCCCCCACCTGCCGGAGAACACCCGTCCTGCCGCAGAGCTTGGTGACATCAAGATCGACCAGGTGGTTATCGGCTCCTGCACCAATGGCCGCATGGAGGACATGGAGGCTGCTTACAACATCTTAAAGGGTAAAAAAGTTGCCGATGGCGTGCGTTGCATTATTATCCCCGGCACTATGCAGATTTTAAGAGATTGCGTGGAAAAGGGCTATGTGACGGCCTTTATTGATGCCGGTGCAATCGTATCCACCCCCACCTGCGGTCCTTGCCTGGGCGGTTATATGGGCATCCTGGCAGCAGGGGAGAAGTGCATTGCCACCACCAACCGCAACTTCGTAGGCCGTATGGGCCATGTGGACAGCGAGGTTTACCTGGCAAGTCCCGCAACGGCGGCAACCAGTGCCCTGACCGGCTACATTACCGCACCCAAGGAGGCATAATGATGAATACAAAAGGCCTTGTTTTTAAATATCCCGACAATGTGGATACAGACGTGATCATTCCCGCCCGGTACTTAAATACCGCCGATGCAAAGGAGCTTGCCAAGCATTGTATGGAGGATATCGATACTACTTTTGTGCAGAAGGTGCAGTCCGGTGATGTGATGGTTGCCGGCTGGAACTTCGGCTGCGGCTCTTCCAGAGAGCAGGCTCCCTTAGTGATCAAGACCTGCGGCACCGGCTGTGTTATTGCAAAGAGCTTTGCAAGAATCTTCTACCGCAACGCCACCAACATCGGCATGCCCATCCTGGAGTGCGAGCAGGCAGCGGAGGAGATTAAAGCCGGTGATAAAGTCAGCGTGGACTTCGATACCGGTGTTATTACCAATGAGACAAGCGGCAAGACCTACCAGGCCGCACCCTTCCCGGAATTTATTCAGAACATCATTAAAAAGGGTGGCCTGTTGGCTTCCTTGAGGTAAAAAGCTATGGTAAAGAATATTGCTGTGATCCGTGGTGACGGCATCGGCCCGGAGATCGTAAATCAAGCTATTTTGGCGCTAAACCGGGTTGCCGACCTTTACGGCCACGAATTTACATACACCGATGTGGACATGGGCGGCTGTGCCATTGACAAGTGGGGCGACCCTCTGCCGGAAGCAGAGCTTCAAAAGTGCATCCAATCTGACAGCGTGCTGCTGGGCGCAGTAGGCGGCCCCAAATGGAACAACGTGCCCGGTGATAAACGGCCTGAAAAGGGACTTTTGCGGCTCCGTGCCGGTATGGGTGTGTATTCCAATAACCGCCCGGCCAAAATTTGGCCGCAGCTTGCTGAAGCCTCTCCCTTAAAGCCCTCCATTGTGGAAAAAGGCATTGATTTTATTATTGTAAGAGAGCTGATCGGCGGCATTTACTTTGGAAAACACGAAACAACCGAAGAAAACGGTTGCAAAGTTGCCTTTGATGGGTTATCCTATAGCGAGAAGGAAATCGAGCGGATCGGCCGCATCGGTTTTGAGACCGCCCAAAAGCGGAATAAAAAGCTGTGCAGCGTGGAAAAGAGCAATGTGCTGGATTCCTCCCGGCTTTGGAAAGCGGTCATGCACCGCTTAGCTGAAGAGTAC
>CAYMPY010000118.1:0-7118 GCA_964392535.1 uncultured Oscillospiraceae bacterium
CTTCTTTGCACCCATTCTTCTCAGTCTGATCTTAACCATGAGTTTCACCTCCAAATAATTGTTTAATTTCTATATCGCAAAGCTAATTGCTTAGAGCGAACCACTTAAAACGGGAAGCCGCCGAAACCGCCGAAGCCACCCATGCGCTTCATCCTCTTGGCAGCACCCGGACCGGAGAACTGCTTGATCATGCTGCGCATCTGCTCAAAGGACTTTAAGAGCCGATTTACATCCTCTACCTTCACGCCGGAGCCTGCTGCAATACGCTTTTTGCGGCTTGCACCGATGATACCCGGGTTTTCCCGCTCCTTCGGCGTCATGGACAGGATGATTGCCTCTGTACGACCCATGGCCTTTTCGTCCATCTGAACATTTTTCAGCTTATGGCCACCGGGCATCTGTGCCAGAAGGTCTGACATAGAACCCATGGACTTGAGCTGAACCATATTGTCATAAAAATCCTGCAGCGTAAATTTATTGGACTTAAGCTTTTCCTCCATCTCGGCAGCTTTCTTGGCATCGTAGGCCTTTTCTGCTTTCTCGATCAGGGACAGTACATCGCCCATACCGAGAATTCTCGATGCCATCCGATCGGGATGGAAGGGCTCAATATCCTCTAACTTTTCGCCCATACCGGCAAATTTGATAGGCTTGCCGGTAACAGCACGGACAGACAGCGCCGCACCGCCTCTGGCATCACCATCAAGCTTGGAGAGCATGACGGAATCAATATCCAGCCACTCGTTAAAGCTCTGTGCTGCATTGACCGCATCCTGACCGGTCATGGCATCCACAACCAGCATGATCTCATCAGGCACAACAGCTGCCTTTACATTCTTCAGTTCCTCCATCAGTGTCTCATCCACATGGAGGCGGCCTGCGGTATCCAAAAATACCATATCATGGCCGTGCTGGCGAGCATACAAAACAGCTTCCTTTGCGATCTGCACAGGATTTGTCTGTCCCTTTTCAAACACAGGAATACCCAGCTTCTCACCACAGACCTTCAGCTGCTGGATAGCAGCAGGGCGGTAAATATCACAGGCAACCAGCAAGGGATTTTTACCCTGCCGCTTCATAAGACCTGCCAGCTTACTGCCGTTGGTAGTCTTACCTGCGCCCTGGAGGCCAACCAGCATAACCACCGTGGGGCCATTGGGGTTTATGGTGATATGCTTTGTATCACAGCCCATCAGTGCGGTCAATTCTTCGTTAACGATCTTAACGATCATCTGTGCCGGGCTCAGTGCCTCCAGCACATCGGCGCCAATGCACCGCTCGGTAACGGACTTTACAAAATCCTTAACCACCTTGTAGCTTACATCCGCCTCCAACAGTGCCATGCGGATCTCACGCATCGCTTCCTTTACATCGGACTCCTTCAGGCGGCCCTTGCCCCGAAGCTTATTAAAGATCGAAGCAATTTTATCAGTTAATCCTTCAAATGCCATGCTTTACTCCTTAAGGTCGCTGATCGCACTTAAAATACGATCTGCCAGCTTTGCAACCTGCCCATCCTCATGGCTGGACAGCTGCTGCGCTGCCTCATAAACACTTTCAATAGCCTTCCGGCATTGCAGATCCCGGCGCACACAGCCGGTCTTCTGTTCCATATTCCGAAGTTGCTGCTCCGTACGGCTCAGGTTATCATATACGCCCTGGCGGCTGATGCCCAACTCCTGACCGATCTCTCCCAGGGAAAGATCCTGATTATACCGCAGCTCAAAGCATTCTTTTTGCCGCTCGGTCAGTAAATCGCCGTAATAATCATACAGCATGATCAGTTCCGTGGCTTCCATTTTTTCCTCCTGTCAAGGGAGTTTGCTTGATACCTGCGGTATTATAGCACAGCAAGCAAACCTTGTCAAGTATTTTTATTTGACAGGTTTATTTTTTCTATAAGCCGCACCGTACTCCGCCGGCGGGATACCCATGACTGCCTTAAATCGCTTGGAGAAGAAGCTTGCGCTGTTAAAACCGGTTTGCTCCGCGATCTGGCGAATACTCAGGTCCGTTTCCCGAAGAAGCACTCTGGCCCGCTGCACTCTGACCTTGTTCAAATAGGTCATTGGTGAAGATCCGGTGTATTTATTAAATAGAGTACACAAGTAATTAGGATGGAGGTTTGAAAGCACTGCCAGCTGTTCAAGGGTGATCTTATGCATATAGTTTTTTTGTATATACGCAACGCACAACTGCACAGAGTTGTGCTCCTTGGAGCAGCCCTCCGTCGTTTTCTCTTTTGGCCTGCTGCGCCGCATCAGCGCACAGCAAATTGCCACTGCCGAAGAATACATGACCAGCTTATCCCGATCATTTTGGGTGCGGATGATCTGATCTATAGGCTCCCGAAAACAGATGTAGTCCGGATTTGACAGACAAACTACAGGATCAAAATCCAGTGTCCCCTGTCCCAACGGCTCAATAAAGTTTTTCTGAAAAAAATGTCCCTCATCGAGGCCCACAAATCTTGTGGAAAAACCAATAGAATAGTACATTCCATGCTGGCTGATACACCGGAAGGAATGATCCACACCGGGACTGATAATGCAAATATCACCGGTATTGAGGTCATAAGTCGTCTGCCCTGTATAAAGCTCGTAGTTGCCCTCCGTAACACAGTACTGCTCCAGCTCCGGATGCCAGTGATAATTAAACCGCTTGCCGATGGCCTTTTGATTACTCAGTCCATATGCCCAGGCAAGACAATCATCTCCATAGTAAAATCTGTTGGCCTGGGAGGCTGCCGAGATCCGCTGAGACTGCATAGACACACCCCTCTCATATTTTTGAAGTATTTTATCATTTTTCCTTCAAAAACGCAAGCACTTCCGCAGATGTCGAGTACAAATAAGAAATATTAGTCGTTCATTCTTTCATTTTATACTTGACTTGTATATTGTATTACAGTACAGTGTAAAGATTACAGTACAGTGTAAAGGTAAAAACTAAACGAAAGGAAAAGAGATATATGAAAATCAAACGAATACTCGCTTCTGTCTTATGTTTTGCAATGCTCCTGTCCTGCGTGCCGTTTATCGCCACCGCAGAGACTGAGCCTGTCGTTTACTTAGATAGTGTAAACGGCTCTGACAGCAACAGCGGCCTTACAGAAGAAGCCGCCGTCGCAACCCTCACCGGTGCCTATACTGCCCTTAAAAACAACATCGGCAGTGCTGCAAAGGGCAAGATCGTTCTCGTAAACGATTACACCTTTGTATTCACCTCTGAAAAGGGCACCCGGCGGGATATTTCAACTGTAGATCACAGCTTTGAGGTGGTCATTACCGGCAAAACGCCCCAAACTGCTCTGCAGTTTGACCTGTATACCCAGTGCTTTATTGGCATGAAGGGCCCCACCACCTTTGAAAATGTTACCGTTCGCATTGCAGAAGGCTCTGCAAACAGTTACCTGTCCATTCACGGCAGAGGACCGCTGACCATTGGCAGCGGTGTTTCCACCTCTGAAAACACCTCGCAGCGTCCCAGTCTGTCCGCAGGCGCTTACTTTGCAAGCAGTTTCGCTAAGAGTCTGACCGTTAATTCCGGTGATTGGGCAAACGTATACGCCGGCGGTTACATTCTGACTATGACCGGTGATGCAGTTCTGAACTTTAACGGCGGCACCTGCAATAAAATCGCCACCAACTATAACGGAACCCAAAACGGCAATGTCACCATCAACATAAACGGCGGCACTGTGGCCAATCTGCTTACAGCTTCTGTCTATTCCACCGGCAAGGTTAATGGCAATGTGACCGTAAATATCAATGGCGGCAATGTGACTACTGAAATTGATCCTGACGGTGTTGGCACCCTGAGCGGCACCTCCACCTTTAATGTAAATGCCACCAACGGACTCTCCCTGCTGTGCCCCAACACCGTAGACGTAAATGAATATACCGGCGGCAAGCTAACCTTGGGCAGCGCCACCAAGCTGAACATCACGGGCACCGTTACCGGCACCACACCTGCCAGTGCAGATACCGCTGTAACTGTAGGCTATGCCGTACTGGATTCCTACACCGTTTATATCAATTCCTCCACGGGCAGTGATACCAATAACGGTTATACCGAGTCTGCTCCTGTAAAGACCATTGAACAGGCCTACAAGCAGCTGGATTCCATTATGGCTGATGCCCCAGCAGGCACCTCCGCCAAGCTCATCCTCCTTGCAGATTATGACCTGGGCGATGTCCGTTATACATTCCCCGCCCACGACTACCATGTAGTTCTGACCGCAAAAACACCTACTATCGCCCTGATCAAAGGCGGTATCGCCAGCCCCCAGCAAACCTGTGCTGTTGACCTGAGTGGTCCTATGACCATTGAACATATGACCTTGACGATTGACAGTACCAGTTCCTACAATAACCTCAATGCCTGTGGACACACCGTTGTCATGGGTGAGGGACTGACCTGTGTTGCAAACTCCCGTGGTAAGTACTTTATGCTTTGCGCCGCTACATTCTCCACTGCTGCCGTGGAATCCACCAACCTGACAGTCAAATCCGGCACTTGGGAACACATTTATGCAGGCGGCTATACCGGCCCTGTTAGCGGCGATGCAAACCTGGTCATAGAAAATGCAGTTGTCAAGACCGCTGTCATGAACTCCTACAACGCAACTACAAGCGGAAATGTAAATATTACCATTTCCAATTCCACCATTCCTGTGCTTTATGGCGGCAATGCGAATAAAAATGATGTCGGCGGCAATGTGACCATCACCCTGGGCGAAAACACTTCCATTCCCGAGATCTATGCAGGCAGTCGTGACAACGGTAATGTGGGCGGCACTGTGAAACTGGTTATTGACGGAGCCAATATACCCTACAATACCGCAATTTACGGCAAGTGCAAAACAAACGGCACCATTGACGGCTTTGAGGTGGTCCTTAAAAACGGCAGCCTTGCAATGGTACCTACAAACATCTCCAAGGTCACCGTTGACACCACCGCTGGCGGTTTTGTCTCCTACCCTGCTTCCATGGGTGTTGATTCTGTCGCAGCAGGCGGCGTTGGCCAGGTTGGTGACACTGCATACGCACCGCTTCAGTATGCAGCAAACGCCGGTGCCAACAGCTATGTAACGCTGATGGCCGATGCTACCGCAGAAGTGAAGCTCATCAACGACCTGTATTTAGATATGGCAGGCTATGACCTGGGCGGTCAGATCAACCTGAACGGCCATAAGCTCTACGGCTTCGATTCCACCACCGATGCCTATACCGATACAGATGTGGGCTACCTGACCGCTACCATTACCGGCGGCACGCCCGAGCGGCAATTTAAGTCCGATGCAACCCGTTTGGGCAGCATCAAACGGTATCTTGCAGTTTATGATGGTAACAACTACAGCTTCCATCGCTATTACATGGCCATCACCCATGCAAGCATTAAGCCTTCCACTGAAGGCGTTGGCTATAAAGCACTGTTCATGGGCTCTGACACCGTCAAGGCGCAGGTAGAGGGCTACGGCTACAGCCTGCAGCTGGGCGAATTTGATCCTGTAACTGCTACTTCCACCAGCTTTGTAAGCGGCAAGACTGTGACATTGCGTGTGGATAACTACGATATCGCAGGCTACGGCGAAACTTCACTGAAGGCCAACGCATTTATTGACTTCGGCGACGTAATCGTTGAAAGCTCCGCCGTAAGCTACAGCATGAAGGATATGGTAGAGACCATCAATACCAGCTTCAGTTCTTTAACTGCCGCAAATCAGCAGGCAATGACTGCTTTTGTCGAAAAATACTACACTGTAATGCAGAATTGGGAGATCGGCAACATCTACACACCCGGAACAACCGTCGCTGATTTTGAAACTGAAAACGAACTGTAATAACGAATTTGGAGCAGCCTCAAACGAGGCTGCTCCTTACTTTATTTTATACCATTTGATCCGTTCTTCCACAGCTATAAAGCCTAATCGTTCATAAAGGCCATGAGCTTTGGGGTTCGCCGTTGCGACCTCGATGGTGACTCGTTCCTCCGGCAGTGCATGTGCAAGCGCCAGTACCACATCCCGACCTGCACCGGACACAAAAGCTGCAATCGCACCAATACGATCCCCTTCCGCTTTTCCGATGCCAATCAGCTGTCCGTCCCGATGGACAAAATAACAACTTTCCACCAACTGCTGCATATCTTTCTTTGTAATGGTAGTAGCATTGGGAACTTTTAAAAACTTTTCGTTATACAAATCTCTCCATTTTTCTGCTGTCTCCTCCGTTACCGGAAACAGCATAGCATCTGTCTTTCCCAGACTTTCCCGATCTGCCGCAAGCAGCAGCACTGTATTATAGTGATGATACTGCTCTACCGCCGAATCACCGGTAGCATACACCGTCTGCGCTCCTACCGCAACACAAAAATCCGTAGCCTCTTTTAAAAAAGCTTTGCCATCGGTGGCTGCACCCACTGTAATATAAGCCTCACCCCGGTACGGAATCTCCCGCAGTGCAAGGCTTCCAACACCATTTTCTGTATCAAAAACAGGGATATCTCTCACACAATCACATCCTTTCTCTTACTATAACACAAATATTCCTCTTCGTCCACAGATTGTTCATTGTACAATTTGCACACTCTTTTAATCGAGAACCGATCCTTTCTTCATATTCTGCCGAAAAGTTCGAATTAATATAAATTTAACTTGATTTTTATAGGGTTTTATATATAATTGTTTCAAATGCTTACTGAAGAAAGGAGGATGTTTTCGTGAAGAAGATCATCTGCAAGAAAGAGTACGATACTGAAACCGCTACCCTGGTCAAGAAGTTCACCTCCGGCTGCTTCGGCGATCCCGCAGGTTATGAGGAGACTCTGTACCAGACCCCCGAGGGCCTGTACTTTGTTTACGCAAACGGCGGAGAGACCTCTCCCTATGCTGAGGAGTCCATCACCCGTGTTGCCAAGACCAAGGTCAATGAGTGGATCGAGAACCATTAATATTACATGGAAGCCTGCCTTAGTGACAGGCTTCCTTTTTACTGTGAAACCTAAAAGGTGTGTAAAGGCAAAAAAGCGCAGAATACCCCTATGCAAAACTTTCAAGTTAAAAAAATCAATATAATTAAGCGAGTTGACCGGTCATGGCTTGCGGATCTTCCCAG
>CAYMPY010000119.1:0-7112 GCA_964392535.1 uncultured Oscillospiraceae bacterium
CATGGGTCACATAGATAAAGGTGATGCCCATGGCCTGCTGGATGCGTTTGAGCTCGTTCTGCATATCCTTCCGCAGCCGCAAATCCAGCGCCGCCAAAGGCTCGTCCAAAAGCAGCACCTTGGGGCGGTTCACCAGCGCACGGGCAATAGCCACACGCTGCTGCTGACCGCCGGACAGATTATCGATCTTACGGTGCTCAAAGCCCTGGAGACCCACAATCTCCAGCATTTCCTGAACACGCTGCCTGATCTCCTCCTTGGGAAGCTTCGCTACCCGCAAACCGAATGCAATATTCTCATACACATTCAGGTGAGGAAATAGGGCGTAGCGCTGGAACACCGTATTGATCTGCCGCTTATAGGGCGGAATATCATTGATCCGCTTGCCATCGAAAATCACATCGCCGGAGGTGGGGTTTAAAAATCCGCCGATGATCTTCAGTGTTGTTGTTTTACCACAGCCGGAAGGACCCAGCAGCGTTAAAAATTCCTGATCGTTAAAGTAAAGGTTGATGCCGTCAAGCACCCGTTCACCATCAAACTCCATCGTAAGATTATGGAGCTGAATGAGCTTCTTGGACATTATCCTCCCCCGTTCCTTTGCAAAGAATTATACATTATAGATATACCCCAAAATTCGTCCAATGTCAATAAAAATATACAAAACCCGTCACTTAGATTTTCTATTGCAATATAGCAAAAAAAATGCTATAATAAATTATCTTTCAAAAAGGAGGTGTTGCTATGGGCAAAGTTGTTTCCTATATCTGGAACCGATTCCGTCAGGGCGACATGATTCTGCTGCTTCTGTGCCTGATCACCACAGCTTTCGGCTGTCTGGTTCTGAGCAGCACCACAGCCTACATGGGCCAGATCCGTCTGATCATTATTCAGATCGCTGCTGCTTTTTTGGGTATTCTCGCCTTTGCCATCTTCTCCTCCATCGATGCGGAGTTTTTCTCGGAGCATCGGGGCATGCTTGTGGGCTTTAACATTCTGCTGCTTGCCATGCTGATCCCTTTCGGCACCGATAACGGTTCCGGTAACCGAAGCTGGCTGGCCATCCCCGGTCTGCCGTTTGATATCCAGCCTGCGGAGATCTGTAAAATTACCTATATTCTCATATCCGCCTCCGTTATGGCGGCCCACCAAAACCGTCCATCTCACATCTCTTCGGTGGTGCACCTGGGCTTTCACCTGGTTTTGCTGGTCGGTATGAACATGGTGCTCTCCAGTGACGCAGGCGTGTCCCTGATCTTTGTGTTTATTTTTATCGGCATGGCCTTTGCAGGCGGCGTCAGCCTGTTCTGGTTTTTGATGGGCGGCGGCGCTTTGGCGGTGGCTGCACCCATTATCTGGTCTATGATGGACGACTACCAGCGCAACCGTATCGAGGTGCTTTTTAACCCGGACCTGGACCCCCTGGGCCGTACCGTCCGTTACCATACGGTCAACAGCTTGAAATCCCTCACCGGCGGCGGCCTTGCCGGTCAGGGCCTGTATCAGGGGCACCGCACCCAGCAGGGCGCACTGTTTGCCCAGCATACGGACTTCGTTTTCTCCTCTATCGGTGAGGAATTGGGTTTTATAGGCTGTATTGCCACCGTTATTCTGATTCTGCTGATCATTATCCGCTGTGTGTGGGTGGGTAACCGCAGTTCTGACTATATGCGTAAAATGATTTGCTACGGAGCAGCATCTGCACTGATGTTCCAGATGATCGTCAACATTGGCATGTGTATCGGCATTATGCCCGTTATCGGCCTGACCCTGCCCTTTATGAGCTACGGCGGTTCTTCTCTCGTTACCCTGTACGCTATGGTGGGTCTGGTTTCCGGTGTGTATGCCCGCCCGGATGCACCCAGCCACGAACGGTATATCCGGCCACCCAATTATTCCCGTTTTGAGCTTTAATAAAAAGGACGCAGCAGCGTCCTTTTTTCTTGAATAAATGAGAGATGTATCGTATAATATAAGAAAATCCCACAAGGAGAATGATTATGAACACATTTATGAATAAAGACTTTCTGCTGCAAACAGAAACTGCACGGCATTTATACCACGATTATGCCGCAAAGCTGCCCCTGATCGATTACCACTGTCACTTAAACCCCCGTGAAATTTACGAGGATCGCCGCTTCGAGGACCTGGCACAGGTATGGCTGGGCGGTCTGCAGCCCGACGGCACCTACGCAGGCGACCACTACAAGTGGCGTCTTATGCGCTCAAATGGTGTAGCAGAATCCTATGTGACCGGTACAGAGGACGGCTATGCCCGATTCCTCAAATTCACCGAAGCACTGGAGCTTGCCATCGGCAACCCCATGTACCACTGGTGTCATTTGGAGCTGCAGCGGTTTTTCGGTATTACTGAGCCCCTGACCACTGAGAGTGCACCCCACATTTGGGAACAGTGCAATCGCTTGCTGCAAAACGACCCGGAGATGACCGCCCGCGGTCTGATCCGCAAGGCAAATGTTGCCATGATCGGCACCACCGATGATCCCATCGATGACCTTTCCTGGCATAAGAAGCTGGCAGAGGATGAAAGCTTCACCACCGTGGTTGCCCCCTCCTACCGTCCCGATAAAGCCGTGAATATCCACAAGGCCGGTTGGCAGGACTATATGCAGCAGCTGTCTGCATCTGTGGGCCGTCCCCTGAATACCATGGCCGATGTGCTGTCTGCACTGGAAGAGCGGCTCCAGCACTTTAAAAATCACGGCTGCCGGGCCAGTGACCACGGCCTTGACTATGTCCCCTATCAGAACTACACCGTGGAACAGGCAGATGCGGTCTATCAAAAGGCACTGCGTGGGCAGCAGCTGACCACTGCAGAGATCGAAGGCTATCAGACCGTGATTCTGAAGCATTTGGGCGGCTGCTACAGCCGGATGGGCATCGTGATGCAGATCCACTACTCCTGTCTGCGGAACAACAACGCCCGTATTTTTAAGGCCCAGGGCGGTGACACCGGCGTAGACGCCATTGCGCAGAACACCTGCGGCGGCAATGTTTCCCATCTGCTGTCCGATCTGGACGAGGCTGGCGCCTGCCCCAAGGTAATTCTGTACTCTCTCAACCCTGCGGACAATGCCCAGCTGGGCAGCCTGATCGGCTGCTTCCAGGACAGCACCTGTCCCGGAAAGATCCAGCACGGCTCTGCCTGGTGGTTTAATGACAACAAAACCGGCATGACCGAGCAGATGACCTCTTTGGCCAACTTGGGTATTTTGGGTAACTTCATCGGTATGCTCACCGACTCCCGTTCCTTCCTGAGCTATCCCCGCCATGAGTACTTCCGCCGGATCCTGTGTAACCTCATCGGCACATGGGTGGAAAACGGCGAATACCCCGCAAATGAAAAGGCCCTTAAGAAGATCGTGGAGGGCATCAGCTTCTATAATGCAAAAAGGTATTTTGAATTATGATGACAATCGAAGAATTAAAAGCAAAGATCGATGCGCAGAACTATATTTACGATGAAAACTTTGTAACGGTACTCTATGTGTCTATGCTGCTGGGCCGCCCGCTGCTGATTGAGGGCGCAGCAGGCGTAGGCAAGACCGAGGTTGCAAAGGTCATGGCCGCCGCGCTGGATCGGGAGCTTGTAAGACTCCAGTGCTATGAAGGCCTGGACGAGGGCAAGGCCCTTTATGAGTGGAACTACCAAAAGCAGTTGCTGTCCATTCAGATCCACAAGGATGCGGATAAGGAGCAGCTGACCCACAGCCTGTTCAGTGACGAGTATCTACTGGAGCGTCCTTTGCTCAAATCCATCCGCAGTGAACAGCCGGTGGTGCTTCTGATCGATGAGATTGACAAGGCAGACGAAGAATTTGAGGCGTTCTTACTGGAGCTTTTGTCCGATATGCAGGTCTCCATCCCGGAAATCGGTACACTTCAGGCAAAAACACTGCCCTTTGTGGTGCTGACCTCCAACCGGGCAAGACCGCTATCCGATGCCCTGCGCCGTCGATGCGCCTATATGTACATTGACTATCCCACCATGGAAAAGGAGCTGGCTATTCTCCGTGCCAAGCTGCCCCATGTGGATGACCGCCTCTGCGCCCAGGTGGCACTGGCACTGCATAAGATCCGCTCCAATGAGGCCATTCTCAAAAAGCCCTCCATTGCGGAGGCGCTGGATTGGGCGGCAGCACTGGATGCACTGGGTATTCGGGAGCTGACCCCCGATGCCTTGCGGCAGACCGCAGGCTTTGTGCTGAAAAACAACGAGGACTTATCTATTTTTAATGAAGAAACGCCCCACAGCCACAATTGCAGCTGCGGAGGACACTGTCATGGATGATCCCGGTGTCATCCTGGAGAAGCTGTCTGCTTTTTCAAGAATCCTGCGTTTGGAGGGCCTGGTGGTCAGCCCACAGGAGACCGCCGATGCCAGCCGCCTGCTGACACAGCTGGGCTTTGCAGACCGGGCACAGGTAAAAACCGCCCTGCGGACAGTCTTTGCCAAATCCCGGGAGGATCAGCTATCCTTTGACCGGGCCTTTGACGGCTTTTTCATTTCCGAGGAAGCCATGCGCACCCAGGCCGAGGAGCAGATGAAGCAGGAGCAGGAGCTCATGCAGCGGCGGCAGGAGGCCCAGGAGGAGCTACTGTTTAACGGCCAGCCTATGGACCTGACCGACCAGCAGAAAGAGGCCTACGCCCACCTGCCGGACAAGACCCGAAAAAAGCTTAAAGACCTTTCTGAAAAATACAAGGACAATGTGGAGCGCAACCCGGAGCTGTACGCCAACTTCATTCACTCCGTTTTTGCCAAAACCATCTTGGAGCAGCAGCTTTTGGAGGAGGATGCAGGTATTGATGTAAAGGCCTTAGACCCGGATATTGGACTTCTGTACCGGGACATCTCCCAGTTCAAGGACACCGAGATTCCCAAGGCCATTTCCATTATTCAGACCGTATCCCGGCAGATCGCCGGAGAGCTCACCGCCAAAAAGCGGAAACAGGGCCACAGTACGATTTTGGATTTTCGCTGCACCATCCGTAAAAGCCTGGAGACCGGCGGCCACCCTTACCGCCTGCGGTATAAACGGCGGCACGCCCGAAAAAAGCAGCTGATCATGCTCTGCGATGTATCCGGCTCTATGGTGCAGTTTTCAGAGTTTGCGCTGCGGTTTATCCAGTCTTTGGGACAGGTCTCTGACAGCTCCCGTACTTTTCTGTTTTCTGAGGATGTCTATGAAGCCGATGCTTTCAGCCTGCAGAATATGGATATGTTCCGCACCTATGTACGTAATAGCGGTGTGTACGGACGAGGCACAGATTTAGGCTCTGCACTGGAGACTCTCTGTGACCACAAGCCGCCCATTTTAGGCCCGGCCACCACATTGCTGATTCTGTCCGATACCAAGACCATCGACCAGCCACGGGCCGTACAGGCACTGCTGCGGGCAAAGCAAATGGCAGGCCGTGTTTTGTGGCTCAATCCCATCCCCGAGGGCAAATGGCAATATATCGGTTCGGTACGCACCATGGCAGGCCTCTGTCAAATGATCAGCTGTAACACCCTCTCCGCCCTGGCCGCCGCCTGCAGAAAGCTCACATTAAATTAAAAATGTAGGGAATGACCCATGTGTCATTCCCTATATCTTTGCAAACAAAAGGAACGGCACATGGGCCGTTCCCTACGTTTCATTTATATCACATTTAAATGTTCTATGCCGTAATACTGAAGCTGTGCAAGTGCCTGCTGATCCACAACCTCACCACAGACCAGGATCGGAACTGCCGGGGGGCAGCTGACGGTGGGGGCAGCCAGTATTCTGCCCAGGCACGCACTTACAGGCAGTGTAACGGAGGGGGACATCAGGGCCTCATGCATATTCATGGCCTTTTGCGCCCGATGGAGCACAGGAGGCTTTTCTGTAATAGGGTCTTTTTTCGGAAGACCGCACAGCACAGCTTCCAACCGCTGAAGGTCTGCAGGCTTATTTTTGGGCGTTACCATCAGTACCAAATAATCCGGGTCTGCAAACTCGCAGACCATGCCGTTTTCCTGCAACACCGTGGCAAGCTCCGTGCCGGTATAGCCGTAGGATTTGGGTGCAAGTGTGATTTTTATTGGTTCGTCACCAATCAGCGCATAGCCCTTTTCTGCAAGCTTTCCTTTAAGCTGATCCACCTGTGGAACGAAGCTTTCCAATTCCTGTGCAAGGGTTTCTGTCAAATAGGCGTTTGCCCGGTCCAGTGAGCCTAAAATCAGGTAGCTGGGGCTGGTGGATGCAAACAGGGACATGGCCTTTTCGGCCTGCTCCATAAAGACAGCAGGTGCATTTTTTCCAATATGGAGATATGCGCCGCCTGTCAGCACCGGCAGGGTCTTATGGGCAGAGTCACAGCAGATGTCCGCACCCAGCTTCAAGGGATGACCACCGAAAAATTTCAGGTAAGCACCGTGGGCATTATCCACCGCCAGCAATACACCGTGACGGTGGCAGACCTCTGCCAAGCCCTGAATATCTGCCACGTTGCCCAAGTAATCGGGGCTGGTCAAATAGACCGCTGTGACCGGGTTGTTCTGTAGAAAAGAATCCAATTCCTCCGGGGTAATTTTGCAAGACAACAGCTCTTTTCCGTAGAGCCACTGCACCTCCGCGTTAAGCAGCGCCGCAGCGGTCACAAAAGTGCTGTGGGCATTTCTTGCAGCGGCGATCACCGGCTTTTTGCCGTAGAGCTTTAACAGGTACACCATGGCCCGGATGCAGAGGGATGCGCCCTCGGCAGAATACACCGTCTTTCCCGAGCCAAAGATGGTCGATGCGTTTTCCATGCTTTCCTTTAAAATTCCGGTTGCATGGTACAACACATCCGCACCCTCTACTTCTGTCAGGTCATACTGCTCCTGTGCACCCTGACCCTTGTGGCCGGGCATATGAAGCCGTATAGGATTTTGGTTTACATAATTCTGTATATAGTCCCAAACCGGTGTGTTCATTCTTCCACCGCCTTGGAGGCCTCCAGCATAATGGCGCATTCCATTCTCTTGCGGAACAGCTCGCAGCCGTTTTCATAGATGCCGGTGATGGCACCGGTGGCGTGGTAGGCGTTGGCCGCACAACCGCCGGAGCAGTAAAGCTTTGCCC
>CAYMPY010000120.1:0-6998 GCA_964392535.1 uncultured Oscillospiraceae bacterium
GGGTTGGCGACACTGTTCGTGTGCATGTGCGGATCAAGGAAGGCTCCCGCGAGCGCATCCAGGTGTTTGAAGGCACCATCATCGCCCGGAAGCACGGCGGCATCGGTGAGACCATCACTGTTCGTCGTATCAGCTACGGTGTAGGCTGTGAAAAGGTTTTCCCTGTTCACTCTCCCCGTATTGCCAGTGTTGAGACTGTTCGTAAGGGTAAGGTTCGCCGTGCGAAGCTGTACTACCTGCGTGAGCGTTTCGGCAAGGCTGCAAAGGTCAAGGAATTGGTCTAATCAAAAAAAGAATAAAAAAAGAGGGGCGACCCTCTTTTTTTATTTGCAAAAATCGTATATAATATAAAAAAAGGTGTGGAGGTTTTACTATGACAGATAAAAATAATCCGTCACAAGCGTCACAAGTTAAAAAGGGACAGATTCCGCAGGATAAGAATAAGGTTATTTTGTCTTATTTACATGATGTGGTCTATCTGCTTGCAGGCGCATTGCTTGTATTTCTCCTTTTGTTTCGCATCGTTGTGGTTTCCGGTTCTTCTATGCATGATACACTTGTAAACGGCGATTATGTTCTGCTGCTGAATAATATCTTTTGCGGTGAGCCTGAGCAGGGGGATATTGTTGTTATCAGTAAGAAATCCTTTAAAGACGGTGAGCCTATTATCAAACGGGTGATCGCAACGGAAGGGCAGACGGTGACCATTAAAAACGGTCAGGTCTCCGTTGACGGCGTGGTACTTCAGGAGGATTATCTGGATTCCGGCGTTATAACATTAACTTCGGAGCCGATGTATATTACTGTTGAAGAAGGGCATGTTTTCTGTCTCGGTGATAATCGAGGTGTTTCTAAAGACAGCCGCAGCGCTGAAATCGGTCAAATTGATTGCCGTGAAATTTTAGGCAAGGCTATTCTAAATTTTTTGCCCCGTAAAACAGAGGGCAAGGGACTTGATTTCAGCAGATTTGGAGGGATATCCTGATGAGCGATGAACATCTGAATATACAGTGGTATCCCGGACATATGACAAAAACACGCCGACAGATCGAAGCAGATATGAAGCTCGTAGATGCGGTGTGTGAGATCGTAGATGCTAGAATCCCTATGTCCAGCCGTAATCCTGATATTGACTCTATTTGTGGCAATAAGCCCAGAATAATTGTGCTGAATCGCATGGATTTGGCTGACCCGGAGGCTACCAGGCGTTGGGCTTCATATTTCCGTGGAAAAGGGATGGCTGTAGTCGTAACGGATTGTAAGTCGCGGAAAGGAATCTCTGACTTTCAGCCGGCAGTTCAATCTGTTTTAAGAGAAAAAATTGAACGCAATGCGGCTAAAGGTATGAATAAGCCTTTGAAGATCATGATCGTTGGTATTCCAAATGTTGGTAAGTCCACGCTGATCAATCAGATCTCCGGCCGTAAGGGCGCGAAAGCTGAAAATCGCCCCGGTGTCACAAGAGGTAAGCAGTGGGTGACGGTTAATCCCGGCTTACTGCTACTGGATACGCCCGGTATACTTTGGCCTAAATTTGATGACCCTCAGGTTGGTATGATGCTTGCATATACCGGTGCCGTGAAAGAAAATGTTATAGATACAGAGGTGCTTTCCGCTTTTTTGATGGAGCTTTTATGGAAGCGGTATCCCGATACGGTCAGACAGAGATATAAAATTGATATGTCTGCTGATACGCCCGGTTATATGCTTCTGGAGGAAGCAGGTAGAAAGCGTGGTTTCTTGCTTGCCCAGGGTGAAATTGATACAGAGCGTATTGCAAAGGTTGTGCTTGATGAATACCGTTCCGGTAAGTTTGGAAGAATCACCTTCGAAGAAATGGAGGAGACATAATGAGCGAGCGGAATATGTGGGAAATCGAACGAGCCTGCATTGCAGAAGGTTACAAGTGTATTTGCGGTGTTGACGAAGCGGGTAGAGGTCCTTTGGCTGGTCCTGTGTGTGCCGCTGCAGTTATTTTGCCGCCTGACATTGATATTCCCGGTCTGAATGACAGCAAAAAGCTGACCGATAAGAAGCGTCGGGAGTTGTATCCAATCATAAAGGAACAGGCAATTGCCTATTGCATTATACTTGTAGATCACGAAACGATTGATCGAATCAATATTTTGCAGGCCACGCTTTCTGCGATGGAGCAGGCGATTTCTGAACTGGATGTAAAGCCTGATCTTGCGCTGATTGACGGAAATCGGGAAAAAGATTTTGGCGTTCCCTGTAAAACCGTTGTTCACGGTGATAGCCTGAGCGCAAGCATTGCTGCTGCATCCGTACTTGCTAAGGTTACACGTGACGATGTAATGCTTAGTTTAGCTGAGGAATATCCGGAATATGGCTTTGAGGTTCATAAAGGATATGGTACAAAGGCGCATTATGAAGCATTGCGTGCTCATGGTCCCTGTCCAATCCATCGAATGACCTTTTTAAAGAAATTCTATGGGACGAAATAATTTAGCAGGTGCCTGGGGTGAAGCTTTGGCTGCACAGTACTTAAGAAAAAAGAAGTACCGTATTATCGACAGCAGCTACAGGTCAAAATATGGCGAGATCGATTTGATTGCCTGTAATAAAAAGTACTTGGTTTTTGTTGAGGTTAAGCTTCGTAAGTCTGATAAATTTGCTGAAGGCAGAGAATTTGTTGATTTTTATAAACAAAATCGCATTCGTTCCACAGCTGCCATGTATCTTACCTCTGTGGAAACAGAGCTTCAACCAAGATTTGACGTGATTGAAATCTATGCACCGGAAGGAACTGCTACGCAAAAACCGGTGATTACCCATTTGGAGGGCGCTTTTGAATGAACATCCCTGTATTTGACCTGCACTGTGATACATCTTGTGCGCTTCTTGGAACGAATCTTCGTCAGTGCGGCAGCTTGCTGGAGAATAATTACCATATCGATCTTAAGAGAGCAGCATCGCTCCCCGGGTATGCGCAGGTATTTTCTTGCTATTGCTCTACGGAGTGCCCTGAAGTAAAGCTGATTCCTCCCACAGAGCTATTTGAACGTGAAATGGTCAGCGTTCTGCGTGAGGTTGAAGTACATAAGGATAAGATTGAATTGTGTTATGATGCAGATCGGATCGAGCATAATCTGAATAATAAGATGATGTCTGCGATTCTGTCTATCGAGGGACCTGCAGGTTTTGGATTTGATCCTGAGCTGTTGGAGGACCTTTATAACATCGGCTTCAGAATAACAACGCTTTGCTGGAATGAAAAAAACCCTTTAACAGGATCTCATTTGACCGGTGGTGGCTTGACAGAGCAGGGAAGAGCTTATGTTCGCGAATCACAGCGCCTAGGCATGATTGTGGATGTGAGTCATATAAGTGACGAAGGCTTTTGGGATGTTATGGATATGACACAGGCTCCGGTCATTGCTTCCCATTCGAATAGCCGATCTGTACATGCTCATTCCAGAAATCTTACAGATGAGATGTTTAAGGAAATCTGTAAAACAGGCGGCGTAGCGGGACTGAATGTATTTAAGACCTTTGTGGGTGGTGCCGAGGACCTGGATGCACTGTGTGATCATACACTGCATTGGCTGAGCATAGATGAAAATGGCGAGCACATTGCCCTTGGCGGTGACCTGGACGGCTGTGACACCCTTGTAGATGGATTTGACGGTGTTCAAAGCTATCCTGTATTCGCGGAAACCATGCTTCAGCGTGGAATACCGGAATCTATAATTGAGAGGATTTTCTGGAAAAACGCATTAGGAGTGATCAGGCATTGCTGTATGTAAATACACGAAATAAAATCCAGACTTATACGGCGCACCAAGCGTTGACACATGATTCGCAGACTAATAGTGGGATGGTAGCGCCCTTGCGCCTGCCGATTATTCGTAAAGAAGAATTATTGGGATTTTGTAAGTGCGGCTTTGGTGGCGTAATTGCATTTGTTTTGAATAAGTTTTTTTCGAAAGGGATTACTGCAGAGTATATTGAAAGAGCGCTGAATTTTCACAGTCCTGTTTTAGATCTTATTGACAGAAAGACATTGCTTGTTCGTTTTGATGGAAAGCTTAATGATATTGAAGAAGCTGTGTCTAAGCTTTTGATTGAACGTGAAGAAACACCTGTATTGTGGGCAAGAATGGCGGTTCGTATCGGTTTGCTGTTTGGCTTGTTGAGCGAGCTTTCAAAATGCGGTATTCGTTGCGGTGATTTTGCAGTTACATCGTCTGATCCTCTAAGCTTTGTTCCTGTGCTATACAGTAAGCTGATGGGTGCTTCTATAAATAAGATTATTATAGGAGCCGGTACCGAGGATGCAACGTGGAATTATCTGCACAAGGGACAGAACGCAACGGATGAATCGTTTGAATACTGTATTCACGGTATTTCTATGCTGAAAAATCATGACAAGATTTTATCAGATATGTTTTCTTCGGTTGTAAGCAATCACAGAGCAAAAGAGATCATCTCTAATGTACAAAGCACACATAAAAAATGCATTGATCTGTCCGCTGCATTTTCCTATGGTGCACTTCAGGATTATCGTGCAATTACCGGCGAAAATCACACTACAATAATCTTTAGCAATTGAGGTAACTAAATGGCTTTATACGCAATTGGAGACCTTCACTTGTGCCTTGGCGCCCCGAAACCCATGGATATTTTTGGAGGTACCTGGATCGGGTACATGAATAAGCTCAAAGAAGGTCTTTCTGTGGTTGGGGAGGAGGATACCACTGTTCTTTTAGGTGATCTTTCCTGGGCTTTAGGTTTGGATCAGGCGAAAGAGGATTTTGCCTGGATCAATGAGATCCCGGGTAAGAAAATTATCCTGAAAGGAAATCACGATTATTGGTGGAGTACCGCATCAAAATTCTACAAGTTCTGTGAGGAAAATGGATTTACAGATCAGTACATCTTAAATAATAATCATTATGTATATCAGGATTGGGCAATTTGTGGAACCAGAGGCTGGTTTTTTGAAGAAGAGAGAAGCGGACAGCACGACGAAAAGGTTTTTAAACGCGAATTGATTCGCCTGGAAACCTCATTGAAATCTGCAGGAGATTTACCGAAGCTTGTGTTTTTGCATTATCCACCAAAGTACAAAGGATATGAGTGCCCTGAAATACTGGAACTGTTACATAAATACGATGTACGGCAGTGTTTTTATGGTCATTTACATGGTCCAAGTCATGGATTGGCCGTTGAGGGTTTGTGGAATGGTGTGGATTTCCGGCTTGTTTCGGCGGATTATTTGAATTTTCATCCAACAAAAGTAATTACTTAAATATTTTTTAAGAAAACAGTGGACATTTCTTAAATTGTCTGCTAAAATAGTTCAGATGTAATATATAATAGATTGCGCAAAGCGTAATCGAATTATGGGAGGACATAAATAATGAATGTAAAAAACATCGAGAAAAAGGGCAATGAGGCTACCATCGTAGTCGAGATCGACAAGGAGCTGATGGAGGCCGGTGTCAACAAGGCTTACATGAAGGCTCGCAAGAACATTATGATCCCCGGTTTCCGTAAGGGTAAGGCACCCCGTAAGGTTATCGAGGGTATGTACGGTGCTCATGTATTCTATGAAGACGGCCTGGAAGAGATTTTTCCCGAGGTCTATGAGTTTGCTGTTGTCAAGCAGGAAGTTAATGCTATCGGCCGTCCCAATCTGACTGATATGGATATCAGCGAGGAAGGCTTTGTGACCATCACGCTGACCACTGAGCTGTACCCCGAGGTTACCCTGGGTGACTACAAGGGCCTGGAGGTTGAGAAGGCTGAGGCTGTTGTTACCGATGCACAGGTTCAGGTTGAGCTGGATCGTATGGCTCAGAATGTTGCTTCTACTGAAACCGTTGAGCGTGCTGCTGAGATGGGCGACACTGCCAACATTGATTTCGAGGGCCTCGAAAACGGCGTTCCCTTTGCAGGTGGCAAGGGTGAGAACCATGATCTGAAGCTTGGCTCAAACTCTTTTGTTCCCGGGTTTGAGGAGCAGATCGTTGGCATGTCTGCCGGCGAGGAGAAGGATATTGATATTACTTTCCCCGAGGATTATCATGCAGAACTGGCCGGTAAGGCTGTCGTATTTCATGTGAAGGTTAACAAGGTTACTGCTACCAATGTTCCTGAGCAGGACGACGAGTTTGCAAAGGACGTTTCTGAGTTTGAGACCCTGGAGCAGCTGAAGGAAGATATCCGTGCCAAGGCTATGGAGAATGCTCAGAAGCAGATCGATTCCGCATTTGAGCAGGCTTGTGTTGACAAGGCTGCGGAGAACACTACTGTTGAAATGCCCAAGGCTCTGATTGAGGCTGAGCTGGACAACCAGATGGAGCGTTTTGGCTACCAGCTGCAGATGAGCGGCTATTCCATGGAGGCTTATGCAAAGATGATGGGCGGCGATGTGAACACCATGCGCAACGCTTTCCGTCCTGCTGCCGAGAAGCAGGCTAAGGCCAACGTTACGCTTAATAAGATCATTGAGGTCGAGAGCATTACTGTTGATGAGCAGGAAATCGAGGCTGAGTACGAGAGCCTGGCAAAGCAGTATGAGCTGGAGCTGGATAAGGTCAAGTCCATGGTTCCCGCTGATGAGCTGAAGAATGGTCTGCAGACCCGTAAGGCAATGAAGCTGATCGTTGATTCCGCTGTTGCTGTTGCCCCCAAGACTGAGGAAGCTACTTCTGAGGAATAAGTTTCCTTATGAATGGTTAGAATGTTTCAAACCCTGAAAGGAGACATGACCATGAGTTTTATCCCTTATGTTGTTGAACAGACCAGCCGCGGTGAGCGCAGCTATGACATTTTTTCCCGTCTGCTCAATGACCGTATCATTTTCCTGTCCGAAGAGGTCAATGACACCACGGCTTCTCTGATCGTAGCCCAGCTGCTGTATCTGGAAGCCCAGGACCCCGATAAGGACATCCAGTTCTACATCAACAGCCCCGGCGGCTCCGTTACCGCGGGTATGGCCATTTACGACACCATGAACTATATCAAGTGCG
>CAYMPY010000121.1:0-6993 GCA_964392535.1 uncultured Oscillospiraceae bacterium
GCCCCCGCCCTACAATGCACTATCTAGTTTCTCCGTTAAGAACATCACAGGAACGAGCAGGGCGCGTTGCTTACACTTGTCCTTCCTTGATGAGATCCTCCAGCGTGATCCCCTCAAAGAAATCGTCGATCATCTTGTCCAGTTTGTCCCACATGGGCTTGGTGTGGCAGCATTCGGTGCGGTCGCAGGCGGCAGGGCCCTGACTGGTGCAGGACACCGCGGCCAGAGAGCCTTCCGTCAATTTCAGGATCGCGCCGATGGTATACTCCCCCGGGTGACGGTTCAGGCGGTAACCGCCGCCTTTGCCGTGTACGGCATCCACGAAGCCGGCCTTGCTCAGCACCGTCATGATGGACTCCAGATATTTCTGGGACATATGCTCCTCTTCCGCGATCTCCTTCAGGGGAACATACTCTTCACCGCTGTGCTGGGCCAGATGGACCATGACCCGCAGGGCATAGCGCCCCTTGGTGGATACGATCATGGCTTACTCGCCGTGGGCGGCAGCGTGGAGTTCGTCGTGGTCGATCTCCTTGAACTTGTCCGCGTCGTATGCAATGCCATTCTTGTCGAAGTAGTCCTTCAGGGCGTTCTTGATGGCCTCTTCCGCCAGCACGGAGCAGTGCAGCTTGTGAGCAGGCAGACCGTCCAAAGCCTCAGCCACCGCCTTGTTGGTCAGAGCCAGGGCCTCGTGAATGGACTTGCCCTTGATCATTTCCGTGGCCATAGAGGAGGACGCAATGGCGCTGCCGCAGCCAAAGGTCTCGAACTTGCAGTCCACGATGATGTCATTTTCGATCTTCAGGTAGATCTTCATGATGTCGCCGCACTTGGCGTTGCCGACTTCGCCGACACCGTCGGCGTTCTCCAGAGCGCCCACATTGCGGGGGTTCATGAAGTGGTCCATAACTTTTTCACTGTAAAGTGCCATGATGATATCTCCTTACAAAATGTATTCTCTTTTTCCGGTTTGCAGGTCGCGCCAGACGGGGCTGATGCCGCGCAGATACGCCACGACCTGGGGGACGACAGCGAGGATATGGTCCACATCCTCTTCGGTGTTGTACTCGCACAGGGAAAGCCGCAGGCTGCCGTGGGCCACATCATGGACGCGGCCGATGGCCAGCAGCACATGGCTGGGATCCAGGGAGCCGGAGGTGCAGGCGGAGCCGGAGGAGGCGGACACGCCCTTCATATCCAGCAGGAGCAGCAGGCTTTCGCCCTCGATGCCCTCAAAGCAGAAGCTGACATTGCCGGGCAGACGGTTGACCGGGTCACCGTTTAAAGCACAGTGAGGGATTTCGCTTAAGCCTTTGATCAGCTTATCACGCATGGCAGTAACCTGTGCGGTATGCTCGTCCATGTGGTCACAGGCATCCTTCAGGGTAGCAGCCAGTGCGCAGATGCCGGCGATATTCTCCGTGCCGGCACGCTTGCCCCGCTCCTGTGCGCCGCCTTCGATCACATTGGTCAGCATAAGACCACGGCGGCAGTACAGCACGCCTACGCCCTTGGGTCCGTGGAACTTATGGGCAGACAGGCTCAGCATATCGATATTCTGCTCTTTGACGTTGATGTGCAGGTGTCCGGCAGCCTGGACCGCATCGGTATGGAACGGCACACCGGCAGCCTTACAGACCGCACCGATCTCTGCCACAGGCAGCACAGAGCCGATCTCGTTATTGGCGTACATACAGGTCACCAGGCAGGTGTCCTCCCGAATGGCATCTTTTACCTGCTGTGCAGAAATATTGTGATTGTTCTTTACATCCAAAAGGGTAATTTCAAAGCCCTCTTTTTTCAGCTTTTCCAGGGTGTGCAGAACGGCGTGGTGCTCAAAGGCGGTGGAAATAATGTGCATCTTGCCTTTGCGCTGACCTAAGCGGGCAGCGGAAATAATGGCCTGATTGTCGGCCTCACTGCCGCCGGAGGTGAAGTAAATTTCTCTTGCCTCACAGCCTAAGCATTCTGCAACAGTCTGTCTGGCATTTTCCAGTGCCTCCTTGGCCTCCTGGCCTACAGAGTGTAAGCTGGAGGGATTGCCATAAATATTTTCAAAATATGGCAGCATCGTATCAATAGCCCGCTGACTCATTTTCGTAGTCGCGGCGTTATCTGCATATACAAACATGGTTTTACTCCTTATTTACCTATTAAGTCCGTAGGTAATAATAGCACTATTATATGTCTTTGTCAAGACTTTACACAAATAGCAGTATTCCCCTGTTTTTTCGACTTTTGCAAGGGTTACATTGCGATTGCCTGCGCAATAATAAGCACAGAAACGGAGGTCAAAAATATGAAAAAATTTACTGTGGGGTTTGTGCTTTTATTTATATTGCTCACCCCCGTTTATGCACAGGCGCAAGCCCTGATCCCCGGCGGTCAGGTTATCGGAATTCGATTGGGTGACCCGCTGACCGTAGAAGCCTTTGACGGAAGCAGCAGTGCCCGGGATGCAGGCATGCAGGTGGGTGACCGGATCACCCACATCAATAATATAAAGGTGGAATCTGTTCAGGCTTTGCGGCAAGCTTTGGCAGATGCAGATGGCCCGGTGTCTGTAGGCTTTACCCGAAACGGCATTGAACAAACCGTTTCTGTTGCGCTCCGTTCCGGCCTCTTGGGTATTTATATGAAGCAGTGCGTGACCGGTATCGGCACGGTCACCTATTACGACCCCGTTTCCGGCGATTTCGGCGCACTGGGTCACGGAGTCAATACCAAAAACGGCGACCTGATTCAAGAGGATGTGGGCACGGTTTTCGGTGCAACCGTAGTTTCCGTACAACCTGGCTCCAGCGGCGAACCGGGCAGACTGGTGGGTTCTCTTCGCGCCGCCGATCAGGTGGGTAGTCTTGAGAAAAACACACCGCAAGGCATTTTCGGCACACTTTCTGCGCTTCCGGACGGCACGCCCATGGAAATCGGTACCGCCCAGACAGGAGATGCAGTGATCCGCAGTACCGTAAACGGAAAACAGCTTCAGGAGTATTCTGTGAAAATTTTGAAAATTTATCCCTCAGACCGCCAAAACGGCCGGAATATGCTCCTTCAAATCACCGACCCACATCTCCTCGCCACCACAAAAGGCATCGTCCAGGGCATGTCCGGCTCGCCCATCATTCAGGACGGCAAGATAGTCGGCGCCGTTACCCATGTTTTGGTCAACGACCCCACCACGGGTTATGGAATCTTTATCGAAAATATGTTAAATGCCGCCGCATAACACGATTTTCTTTTCTCTATCGTGCATCTTTTCGAAAAAGATGCACGATAGAGATTGACAAGCAGGAAATATTTGCTATAATATCAATGATGAAAGGGGTATGCTTATGGCACTTAAATATATCGCTGACCGCTTAAATGATTATAATATCAATTTATTTGTCTCCGAATTAGCAGATGCCGCAAAGTATCTTGGTATTTTACAGGCCAAAATTGATACATATCAGTTCAATAGCATTTTGATACCTATGCTGCACAAAAAAGAAGTGTTGTCTTCAATGGATATTGAAGGCACACAAAAGACCACTCTGTCTGACATTTGTGAGCGAGAAGTCGACCCAAAGCGCAAAGATGAAAAAGAGTCTGTTGAAGTCAGAAATCATACAAAAGCTCTTATATATGGTGCAGACCATCTACGTAATGGCAATTTCACGCACTCCTTTATACAGGAAATCCATCGTATTATGATGACTGGTCTGGAACCATTTAACCCCGACAAGCCTATTGGTAAATATAAGATAAAGAATAACCATATTGAAAATAGCGTTGGTACTGTTGTTTTTACTCCTCCTCCATATAACGAAACCAAGAAGTATATGAATGAGTTGGTTGATTTTATCAATAATGGATCGGGTATTCATCCTCTTATCAAGGTTGCAATCATTCATGCTCAGTTCGAATCTATTCACCCCTTTGCAGACGGAAACGGAAGAGTCGGACGTATTTTGGTAAGCTTGTATTTATACAAAGCCAATGTCATCAACTTTCCGTTCTTTTATATCAGCGAAGCGATCAATCAGGACAAGCGTGTGTACTATAATATGCTAACAAATTCCCGCAACAACAGTTATGATGAATGGATAAAGTACTTTTTAAATAAGATTATTGTTCAAACCGGCAAGCATATTGGGTATATAGATTCACTAAATAATCTTTATGTAAAAACAAAAAGTACCGTGCAAAAAATCATCAACAGCCCCAAATTTGATGATGTTATAGAATGCTTGTTTACACATCCTGTTCTAACAGCCAACTACATAGAGGACAAGTTAAATATTTCTCACGGACAAGCTGTGCGATATTTGAACGCATTGGAAAAGGCGGGGGTGTTATTTGGCGACGACAAAAAGAGGGGGAGAAATTTCTATTTTTCCGAACTCCTTGGACTCGCGCAATGATATATGCACCATACAGTAAAGGTAGGTGATGCTTATGATTGTAACAAAAAAGAAAGCTCCCTGTAAGTTGTTGCAGCAACAAACAAGGAACTTTCTATGGAGTCGGATACACTACAGTAACCAACTTGACCAATCTTATTGTAGCGTATCCTTTCTGGAATGTCAATTTGGCATTTCCAACAAACTAAACATTTGTTGCCGGAAACTCGGCAGAAAGGATGGTGTTATATGAAACACATCATTGATGACGGGTTCAACGCAGAACTCGTCGCAAAGGCTTATTTTGACGGGATTATGGAAATCCCCATTTTAAGCAAGCCTAAAGAAATCATTATTCCCAGAGCAGTAATCCCTTTTTCTATGGCAAATCGTAGCACAGACCATTCGGAATTTGTGCATTTTTACGAACATGACAAGCGTTTTTCGAATGTTCTGACTGCCACAAAAGAGCAGTTTCCTGTTTTGCAGGAGTTCGCCGGCGTTATTTCCCCGGACTGTTCCCTGTATCGTGATATGCCGTTGTGTTTGCAGATTGCAAATACATACATGAACCGAGCGGTTGGCTATTATCTCCAGTCGCAAGGATTGTATGTGGTCCCCAATGTGCGTTGGGGCGATGAGCGCACATACACGACAGCGGAATTACCGGAAAAGATAGCGTTTCTTGGTGTTCCCCGGAACAGTATTGTTTCTATTGGCACATACGGGTGTATCAAAAGTGCCGAGAATAAGCATTACTTTCGAGAAGGCCTCGCCGCTATGTTGGATGAACTGACTCCCCAGGTGGTCTTGGTTTACGGTGCCATGCCGGATTCGATTTTTGCATCTGTAAAAGATCGGGCAAGATTCGTCAACTTCCCAGATTGGATCTCCGCAAAAAGAAGGAGGTCTGCATAATGGGTACTTGATCTTCCGGAAACTATGGAAATACAAAAGGAGCGACCAACGGTCAATCTCAACACAGTGCTTTTTCCCGCAATGTGCAGGTAGCCTCCCAAAAATATCGTTTGACGCAAAAAGGATATTTTGGCAATAAGGGAAAGAATTCACGTGTTATAGAGAGCAAAAACCCAGTTGCGACATCCAAGGATTTCTATTCACTGCTCAGTAAAGGCGGAAAAGAATCCAAACTGGCAAACGGGAAAGGTGTTCAAACAGTATTTCCTGACGGTACACGTATCGTCTACCGTGTAAAAACATCTACCCCCAACAGCCCTGCCGTTGACATATCGGTCAGCATTGTTTCTCCGGTCAAACGGCAAAAAATCCATTTTGTTAAGGAGGATTGAATATGGTATATGCTACACTATCCAGTGAGATGCTTGATTTGCTCCGCAGTATGATTGGTAACGAATTGGTTTCCTATGAGTGCGCAGCTCAAAACAACGAGATCTACGGAAACCTTCGCATCAACACATCCGGCGGCTCTGTCGAAGTCATAAACGAAGTTCAGGAATTGCCGTTCCTTGATGGATGTGAGGATCTCTCCTTCTTCCGTTGCTGCGAAGCAATCAGGGGATCTGTTTTTCAGCCGTTTTGCGAAGAGCCAGCCTCTATTATTCCTGTGTCTGAAAGAATCTCCGGAATTGAGGTTGTAAGGGATGTTGTTTGCGTCAATGATGGCAATTATGAAATCACGTTTGATATGGCTATCGTAATCAAATGCCAAACACGCACGATCATATTCTCTCGCGGCTGGTATTTTAGCGAGGTTATTTCGGTAAAGTCGGATATTGCAGATGTGTACCCTGTTGCAAGTGCTGTTTCCGATTGGGAAAATGACGGAGATAATCATGTAACTATTGACAGAGCAATTATACCCGTATAATTCAAATGTCACAGCATCGGAATCGTAAGTGCAGACTGTTACTTGCAGTCTGCACTTTTTATATCCCAAGAAAGACACTTGCGCACACACCGAAATCAGAATTTGTCGAAAAGCAAAGGAAAATTTAAAGTCTCCTTTTTCGACAATTCATCCATGTCAACTTAGGGATCGGGGGTGAGGTATGTAAAAACCTACCTTTTACCTGCAAAAGTGCATAGAAACCGCAGAAAAACACAAAATTCTTTTGTCCTATACTTGACACACTCGTGTCCGGCAGCCCCATCATCCAAGACGGAAAACTGGTCGGCGCAGTGACCCATGTTCTTGTAAACGACCCAACTACCAACTGCGACATCTTCGTCGAAAATATGCTAGATGCCGTGGCACAAATGTCGTTAAGTCCCTGCTGACTGCTTGTTGTTGGTGGGGACTTGACAAATCTTTATAGGTATAGTATAATTATTTTCGAACATAAGTTCTAATAGGATTTAGGAGGATTAAGCATGTTAGATGATTTTATTAACGCAATAAAAAGTAAGAACAAGCAGTCAATCAGGAGCAAGAAATGGAAAAACTGGATTGCTCAAATCGACGACATTAAATTATGCGAAGACTGCCGCAAAATGCACGGAAAGATATTTCCCATCGGTGAATGGGTGCTGCCTTTGCACTTATTTTGTCGGTGCGTCGTTACGCCGCTGCAAGCAGTTGCTTCCGGTTACGCAACGCAGGATGGAACAGCTGGGGCAGACTACTGGT
>CAYMPY010000122.1:0-6987 GCA_964392535.1 uncultured Oscillospiraceae bacterium
CGGTTAGCTTGCTTAATTTACCACATCATTTTCCATTTGTCAAGAACTTTTTTCTTTTTCTTGGAAAATTTTTTCTGTGGTCGCGAACTCAATTGAATTCTTGAGTATTTTATCAAAGGGTTATAATTTTGTCGACTCCATTTTCTTCTTTTTCACTGTTTTTTGCTGATATATTCCGGCAAGTTATCTCCTTGCTTCCAATTCCGCAGTTTTGGCAGTTCATCGTACACCTCAAAATACTTCACAGCATCTTTCAGATTTCCTTCGCAATTCCATAAGCACAATCTTACACTTCCTTTCAGTTCGTCTCTGATACTTTCAATTTGGAATAATGTTTCTTGTGTTACCATCAGATATTTAGCTGTATCCAGATACACTATTCCTGGGGTGTTATTTATCAAATCACTTAACGCCTTCTGTGCGTTTTCTCCACTTCCCCATGCGCCGGTATCCGTGTATATTTCCGTTGCACCGTTATTCTCACGCAGGACAACTGCCTCTACCGGCTGCAATTTCGCAATATCAGCCTTTTCAAGTGGAATCAAAAGACTTCCTACAATAATTATTATATATAATACTATCTTCACTTTTGATTTCTCCTATCCTGCGGATTAAGCTTTAAATCCCGATATTTCCGCTTTGCCAATCTTTTCCTGATAACTCTACCGGTTCTTGATAAATAAGAGATGCCCATACATTTCAGACCTGATAAATGAATGATCAAAATTATAAAGCCGGCCACCACACCATAGATCCCAGAAAAAGACGCAAGTACTGCAATACCAAATCTCCAAACACGAATTGCATTTGCAAGATCTCTGTTAGGAAGAACAAATCCACATACACCGGCTATGCTGACCATTATCAGCGCAACCGGAGAGATCAATCCAGCCTCCACAGCTGCTGTACCAACAACGATGCCGCCAATCACAGAAACCGATTGACCGATCGCTTGCGGCAGATGAATGCCGGATTCCTGCAAAAGCTCGAACGCAATCAGCAATCCAAGTATCTCTGATATTGTCGAAAACGGGACATTTTGTTTGCTCTCAATAATTGACCGCAAAAGTGGCAATGGAATCCATGCCTGATGAAAGGTCGCCAGGGCAACATAAATCGCAGGCAGCAGCAGCCCTGCAAAAAGCGCAGCGTAACGTAGTATCCGCACAGCCGATGCTCCTACATAATCTCGGCTTCGGTCCTCCGGACTTTCCATTAAATACATAAGATCAGCAGGTGCAAGATAACCAAGTGGCAGACCATCGATCAATATTCCTACTCTGCCATCAAGCAGGCCCTGACAAAAACGGTCTGTCCGTTCCGTATATTGCAGCAGCGGAAACGCAGTTGCTCGGGAACCTGTAACGTATTCTTCCACAGACGAAGGAGATAGCAAAGCATCTACATCGATTTTCTTCAGCCGACCCAGCATATTGTCAACCAGATTCGAATTTGTAATACCGGCAATCCATAGCACAGAAATATTTGTTAAGCTTCTGCGGCCTACCTGTAATTCTGTTATTCTTAGGTCGGGCGTTCTCAGGTGACGTCTTACGTAGCTTGTATTGGACCGTACTGTTTCCACAAAAGCATCCTTTGCGCCCTTAACGGTATTTTCGACCTCAGGTGCACCGGTCCCTCTCTTATCGGGCGTTTTCACCTCATAGGCAATTGCACCAGCTCCGGGAAACAGTACAACACAAAAACCATTTACAAGCAAAAATGCAACCTGATTCAGGTCCTTCGCTTCCACTGCAACACAATTATATATTACGCCTTCCTTGGCACGATCATATAGTTCCTTCATAGAATCTGCCGATAATACTTCCGTAATCGGTTTAAATATATAATCAGAAGCCTGTCCTGAAGCAATAAGCCCATCTATCGCATACGCAAAAACATAATAATCACCACAGCGAAGCTTTCTGCGAATAAAATCCGCTGCTCCCTGAAAAATATCAGATACATTCTCATCGGTCAACTCTCCGGTATAGTGCAACAGCATTCGATCACCTCTAAAGTATCATGCCCAAAGCACACTGTAATATGTTGCAATTTTATATAAAATGTGGTATTATAATAAATCGAAAATCCAAAAAGGAGACGATCCTATGTCCCATGTGATCGCAGCGATTTCTACAGGCAGCCAAATCAGCGCTATCGGCATTATCCGTTTAACCGGAGACGGCTGTGTCCAAATCGCAGAACGAGTTTTTAAATTAAAGAGTGGAAAACCACTTTCTCAAGCACCTGACAGAAAGCTCATGTTAGGAATGCTATATGACAAATCCGGCAGAGTCATCGATCAGTGCATGGCTGTGTATACCCATGGTCCCCGCAGCTACACCGGCGAGGATACTGTTGAATTTCATTGTCATGGCTCCCCTGCTGTGCTGGCAGCCGGACTCGAGGCACTTTATAATGCAGGAGCACTTCCTGCTAAACGGGGAGAATTTACAAAACGTGCTTTTATGAACGGCCAGCTGGATCTGACACAGGCAGAAGCTGTGATCGATCTTATTGAGGCAGATTCTGCAGAAGCCGCTGCGAATGCAGCCGGTCAGGTTGGCGGTGTCCTTCAGAAAAAGCTATCTCCCATATATGATAATCTTGTAAATCTCTGTAGCCACTTCCATGCGGTTTTAGATTACCCGGACGAGGACATTGAAGATTTTGGCCTGGATAATTACGAAGCCGCATTGCGTTCAGATACAAAAGCACTATATACTTTGCTTAACTCTTACGGTCAAGGCCGCATTCTTCGTCAGGGTGTGGCAGCGGCAATCGTAGGCAAGCCCAATGTTGGAAAATCCAGTCTGCTTAATGCACTGGCGGGCTTTGAACGAGTAATTGTTACAGACATCGCCGGCACCACAAGAGACACGGTTGAAGAGGCTGTCATACTCGGCTCCACCAAACTGCGGTTGATCGACACTGCCGGTATCCATCAAACCGATGACAAAATCGAAGCAATCGGTGTAGAACGTTCCAAAGCAGAAATTGAAAAAGCTGACCTTGTATTATTTGTTTGTGACGGTTCTCAGCCGTTGACGGACGAGGACCGTGAAGTAATCGAAATCTGTTGTGACCACGAGCATGCAATCGCTCTGATCAATAAATCCGATCTTGGGAAAGCAGTCTTACCCAGCGACCTGCCTTTTATGACCGTTATCAAGATTTGTGCCAAAACCGGAGACGGTTTGGATTTGCTGTCCAATGCAGTAAATGAAATGTTTGAAAACGAAATTCCCTGTGACGGCTCTATATTGACAAACACCCGGCAATTCAGCGCCATTAAACGCGCATATGAGGCCATGCTGACGGCACTGCAGTGTCTGATGCTGAAGCAGACACCCGATGCTGTTCTGACGGATATCGAAACTGCTATGGAAGCAATGGGCGAAGTCACCGGCGCAACCATCCGGGAGGATATTACAGCAAGAATCTTTGAACGATTTTGTGTAGGAAAGTGACAATATGATCTATTTAGACAACTCCGCAACAACGATCCCCTGCCCCGAAGCAGTTGACGCGATCACAAAAGCATTGACTGTTGGTTGGGGCAATCCCAGTGCTTTATACAGCTTTGGATTTGAAGCTGCACACGCACTGCGAAATGCCCGTGCAAAGGTAGCCGTTGCTTTGGGTGCAGAAAACGACCGGGTGTTTTTCACTTCCGGTGGAACAGAGGCCGATAACTGGGCCATCTTTGGCACTGTAAAACGATTTGGTAAACGAGGCAAACACATTATCACAACCGCTATTGAGCATCACGCAATTCTCAACTGTATGAAGGACCTTGAGTCTCAAGGTTATGAAGTAACCTATCTCCAGCCGGATAATCTCGGACGCATAACTGTGGATGATTTAAAATCAGCACTTAGAAAAGATACAATTCTCGTTTCCGTGATGATGGTCAATAACGAAACCGGTGCCGTTATGCCAATTGCACAAATGGCGAAGCTGACCCACAGAATTTGTCCGGATGCTGTTTTTCACACTGATGCAGTACAGGGATTCCTGAAAATTCCTTTTCAGGCCAAAACATTGGGCGCAGACCTGATCTCTGTATCATCTCATAAGATCCACGGTCCCAAGGGTGCAGGCGCACTTTATATCTCACCGAGGCTAAAATCCTTCCCTGCACTTATGCTTGGTGGTGGCCAGGAAAGTGGCTACCGCAGTGGCACAGAAGGTACCCCTGCAATCATGGGATTTGCCGCAGCCTGTGAAGCGGGTAAAGCAACAATGACACAAGACATTGCACAGGAAAAAGATCTGCTCGCATATCTTATCGAGCAGGTTGAAGATTTAGATGGCGTAGTCATCAACGGTGCACACGAAGCACCGCATATTCTTTCTCTGTCCATCCCGGGAGTACCAACACAGAACACCATTAACATTTTACAGGATCACAATATTTGCGTGTCTGCCGGTTCTGCCTGTGCAAAAGGTCACAGAAGTCATGTGATGACCGCCATGAAGCTCTCGCCGGAAGTCATCGATGGGATGTTCCGCATTTCTATCTGCAAAGATACTACGCAGGAAGAATTGGATATTCTGATCAGCTGCATCAATAATGAGATCCTTCCTCGTTTTAAACGGTGAGCAACATGGAAAATTACGCCCTACGACCGGTTTCCGGGAACGAACTTAATGCTGTTATGGAATTCTACCGAAGCCATATTGGATCACCCGGTTGTACCTGGAACCAGAACTATCCAAACGAAGAGATCCTCCAGGAGGATTATTCGGCAGGAAATCTGTACGGTCTTTATGCCGGAGAAGAGCTTATCGGCTCAATTTCTGTTGATTCTGAAAACTATCTGGATAAGCTCCCCTGTTGGCAATATAAGACGAACGTCAAGGAAATTGCACGGGTCGTGATTTCACCAAAGTATCAGCGGCAAGGATTGGGAACTGTGCTACTTAAAAAGCTTTTTGAGTTTCTTAAGCAGCACAGAACAGAAGCCATACATTTACTGGTAAGTCCGGATAATGAACACGCAATAAAATTATATTCAAAATTTGGATTCGAAAACAGAGGCCAGTATTATCTCTACGAGCACAACTATTTTGCAATGGAAACAATGTTATAAGCAATGCCGGACTTCGCTTGGAAGTCCGGCATATTTTTCATTTAGCTTTCGCAAAGGGCCGCTGGAAAAGCAGTAGTAAAATGGATGCTGCACATAACACCACCCAAGACACAAACATGGGGACAAAATTTCCGCCTTCGTTCCAGAAACCGTAAACAGCGGAGCCAATGCCTGCACCTAAATATGTTGCAAAGTCTGCTACACCACTGACCGAAGATACCATGTTCTTATCGGCAAAGCGCAGCGGGAACATAGAAAGCGTCGATGTATTGATCATAGAGATCAGCGCATAAATGAGGCTCAGGCAGCAGGCTGCAACGATAGGAACAGACAGGTCCATCAGCAAAACGCCGGCCAAACCTGCACAAAGTGCAAAGCAAATCACAGAGATCAGGTTTTCACGTTGCTTACTGAGCTTATAGCACATGGGATACACCAGGCGGCCCACCATACCAACAGCCGGGATCAGCAATACAAACCATGCTGAGCTTTTCAGGTCAATGGCATATTTAGTAACGAAATAAATAGCCATCCAGTTGCCGATGTTATCTTTGATCACACCGTGAAACAGCGCAGGCAACAACATGCCGCGGATCTGCCGATCCTTAAAGAACTCCCCCACAGGAACGCTCTGCTTGGCAGGCTTTGCCCCTTCAGGCACCGATCTCAAAACATAAGCAGCAGTCAAACCCAGCAAAACCGTCAACATACCGGGCAGTAAAAAGGCCCAGCGAATTCCAAAGGATTCTACCATCCATGTACTGAGGATAATACCTGCAATATTACCAACAGAAACAGAGGATACTAAAATCGGAACTTTTTTATTTGCCTTTTCTTTTCCGTATAAGCCTGTCATACACCGCAGCAGCGAACTCCACAGCATAGACTGGGCGTAAGCGTTCACCGCCCAAAAAATCAGAATGATTACATAGGTCGGTATAATGCCTATCAGCAAATTGGAAACACCTGTAAATACAAGGCCAATTGCAATCATCACCCAAGGCGCAGTGCGATCACCGATCACACCGTTAAGCAGCCGTCCGCAGGCATAGGTCACAAAGAACACGCTGCCTATAAAGCCATACTGGACCTCTGTCAGCATTCCGGCGGAAATCATACCGGGAGATGCCATTGAAAGATTCAGTCTTGCGGCATATATGGACACATAAGAAATGTAGCAGAGAAAAAACACAAATCCCTGAGGAAATCTCTTTTTCATTTTAAGTCCTTTCAAAAAGCAACCCTACCTATGGCAGGGTTGCAAAAAATCAATATGCAACGCCCCAGTAGATCATCTTCTTGGCAGGCTTGCCGCAAATGGGACAGGTATCGCCTAAATTCTCCTGGGCAAAGGGCATACAGCGGGAGGACATACCGGCCTCATCCTTCATCTTCAGCTCGCACTCCAGCTCACCGCACCACATGGTCTTAATGAAGCCACCGTTTTCCTCCTGCAGCTTCTTCGCCTCTTCAAGGGAATGAGCCTCATAGATATGATCGGTCAGGTTCTTCTTGGCCTTTTCATACATACCCTGATGGATCAGCTCCAGCTGCTGTGCAACAGCTGCTTCCAGCTCCTCAAGCTTTACAGTGACCTTCTCGCCGTCATTTCTGCGAACCAGTACGCACTGGTCATTCTCCAGATCACGAGGACCACACTCCACGCGAACAGGCACGCCACGCATTTCGTATTCAGCACACTTCCAGCCCATGGAGTTATCAGAATCATCCAGCTTTACACGGATGCCTGCATTCTCCAAACGAGCCTTCAGCTCATTTGCAGCCTCAAGTACACCGGGCTTATGCTGTGCAATGGGCAGGATCACAGCCTGAATGATACAAACCATCACCACCTATCCGGGTAAATAATAACATACCTTGTTTTGTT
>CAYMPY010000123.1:0-6963 GCA_964392535.1 uncultured Oscillospiraceae bacterium
GGTCAGGCGGACAATATCCGCCGTGCCATTTCCAAAAAGAAAATGAAGGTCATCGCGGCAGAACGGAAGGTGTTCGTTTACGGTGACCCGGTGCAAAATATTCCCGGTGCAATTGCGAACGGTGTGTCGGAGGCTGCGGCCCAGTCTATTTATGACGAAATCGTTGATTTTGCAAACTATGCCTTTAATAAAGCGCATGCGGTTTGCTATGCGGTGGTTTCCTATCAGACTGCATGGCTGAAGTGTCACTATCCCAAGCAGTATATGGCGGCTTTGATGACTTCAGTTGTATACTCGTCCACCAAGCTCTCTGCCTATATTAACGAATGTAAGGACCTGGGAATCAAAACACTTCCGCCGGATATTAACAACTCCGTTGACTATTTTGCGGTGGAAGGGGAGTATCTTCGGTTTGGTATGGCCGCACTCAAGGGCATTGGCCGTACGCTGACAAAGATTATTGTTTCTGTGCGTGAGGATGGTGGCCCGTTCCAGTCCTTAGAGGATTTCATTACCCGCATGCCGGAGCGTGAGATCAGCAGAAGAACAGTTGAGAATCTGATTAAGTCAGGTGCGATGGATTGCTTTGGATATCATCGCAGTGAGATGCTTGCAGCCTTCGAAGGTATTATGACCAGTGTGTATACCTCTAGACGGAAGAATCTTGACGGGCAGATTGGTATGTTTGGGATGCTCGGGAAAGAATCCACTCCTGTGCAGATCCCTTCTCTGCCTGAGCTGAGTAAGGGTGAGCTGATGCTGATGGAGAAAGAAATGACCGGTATTTACCTGTCCGGACATCCTATGGATGATTACCGTTCAAGACTTAAAAATACAAAGGTTATTCCCATCGGTGCATTAATGGAAGAGGACAGCCTTTATGAGGACAATCAGTTTGTTACGGTTGCCGGAGTTATTTCCTCTGTGAAGATGAAAACCACCCGGAACAATTCCATGATGGCCTATGTTGTTCTGGAGGATGATACCGCCTCTATTGAAATGCTGGTCTTTGCCAAAACATTGAATCAATTCGGCAATATGCTGGATGAAAACCGTGTACGGGTGGTCCTGGGCAAGGTTTCTATTCGGGAGGATAAAGAGCCGCAGCTGATCGTTAACCATGTATGGGATATTAATAATTATAATCCGGATCCGGTTCTCGGTAAACCGGGCGTGTACACAATTCAAAGAGATGGCTGTCTGTATCTGCGGCTGCCTAAAAAGGATGAGCAGCTATTTGGAAAGGTTCGGGCGATTCTCAATATGTTCCCCGGTGCAAATACGGTGATTGTGTATCTTGAGGATACTAAGGAGCGTCTTGGCTCCCGTTGTGCCCTGGACAGCAGAATGCTGGATGAGCTGAATCGACTGTTAGGCAGTGAAAATGTGGTTGTAAAAATCACATAAAACTGTAAAAATGCTTTCCTTTTAAAGTAAACTGTGTTATAATATTCGGAAGGAGGTGCTGCCGTGAAAAAAATATATATCAGCGTTACATTGATCCTTGTGGTCATACTGTTTTCCGGCTGCGTCTTCAGTACTGTGGATGAAATGTACCGTTTACCCAAGCGGTCTGAGGAATATCAGGCACTGCAGCAGGTGATTGATGCTGCAATGATGAACCTCAGCTATTGCGCACCGGTTTCGGGACAACAGCGGCAGACGGTCCAAACGGCGGATCTCGACGGTGATGATGACCTGGAATACATTGTGTACGCTAAGAGTGATGCAGAGCTTCCTCTGAGAATGCTGATATTTGATAAAAAGGGAGAAGCGTACTTCCACATCGATACGATCCAGTGCAGTGGCACAGCTTTTGATCAGGTGGAATATGTTCAAATGGACGACCGGCCTGGTTTTGAGATCGTTGTGGGCAAGCTTGTCAGTGACCAGGTGCTCCGTTCGCTGTCCGTCTATACATTCAAAAACGGCCAGACAGAGCAGCTGCTCAGCGCCAATTACCAGCGCTTCCTGACGGTGAATCTGAATCCGGATCTGTGCTCGGAGCTGATGGTTCTGCGGCCTGGTCTTACGGAAACAGACCGTGGCGTTGTGGAGCTTTACAGTGTGCAGGACGGAAATGTGGAACGTTCTGTTGAGGTCAATATGTCTGAGCCCATCGATAAGCTCAAGCGTATTATAACCGGCAGACTATACGATGATATTCCTGCGGTGTATGTGGCCAGTGCCATCGGGGATTCTGCACTGATTACCGATGTGTATGCACTTATTGACGGTGACCTTACCAATGTAACCTTTTCCAATGAGTCCGGTACCAGTGTAAAAACACTGAGAAATTACTATGTGTATGCAGATGATATTGATGACGATGGGATCGTGGAGCTGCCGCACCTGATCGATATGCAGGTGCCCAATCAGTCCCACGAGACCAGTGATCACAATATTATTCGCTGGTATGCCATGACCGCCAGTGGCGGTGAGGTCGACAGGCGTTACACCTACCATAATTTTGTAGGCGGCTGGTATCTGGAGCTTAACAATGTGTGGGCACCCCGCACCTTTGTGCTTAGACAAGGAAATCAGTGTGATTTCTATGTTTGGAACGAGGAGGGTACAGCCTATGTAAAGCTCATGACCATCTATACCCTGACAGGCCAGGATCGTAATCAGCAGGGTGTTGCTGATGGACGGTTTATACTCCATGAAACAGAAACGGTAATTTATGCGGCTAGTGTAAGCGCAGATGCTGCATCTTACGGCTTAACAGATAAAACACTTCCCGGTTATTTCAGGCTGATTCGTCAGGACTGGAACAGCGGAGAGATGTAAAAGAGGTATTGTTATGAAAAAAGTATTGATTTTGGAAGACGAAGAGAATATACGTTCCTTTGTTGTTATTAACCTGAAGCGTGCAGGCTATGAGGCTATTGAGGCTGCCACCGGCCAGGAGGCTCTGGATCGTCTTCGTGAGCATCCCGATATTTGTGTGGCTATCCTGGACATTATGCTTCCCGATATTGACGGCTTTGAGGTTTGCCATCGTATTCGTGCAACCAGTAAGCAGATCGGTATCATTATGCTTACTGCCCGCACACAGGAGATGGACAAGATCACCGGCCTTATGACCGGCGCAGATGACTATGTCACAAAGCCATTCTCTCCTGCGGAACTGACGGCCCGAATAGATGCACTTTGCCGTCGTATCGGTGGTGATTCCGCCGCGGATATGGAGCTTTTGAGGCAAGGTCCTTTTGTGATGAATACCCGCAATCATACACTGGAAAAGAGCGGCAGCCGTATTAAACTGACCCAGGTGGAGTATTCCATCCTGAAGCTGTTTATGCAAAATCCCGGCCGTGCCCTTTCCCGTGAGGATATTCTCTCCGCCGTGTGGGGCAGAGACTATGAGGGCGAGTTGAAAATTGTGGATGTGAATATCCGCCGCCTGCGTATTAAGATCGAGGATGATACTGCTAACCCCACCTATATTACAACTGTTTGGGGCTTTGGCTACAAGTGGGGGGCATAAGGTGAACAAACCAAAGGGTCTTCGCAGACGATGGTTACTTAATACCCTGACGATCGTCTGTATCCTTGGAATTATATGTGTTATCGGTGTAGCAGCGGCCTTTGGGTCCTATTATTATTCCACGATGGAGGCGGATCTGCGCTATCGTGCCAGAACCACCACGGAGTTTTTTGCGGATTATCTGAACCAAAGCTATAACGAATATTACCAGTCCTGCATTACCTATGCACAGAACTTTGACGATAAAGACCGTATCGAACTACAATTTATCAATGCACAGGGGCAGATCGTTGCCTCCTCTTACGGTCAATGGGCAGGACAGGCCCCCACAACTTCGGACATATCCGACGCCATGGCAACAGGGGATATTTCAGATTACAGAGGCAAGAATCCACAGACAGGGGAGCGGATCATGGCTGTTTCCAGCCCAATGATCTACTCCAATGGTGAGACCATCGGTGTGTTGCGCTATGTGACTTCAACTGTACAAATGGATAAGCAGCTTGTTTACGTTGGCCTGATAGCATTCGGTGCCATGCTTTTGGTGATTCTTGTGGTGCTGATCAGCAGTAACTATTATATCCATTCCATTTTGGACCCTGTTTCGGAGATCACGGCCAAAGCAAGGCGTATTACGGCAGGCAGCTATGGTATCCAAATTGAAAAACGGTATAACGATGAGATCGGCGAGCTGGCTGATACCATCAATGAAATGTCCCTGAAGATCAACCAAAATGAGAAGATTCAGACGGACTTTATATCCTCACTGTCCCATGAACTGCGGACACCCCTGACTGCCATTACCGGCTGGAGTGAAACCATCTTAAATAGTGATGATTTGGACGATGGCACACGCCGTGGTGTGAAGATCATTCGTAACGAGGCCGGCAGACTTACGGAAATGGTCCTGGATCTACTGGACTTTACCAGAATGCAGGACGGACGGATGACCCTGAATATGGAACAGACCGATCTCCGTGGAGAATTTGAGGATACGGTATTTATGTACAGCAGTCGGCTGTCTCAGGATGGCCTGAAGCTGGAATACCTGGATCATGACGATGATATTCCCGAAATATCCTGTGACCCCAAACGGCTGCGTCAGGTGTTTTTAAATATTCTGGATAATGCAGCCAAGCATGGCGGCGAGGGAAAAAAGATCGAAGCATCCATTGCCTTTGAAAATAACCATGTGGTGGTTCGTATTCGGGATTACGGCGCAGGCATCGCAGAGGATGAGCTGCCGCTTGTTAAAAAGAAATTCTATAAGGGAAGCTCCAAGGCTCGTGGCTCCGGTATCGGCCTTGCGGTTTGTGATGAGATCGTGAATCTCCACGGCGGTTCGCTGTCACTGGAAAATGCTGAGGGTGGCGGTACATTGGTTACAGTAAAGCTTCCTGCTTCCCATTAAGAGGTAAACTATGTCGAAAACGGAAATAAACGAAAAATTCAAAACCAGTATCGGCGGTCAGGCACTGATCGAAGGAATCATGATGCGTGGTCCTGAAAAGGATGCCATCGTGATTCGTGGAAAGGATGGCCTTCAGGTGGAGACCAGCCCCAGAAAGGTACGTTCCCCCAAATCGCCCCTTAGCTGGCCGCTGCTTCGTGGACCTGTGGTGTTTTTTGATTCTCAGGTGGTGGGTGTAAAGGCGCTGATGCGTTCTGCGGATCTGTCCCCGGATGAGGAGCTGCAGGCAGCAGAACCCTCCAAGTTTGATCAGTGGCTGGAAAAAAAGCTGGGTGATAAGCGGTTCCAAAATTTTCTAATCGGTACTTCTGTGGCACTGGGTCTATTGATGTCTGTTGCGCTGTTCTTTTTGCTGCCCGGCATTATCAGCAGCTTCTTTATGGACCTGATCCCCAATGTGTTTTTGCTGCACCTGATGGAGGGTGTGGTTCGTATCCTGATCTTTGTTGCATATCTGCTACTTGTCTCTCGCATGAAGGAAATGAGAAGGGTATTTGCCTATCATGGTGCGGAGCATAAAACTATTCGCTGTTACGAGGCGGGCCTTCCGCTTACGGTCGAAAATGTGCGGCAGCAGACAAGAATGCACCCCAGATGCGGCACGAGCTTTTTGCTTGTGGTAATGATCATATCCATTCTTGTTTTTTCTGTTACTTCTAGCCTGATACTGATGGTATTTCCCACCATGCAGGCTGCGTTGGGCAAGGTTCTGTACCGCATCGTAATGCTGTGTATCAAGCTGCTGCTTTTGCCGGTTGTGGTGTCCATCAGCTATGAGATCAACCGTTTTGTAGGTCGTCATGACAACTGGTTTACACGGATGATCACTGCACCCGGTATGTGGTTTCAGAATTTTACAACCTGCGAGCCCGATGATTCCATGATCGCAGTTGGTATTGCTGCGTTGGAGGCTGTGATCCCCGAGCAGGAGGGCGTTGATCAATGGTAAATACCATTTCTCATGTATATAGAAATGTTCGCAGTGAACTGCTTTTAAAAGAAGACGAATACACTGCAACCCTGTACGCCCGCAATATCGTCTGTCATTATGCAGGAATCACCCGTGAAAAGCTTCTGGCAGAAGGAGATACGCCTGTTTCAGAGAAGCTTTCCACGCAGATCAATGCAGCCCTTGCAAGAGTGCAGAATGGGGAACCGCTGGCTTATGTTTTGGGGCAGTGGGAATTCTATGGAATGACCTTGCAGGTGAATAATCATGTGCTGATCCCCAGAGATGATACTTGTGCAGTTACAGATCTTGCGATCAAACGGTCCCTTTTTTTGGACACATCACCGCGTATTATGGACTTGTGCACAGGAACAGGCTGCATCGGCCTTGCAATTGCCTCCCGTGTGAAGGATGCGAAGGTGACTTTGGCGGACATCTCCAAGGATGCGCTTGCTGTTGCAAAGAAGAACGTTACGGATATGAAGCTCTCAGCCCGGGTGTCCTGCGTAGTTGCAGATGCACTGGCTGAGCCGCCTGCTTACCTGGGAAAGTTTGATCTGATCGTTTCCAATCCGCCTTATATCACGGGTGCGGAAATGGAGGAGCTTCCCTATAGTGTAAAAGGCTTTGAGCCCCATCTTGCACTCTTTGGCGGTACGGACGGATTGGATTTTTACCGTAATATTGCTGAAAAGTACAGAAAAGCACTGAAACCCGGCGGTTATCTCTGCCTTGAATTTGGCATGGGTCAGGGCGACGATGTATGTACGATCCTGGGCACAAACGGTTTTAAGGTCCTTGAACGTGTCAGGGACTATAATGACATAGAACGGGCAGTGTTAGCCCGGTATGACAGGAAGGAAGATTGATTATGGCTACAAAGAAAACATCCTATGAGGCCCCTACACCGGCTGCTGATAAGAAAAAGGCATTGCAAACAGCTCTTTCTCAGATCGAGAAGAATTTTGGTAAGGGTACTGTCATGCGCCTGGGTGACCGTCCTGAAATGAATGTGGATGCCATTCCTACCGGCTCTCTGGCACTGGATGCTGC
>CAYMPY010000124.1:0-6680 GCA_964392535.1 uncultured Oscillospiraceae bacterium
CCGGTATCGATGTACCGGAGTGTCTGAACCTGGTGTTCTTCAAGAAGGTCATGAGCAAGGCCAAATTCTGGCAGATGATTGGCCGTGGCACCCGTCTGTGTGAAGGCCTGTGTGACGGCAAGAATAAGGACAAGTTCTACATCTTTGACTTCTGCGGCAACTTTGATTTCTTCCGTATGCACAAGGAAGGCCGGCCCAATGGGAATCAGCTTCCTTTGCAGGGCACGATCTTCAGCTTAAAGGCGCAGATTGCCTATAAACTGCAGGATATTGCATATCAAACGCCGGATTTGATTGCGTTCCGTAAGATCCTGGTGGATGATTTGGTTTCCAAGGTGCAGGAACTGAACAAGGAGAACTTTGCGGTTCGTCAGCACCTTAAGTATGTGGAGCTGTTTTCCAACCCGGATCACTACACAGCACTTACCTATGAAAATACGTTGCAGATGCAGGAAGAACTGGCACCGTTGATTCTCCCGGATGGGGATGAGGTGTCTGCGATCCGCTTTGATTCACTGATGTACGGTATTGAATTGGCCTATTTGATTGGCAAAAAATATACCAGAGCCAGAACGGATCTTTTTAAGCGCGTTGGGTTTATCGCATCTTTGGGAAGCATCCCCGAGATCACTGCCCAGCAGGAGCTGATCAACAAAATTCTGCATACAAGCTATGTAGACGATGCGGGCATTAATGAGTTTGAGAACATCCGTGAGAAGCTGCGTGGACTAATGAAGTACATTACTCGTCCGGGTGTTCTTATTGACACAAGAATTCTGGCAGATGAAATTCTCTCTATGGATTGGAAGGAGTCCGAACTGGAAAATGACGATCTGAAGAACTACAAGATGAAGGCAGAGTTCTACATCCGTCATAATCAGGATAATGCGGTCATTGCCAAGCTGAAGACGAACCAACCGCTGACAAGCGCAGATATAAAAGTGCTGGAGAGGATTTTGTGGAGCGAGGTTGGTACCAAACAAGACTACGAAAACGAGTACGGCAGCAAGCCTTTGGGGGAGTTTGTCCGTGAGATCGTGGGTCTGGATATGAATGCAGCCAAAGAAGCCTTTGCAGAGTTTCTGAACGACACTTCTCTTGACAGCAATCAGATCTATTTCGTAAACCAAATCGTTGAGTATATTGTCCATAACGGTTTGATGAAAGATCTGTCTGTGCTGCAAGGCACACCATTTACCGACAACGGCAGCATTGTTGAAGTGTTTACAGATATGTCGGTGTGGTTTGGTATTAAGAATATTATTGACAGAATCAACGCCAATGCAACTGCGGCGTAACAGAGAAATGCCTTAAAAGGAGAAAACTATGCGCAAAAGAATTGTATTTCGAAGCATTATTGTGTTGCTTTTGGTGCTGATGGGGGCATTATGTGTTAATGCGGCTGAATGTGAACACAGTTATGAAAACGGAATCTGCACCCAATGCGGCGAGGTAGGGGATTCCTATGTTGTCCTGACAGATGATACCTATGCAGATTGGTCACTCAAACAGGATCTTTATCTTGATATGAATGGCTGTGACCTGAATGGTGTGATTAGGACTAACGGCTATCGAGTCTATGGCTTGGATAGTGCTACAGATGACTATGATTGTTCTGTTATGGGCTCGTTTTATTGCTCGGATGCCGATGGCACAACCGTTGTCCCTGAAGCCTTTGTAAAGACTGAAACTGCGGTGACCGGGTCTGTACGCAGGTACATGACGATTATCGTGGATGATTGTTATACCTTCCATCGGTTTTATTTAGGCATTACCCATGTAAGCTTAAAACCCAACACCGCAGGCTTTGGCTATAAGGCGTTATTCTGCGCAGACGAAATGGTTATGGAGCAGCTGGATGCAGAGAAGGCCTTTGGATATACCTTGCAGCTTGGAAATTATGCACCGGTCAGTGCAGATCTGCCGCTGGAGAATTTAGCATCCAATGAGCCAATCACACTTCGGATCAATAACTGGAATATTGAGGATTATGGCGAAACATCTCTTTCTGCCCGGGTGTTTCTGAATTTCCGGGGTGGTGCAACTATCTGTTCTTCGGAATATTTAACAACACTCCGTCAGCAGGTAGAGGATGTTAACGCATCCTACAAAAACTTCAAAATGGCGCAACTAAATTCTGTACGGACATTGATCGAGCAGCATCCTATTATGAAAAACTGGGCTGTTGCCAATTTCTACGGTCTTGGCTACATCTATGCCGATACTCCAAAGGTAGATACAGCCTATAAATTTGGTGTATTGCTGCCACCGATGGACAATGCTAATTATTATTTTAACGGCCTGACAAGTGAATATTACATTGTTACAGATCAGGATGAGCAGGCCGGTGTAGATGTATATATGGAACAGGTCAGTGGTGGCTATACACTTTACTTTATGAATGGCAGCACCAAGACCTATATTAACATCGCTTCGCGTACCAGCTCAAGCGGAACGGTACTGCTGAGTACATCTTCACCTACAGTCTATAATCTTAATACACAGTATAAGTACATTTACACTACTATTGGAAGTCGCACCTATTATTTGGGTACATACACAAATAATTCCGGCGTAACTTTCACTACACTTTCTGCTTCCAATGTTAAATACATCTCTGATACAGCTACCATCGGCATCACACAGTTCCCGGCATGGTTCTTTGAGCTCGACAGCGCTGGCGAGGAAGATGATACTGTCCGGGACGGCACCGGAGAGCCCTGTGATGTACATATCGATGAAAACAACAGCGGTAAATGTGATCTGTGCAGTACAGATGTTACGGTTGTGATCGATCTTTATGCTATCAACGATCTTCACGGCAAGCTTGCCAATGCAGATTCCCATCCTGGTGTTGATGAGCTGTCTACATACATCAGCAACGCAAGGGCGGAGAAGGATAATGTTATTCTGCTTTCAAGCGGTGACATGTGGCAGGGCGCAGCAGAATCCAATCTAACAAAGGGCATCATGATGACGGATTGGATGAACGAAATGGATTTTGTTTCCATGACCATGGGTAACCATGAGTACGATTGGGGAGAAGAGGTTATTGCGCAAAATGCTGCGTTCGCTGAATTCCCGTTCTTGGCTATTAACATTTATGATGTAGATACCGACAAGCAGGTAGATTATTGCCAAAGCTCTGTTGTGGTTGAAATGGATGGTATTGAGGTCGGTATTATCGGCGCGATCGGTGATTGCTACAGCTCTATTGCCACGGATCGCCGGGAAGGTGTATATTTCATTACCGGAACAGAGCTGACCAACTTGGTTAAGCAAGAGGCTACTCGCCTGCGCAATCAGGGTGTGGACTTTATTGTATACTCACTCCATGACGGCAACAGTTCCTCCTTTGGGCATTATGACACATCGTTGTCCAATGGCTATGTTGATCTTGTGTTCGAGGGGCACACCCATCAGGACTATGTACGCACAGATTCCTACGGTGTTTACCACATGCAGGGAGGTGGGGATAATGAGGGCATCAGCTACGCCTCTGTTACCTGTAATACTGCCAACGGAAGTTCTGCGGTTACCATTCATCAGTTTATTAGCACCGACACATATTCTTCTCTTCCGGACCATCCCATTGTTGCACAGCTTTTGGAAAAGTATGAGGATCAGATCAGCATAGCAAATAAAGTGCTGGGTATCAATCCATCTCAGATGAGCAGCTCCACCATCCTGCGAACTGTTGCAGGTCTGTATTGCCAGGCCGGTGAGGAAAAGTGGGGAGGGGCGTATGATATCGTTTTGGGAGGCGGTTACTTAAATTGCAGATCTCCCTATAATTTGGCTGCCGGTGAGGTTACATACGGAATGCTGATGTCACTGCTTCCCTTTGATAACAGACTTGTTTTGTGCAGTATTTCCGGTCAGGACCTTTTGAACAGATTTATTAATAGCAGTGATTCGAATTACTATATTGCTTATAGCGAATATGGTTCTTCGGTTTCCGGAAGTATATCGCCAACAGAAACTTATTATGTGATCGTAGACAGCTATTCTGCTTATTACGCACCGAACAAGCTTACGGTTGTGGATTTCTATGATGAGGATGTCTATGCCAGGGATTTATTTGCGGAGTATTTAGAAGAAACATTAAATTAAAAGTCAGTTATTTGCCGTAAATCATGTTGACTTTTTATTTTTAGTGCTATATACTTGCCTTAAATCTAATGTGGGGTTATTATACTCTTCGGGATTTAATTTGCTTTTTGGAGGATATGAAATGAAGAAGAATTACATGAGCTGTATGCTTATGCTTCTGTTGGTTCTTGTGGCTGTGATGGCCATGTTTCCTGCACAGGTATTTGCGGCGGCAACCGGCACTTATGAGCCTGTTACGGGCATGAGTGTTGCTGTCAGTGGTGCTACTGACAACAGCTTCGCAAGCGGTGCACTTACCGTTACGGCGAAGGGCTCTGCCGGCGTTTTTGGTATTGGCGCATCTGCCAAGACTGCCACCATTACCGTCTATAACGATCTTGAGGAGACGGCAAATGTTTCCTTTGACTGGACAGCTACCAGTGTCAATGCGCTTGTGATTGACGGTGCTACATATACCGGCACAACGGGTAGTTTCAGCAAGGTTGTTGAGAGTGGCGGAACTGTTGTCATCACAATCACTACTGCAAAGAATGCTACTGTCAATACTTTGGTTATGAGCAATTTTGCCATTGCTGCGGCACAGGCTTCTTCTGCCATCACCTTTGAGTATGACAGTGCATACGGCAGCATTACTGTTGACGGAACTGCAGTTTCTGCGGGTGCCGCAGTGGACATTCCTGTTTCCGGTGCTTCACTGGTTGCAACCACCGCTAACGGTTCCACATTCCTTGGCTGGATGAATAAAACGGATAACACAATTATTTCCACTGCTGCTACATATAACTACACTCCTTCTGCTGATGGCACTGTAGTTGCGGTGTTTGCAAAGACGACTCCTTGGTATACTGTCGGTTCCAAGATTTATGATAACTTTGCCACAGCAGCTACCACGGCAGCGGCTTCTGATGGCAAAACCATGGTTCTTGCTAATAACGCAACGCTGCCTGCAGGTGACTATACTGTTCCTGCTGGTGTAACGCTGCTGATTCCCTTTAATGCAGCTAATACGGTTTATACCTCTGAGCCTGGTCAGTTGGAGACCTATACTACACCTTCTGCTTATAGAACACTCACTATGGCCAGCGGTGCGAACTTGACGGTTAATGGTGCTCTGTGCATTGGTGGTTCCCAGAGTGCTGTATATCCCAAAAACGGCTTTGTCAGTGGTCCTGTTGGTTTTATTAAGATGAACGCAGACAGCACGATCACTGTTAATAGTGGCGCATTTTTGTATGCATGGGGCTACATTACCGGTAGCGGTTCCGTGACTGCAAAGTCCGGTGCTACTGTTTACGAAGACTTCCAGCTTGCGGACTTCCGCGGCGGTGACGGCACATCTCAAATGGCATCTAACGAATATGGCGTATTCCCCATGTCTCAGTACTACATGCAAAATGTTGAAGTTCCCATGACCATTGAAGCCGGTGCAAGCGAGTATGCATTTATGTCTGCTAATATTACACTGGTTGGTATTCAGGGAACTAATGTTCCTGTTATTGCCAGCAGTGGCGCAATGTTTAAGCTTAATAGTGGCTACATTATTAAGGATTACATTGAGGGAACTGGCAGAATGAAATTCTCCACTTGCGGTGATATTGAGATGAACTCTATCACTATGTCTATGAGGCTGGGTATTCTTGGCGAAACAACTATTGATTCCGCCAATTTTAATTTGCCCATTGGCGCTCATATGACTGTTGAGGCTGTTAGTGGGACTGTTCAGATCAACCAAGACCTGGCTCTGTTGCCTGGCTCTGAATTGTACATCAACGAAGGCGTAAATGGTATTCTGGGCGAAGGTGTTCGCGTTATCGCGTATGATCTTGATCAGTGGGGTGGCTACTGTGGTGCTTCCAATGCACGCTATGTAGCTCTGCCTTATGCCCCCGGTGGTCTGGGCACTGAAGGCCGTGAAAAGGATGCACTTATTGAGGTCAACGGTGTGATCGATGCGTCTTTGGGCGCTGTTTATACCACTACCGGTGGTGCAAACATTTACTCTACCGGTACCGGTAAGATTATTACTGTTGCTGGCACCGAAACTGTTACCTATCAAGCAGTTCAGTCTGCTTCCGGCAGTTCCCAGAATGTTGAATACACTGCGATTGATGTTATTCCCGGTGTTTTGAAAAACGGAAACGGTGAAACTGTTTCTACTGCTTCTGCGACTACTGTTACAACCTACAATTACGGACATGATGTGTGGTATGCCGGTGAGCATACAGTTGCCACTCAGACCGTTGAGGCAACCTGTACCACCGCCGGTAGTGTTACTGAGGTTTGTTCCTGTGGCAACTACAGCAACCTGATCAGCGAGACTGCTGCACTGGGCCACACTGAAGAGATTGTTGCAGGCAAGGCTGCAACTTGTACCGAGACCGGCCTAACCGAGGGCAAGGTATGTACTGTCTGCGGTGAGACCACTGTTGCACAGACTGAAATTCCCGCACTGGGCCACACTGAAGAGACTGTTGTAGGTACTGCTGCTACCTGTACTGCAACCGGCTTGACTGAGGGCAAGGTATGTACTGTCTGCGGTGAGACCACTGTTGCACAGACTGAAATTC
>CAYMPY010000125.1:0-6647 GCA_964392535.1 uncultured Oscillospiraceae bacterium
CGATGATATACAAGACTCTGTATACCGGGTTTTTCGTGACGATGGCAAAGACTGTAAAGGTGATCAGCACCGCCAGGGGCAGGAAGCCGAACATGATGATCATGAAGATGCCGGAAACACGGTCTGTAACCTCCGGGTCCTCCAGTACGCCAAGACCTGTTCCGTAGTACTCTTCCATAGCCTTATCAAAGCGGGCGCAAAGATCAGGGTCTGTGACCTTATAGGCAGCTACCCGGGGCTGCGAGTACAGCCAGGCATCGGAATCCAGATCGTTTTCCTCAATATCCACATAATAATACTCCCCGTCAATGACCAGCAGCCAACCCCTATGGATGGTCAGCTGCTCCTCGCCAACGGCATATACACCAAAATCCGTAGCCTTGCGCAGCTGATCCATGTACAGCGTTTCGGGCTCGCCGCACAGCAGGCTTTTTTCCGTAACGGCATCATTGTCGGCCGGATATTGGAATCTGACGGTATAGGTCTCCTGCTCCAAAAGGTCCATGTAGAGCTCATACAGGTCCTCCCGGATATAGGAGATCTGCATAACGATGCCGTTATTTTGATGATAGTCCACCCGGATCAAAGTGGGATTCCCGCTCCAAAAGAACAGCTTGACTTTTTTATACTGTGCCGTCTGTTCCTCCGTCAGTGTAACTGTTACCTCTCCTTCAGAATAGTCGTCATTCAGGACGGATGTATCCACGGCAACATAGGTTTTTCCATCCAAAGTCACCGTCTGCAGATCTTCAGAAGGAGTCAGCTCATGAGGCGATGCCGCACAGACACTCACCGCCAGGGTCAGCAGCAGGGACAACAAAACAAATAATACTAAAATTTTCCGTTTCATAGTATCCCTCCTTACGGCAGATTCAGCTTGCGGTCCAGCAAGCGATATTGCAGCGTATACAGTAAGCTACACAGCATAGCCACCAGTGCCGCCACACCGAACAGCAGCAGTGCTATAATCTGAAAGACGTGCTCCTGTCCAAGATTTGCGCCCTCGATCCACAGCGCAAAGGTGGTCACGCCAAAGACCATGAAGATCGACGTCACAAGACTAAACACCCAGTTGGCTCCAAAGTAAATACCGATGGCAGCCACCACCTTGGCCCGCTTTGCAACGATAGAACCGAAGGTAATACAGCAGTACAAAAACAGCACAGAGAACAAAGAGCTGAAGAAGAAAATGGCCAAAGCCTCTGCAATATACAGGATCACCCAGCCAAGGCAATCCTCCTGCTTGAAGTAATCAACGCCTTCCTTCAGAAAATCAAAGAAGTTTTTGATATTATCAAAAAAGTACTCTTCGCTCATTGCGCTTGACACAAAAGAGGCCAAAGACAGCACCAGGCCGGTCATGCCAAGCATGACCATGGTCATAATGATCTTGGAATTGATCACCTTATGAAGCTTTACCGGCAGGGTAAAGGTCAGGTAGCCTTCATCGGTAAAGAGATTCCTGTAAAACCGAATAGCCAGCAAAATCGTGGTCAGGATAGAAAAGGCAACCATACCCAAGCCTGAAACCAGAGAACCAAAGCCGGCTGTCATCAGAATAATATCATGGATCGGTCTGTCGGACTCCAAAACCCGCTGACACAGGCCGCCACCGAAGGCCAGAACCAGCACAGCCAGTGCGCCGATGGCCCACAGCTTAATAACTGCGCCAAAATCATATTTTAACAATTTTCTCAGCATCTGAATACCTCCCTGAACAGCGTATCCAAGGATTTGCCGCTGTTGAGACGGATCTGCTCCGCATTACCGGCACTGACGATTGCACCACCGTAGCTCAGGAACATAAAATCGTCCAGCACCTGTTCCACATCGGCAATCAGGTGGGTGGTGATCACAATCGTACCCTCGGGGTTATAGCTGCTGACAATGGTCCGCAGAATGTACTCCCGGGCAGCCGGGTCCACACCTGCAATGGGCTCATCAAGCAAGTAAAGCTTGGCTCTTCTGGACATGACCAGAATCAGCTGCACCTTTTCCTTTGTGCCCTTGGAGAGGGTCTTCATCCGGGCCTCGGGGTCAATATTTAGATCCTCCAGCAGCTTTAAGGCGATCTCTTGATCAAAATCCTCATAAAAATCCACAAACATCCGGATCAGGTCACTGACCCGCTGGGAAGGATTAAAATAAGGCCGCTCCGGCAAATAGGATACCAAAGCCTTACTCTCCGGGCCCACAGGATGACCGTCAATAGTGATGGTACCGCTGTCCGGCTGCAGCAGACCTGCGATCAGCTTAATAAGGGTGGACTTACCGCAGCCGTTGGGGCCAAGCAGACCGATGATCCGTCCTGCAGGCAGCTCCAGGTCCATATCCTTCAGCACCGGCCGGCCGCTTTTATAGGATTTGGTTAGCTTTTTACATTCTAAAACATTCATACCATTACCTCCCGGATCAGTTCCATGACCTCTTCCGGTTTCATAGACAGCTGATCCATTTCATCTGCAAAGGTACGGACGATCTTCCGTGCCATGTCCTTGCGGACCGCCTGAATAACTGCCGTATCCTCCGTCACGAACCGTCCCAGTGTTCCCTGGGAGATGATCAGTCCCTCGTCCTCCAGCTCCATAAAGGCGTGCTGCACCGTATTGGGGTTCACCGCCGCCTCCAGCGCAAGCTGGCGCACTGTAGGAATCTGCTCACCTGCTTTATACTGCCCGGACAGTACCGACTTTTTGATTCTGTCGGCGATTTGGATATAAACCGGTCTGTCAGCAGCAAAGCTCCATGCCATAGCATCCCCTCCTTGTGTTATTGTTGTAATACAATGGTACATCCATAATATGGATTTGTCAAGTATTTTTTAAAGGGCATGAAAAAACGCCTTCCGGAAAAATCGGAAGGCGATATTTTCAGAGAAATCAGGCCAGCTTGTTCAGCCGAAGAGTCATGCTGCTCTTCTTACGGGCAGCAGTATTCTTGTGCAGAATACCCTTGGTCACAGCCTGATCGACCTTGGTGATAGCAGCCTTGTAAGCAGCCTCGGCAGCGGCGCGGTCGCCTTCAGCCAGAGCAGCCTCGTACTTCTTCACAACAGTCTTCAGCGCGGACTTCTCAGCCTTGTTCTTCTCGTAAGCGATCTTGGAAGAGATAACATCTTTCTTAGAGGACTTAATGTTGGGCATAGTCACACCTCCTGTTCTGTGTATTTTCTCATGCGTTTATCAATTATAACGCACAAGTTCAATAAAATCAATACCTTTTTTAAAATTTTTCCTGCTTTTGTTTTTGGTTTTTTTGTGATATTATAACAAAAAACAGGAAGGAGGGCCAACATGAAAAGCTGTACAGTATTTTGCGCCGGGGAATTTGACACGCCGGTCTGTCCCATAAGCGCAGATGAGCTGATCATTGCCGCCGACGGCGGTCTAAAGCATCTGCAAAAGCTGCATATTGCCCCCACCGTTATTTTGGGAGATTTCGATTCTTTGGGCTACACCCCAGAGGGCTCCGAGGTTTTCCCTGTAGAAAAAGACGATACCGATTCCATGCTGGCGCTCCGCCACGGCATTGCCGCAGGCTGCACCCGGTTTATACTCTATGGCGCACTGGATGGCCCACGGCCCGATCACACCGTTGCCAATTATCAGGCACTGGTGTTTTTGGCACAGCAGGGCGCTATCGGCTATTTGGTGGGCAAGGACTTTATCGTTACTGCCATCAAAAACAGTAAAATGGTATTTCCGCCCCTGGAGGACGGCATTTTCTCCGCATTTTGTTTAGGTGCGGCTGCCCACGGAGTCACCCTGGAGGGTCTGTTCTATCACCTCCAAAACGGCACGCTGGACACTGGCTTTCCCTTGGGTGTGAGTAACCATTTTATCGGAAAGGAAGCAACTGTCACCGTCTGTGACGGCACACTGCTGCTGTTTTACCCCCGAAAGGCAGGGATCGTTCCATGCTTACCTATGAACTGAAAAAGCTGCCCGGCCAGCCACTGTATGAGTGCCTGTACCGGGCGTTGCGGGATGATATTTTAAGCGGCAAGCTGCCTGCAGACTATAAGCTGCCCTCCAAGCGGGCGCTCAGCGATCATTTGGAAATAAGCAAGATCACCGTAGAAAATGCCTACGGCCAGCTTCTTGCGGAGGGGCTGATCCGGTCTGCAGAGCGCACCGGCTATTTTGTAGAGCCGGTACACCGTCTGCCCCCTGTGCAGGCTGCCCCGGTGGCAATTCCTGCGGAGGGACCGTCCCTCATGGACCTGACCGGCGGTGCAACCGTTGGCTTTCCTTTTTCTGTATGGAGCCGCCTGCAGCGGGAGGTTTTGCGGGATTTGGGGGACAAGCTTTTACAGCCTGTGCCTAACCAGGGGCTTCCCGAGCTGCGCCGTGCCATTGCAGACCATCTTGCCCAGTTTCGGGGAATGGTTGTGGACCCGGATGCGATTATCATTGGCGCAGGCACGGATTTTCTGTATAATTTAGTAATTCAGCTGCTGGGAACGGATAAGCTCTACGCCCTGGAAGAGCCGGGCTACAGCAAGATCCGCAGAATTTATACTGCCGCCGGTGCGACCTGCACCGAAGCCCATATGGACAGCAGCGGTGTCATGCCCGATCATTTGGGGCAGGCGCAGGTGCTCCATCTTTCTCCCTCGCACCACTTCCCTACAGGCATCATTACCCCCATTTCCCGACGGCAGGAGCTGCTGGGGTGGGTCATGGAAGCCCCGGACCGTTTTATTATCGAGGACGATTATGACAGCGAATTTCGGGTGGATGCACGGCCCATGCGGTCTATATACGCCCTCAACGCCGGTCACCGGGTCATTTATATGAATACCTTCTCCAAAACCCTCGCACCCTCCATCCGCATCGGCTATATGCTGCTGCCCCCGGAGCTTAAAGAGGTATTTTGTGAACGCTTCAGCTTCTATAGCTGCACCGTGTCCAGCTTCGAGCAGCACACCCTGGCCCGATTCATAGACCGTGGCTTTTTCGAGCAGCATATTAACCGAATGCGGAAAAGCTACCGTACCACCCGCAACAAGGTCCTTGCCCTCATCAGCAAGCTGCCGGTAACGGTTTTGGAGGAAAACGCAGGCCTCCATTTTATTGTAAAGACCACACTTACAGACGAACAGCTGGAAAGCCGCTGCCGGGCGGCAGGCTTCCGGGTGCGAACCTTAAGCAGCTTTTACCACGGCCCGGTACCGGAAAAGGACCGGGGCTGCATTGTGGTCAGCTATGCGGGATTGACACCTGATAAACTTACAGTTTTATCAAAGCAATTAGAAAATTTGTAGGGGCGATTATCAATCGCCCGTTGCATCGGTTAAAAACACCGGCACAACGGGCGGATGATATCCGCCCCTACTTTATTTTATTGTGTCTGTTCCTGCAGTAGGAGCAGGTCAGAAATAATGGTATTGGAGATCAGGAAGCCTTTGGGGGTCAAATGCCAGCGGCCATTGTAGGTGCATACAGCGTATTCCTGCTGCGCATACTCCTGCAGCTTCTCCTCCAGCACCGCAAAGGGCAGCAGGAAATAGCGTTCATACTCCTCTTTATGGATACCTGCTATGGTGCGCAGGCGGGTCATCAGGTATTCACCGGCCCGCTCACCGGGGCTGATCTCCTGATTTTCCCGCAGCACCGTGCCGCCACCCAAAACGCCTTCCACATAACCGTTAAAGTCCCGGATCATAGAGAACCGCCGCCCGCCAAAGTCAGAGCTGGCATCCGGGCCAAAGCCCAAATATTCGCCGCCCTTCCAATAGCGCATATTATGGTGGGAGGTATAACCCTTTTTGCAGAAGTTGGAAATCTCATACTGGAGATAGCGATGCTGCTTTAATATCTCCACTGCCGCCAGGTACATTTCCGCCTGGGTATCATCGTCAGCCAAATTATAAAATTCCTTATACTCATAAAGCGGTGTGCCCTCCTCCAGGGTCAGGCCATAGCAGCTGATGTGCTCCGGCTCTAAGGACAGCACATTTTTCAGGGTTTTCATCCAGCTGTGGAGGTCCTGACCGGGCAGGCCGTACATCAGGTCCACCGACAGATTCTTGAATCGATATTTGCGGATCAGGCGCACAGCCTCCACCGCCTGCCGGAAGTTATGGGGACGGCCCAGCTTCTTCAGTATTTCATCGTTGTCACTTTGGATGCCCAGGCTGACCCGGTTAAAGCCCTCTGCCCGCAGACGGCGCAGCAGCCGTGGCGTAACCGAATCGGGGTTACACTCAAAGGTGATCTCCGCACGGTCAGATACATCGAAATATTTACGGATGGTGTTCAGGATGGCAGACAGACCGTCCGCACCCATTAAGCTGGGTGTGCCACCGCCAAAATAAATGGTATCTACCAAATAATCGGGCGCAAGCTGTCCTGCTTCTTTAATGTGTTTACACACCGCATCCTGATATCTGTCTAAAAGCTTGTCCTCCTTGGTAGGCAGGGAGTAAAAAGCACAGTACTGACACTTGCTGCGACAAAAAGGAATATGCACATAAATGCCAAGGGACTTTTTATTTTTTCGTGTTACTAATGCCATTTTTAATCCTCGTCAAGCTTCAATACAGCCATAAATGCCTCACTGGGAACAGAAACTGTACCGAAGGTGCGCATCCGCTTCTTGCCTTCCTTCTGCTTTTCCAGCAGCTTCTTCTTACGGGTAATATC
>CAYMPY010000126.1:0-6588 GCA_964392535.1 uncultured Oscillospiraceae bacterium
GTTCAATCACCGCTAAAAACAAAGCGAAAATATCTCGTATGTAGTCGCTTCACATAATACCTACCCTTATATGATACAATATGTATCAGTAAAGGTAGGTATTTTTATCCCTGCGAATTGGAATACTGCTATCTGTTTAATTTTAAAACAGATAGCAATGCAGTAGGATCGTTGGCGGTTATGAGGGATGCACCCTTGTCAATACAAAGCTGCACATCTTCTATAGTATCTGCACAATACATATGCATTGGGAGTCCTTTTGACATATAAATACCACCTGCCTCGGAGTTGGCTATCGCCAAAGATAAACCGATCTCGTCATAGGCATCATAGCCATCGAATTCTTTCATCTGAAAATCCGGGTACCCCATAGTTCGGCCATTGTATTGCTCTTTAATATATCGAATGATCCGTCCGTTGAAGGCATAAAACCAGCAATTAGCAAATACACCGTATTCCTTAAGGGCTTTAACTGTGATATCTACTGTTTCTTCGGTATACTCCTTGATTTCCACACCGAGTTTCAAATCAGGACGAATTTGCTTGCAAAGCTCCAGCAGTTCATACAAAGTAGGTACCTCTACCTGGCCTGAAAACCGGTTGCCAAAAGCTTTAGAATGGCAAGGACATAGTTTTTTAATCTCCGTTATCGTCATGTCCCGAAGATTTATGTCCACACCACAAGTCCGGAATGCATTACCGTCATGCATTAACACCGGCACTTTGTCAGAGGTGAGCCAAACATCAAATTCTATGGCATCTACACCCATTTCAATAGCCTTTTGGAAAGACAGCAATGTGTTTTCGGGGTATAATCCGCAAGCACCCCGATGTCCCTCGATATAGATCCTATTCATAGTCACAGTATCTCCTCCGGTGAAATGCCCAAATCCCATAAGATTCGGGACAGTACATATTTATCTCGGATATCTTTGGTTGCACCTAAAATCACCGGCATCAGTGTTTCCTCGATCCCCATATCGCTGAGGGATTTCGGCGCATCTATCTTATCCAACAGTTTCTCCAGTTCATCCGATGAAGGAAGTTCCTGCTCAATGATTTGCAAGATTCCATCCCAATTGGCGAGGAGCTTCTCCAATCGCAAGGTATGTTTGGCTTTATCGTATTTACCTTCACGCTCTTCCAAAGCGATCATTGTCTCTGCTCCGGAACCAAGGAGCCTCCGCAGCTCGCTGCACCAATCGGCATAGCAAAAACCGTCAACATAGGAACGTGCTTTTTTGCGATCCGGTGTGAAGCTTTTTAATTTTTCATAAAGCCGAACAGTCAGCAGCGTTCCCATGGCACACTGAAGACCGTGGGTAGAACCGGGAGTCTTGAACTGTGCGGTCCGCATATCCAGTATGTGAGAAATATAATGTTCACAACCCGAAGCAGGCCGCGAGAGTCCTGCATAACTCATAGCGACACCACAGATGATCAAGCCCTCAAATACGGATTCCACAGCACTGTGCTCTCGCAGCAGCAAGCCGTCCGCATTGTCTATACACTTTTTCAGTGCCAGGCGGACCATCTCTGCAATATCCGCACTGTAGAACTCCCCGGTAATCAAATGGGAAATCCTCCACTCGCAAATGCTTACATATTTTGCCAGCATATCTCCAAGTCCGGAAGCAAGCATTCTCTTTGGTGCCTGCGCCAGAATCGCAGTGTCGCCAATGATCACATCAGGGCATTTGCTCTTAATAGACACCTTCAGCCCCTGCCGTTCCATTGAGGAGGTGGCAGAGGTGTAGCCATCCATAGACGGTGCGGTTGCCACAATAATATAGGGCTTTCCGGTCAAATTCGCAACGATTTTACAAATGTCATTGATAACGCCGGAGCCAACGCCGACAATTGCATTGCATTGGGGGTCAATTGACATGGCTGCAAAGCCTACGCTGTGCTCATCCGGCTCCAGGGGACCAGCATTGAAAATGTGGCAGGCTACAGCCGTACCGGCCTCCTGTAAAATCTTGCACACTGCCTTGCCGGCTGCTGCGTATGTATTAACATCCGCAAATATACACACACTGTCTGCACCCAATTTTTCCATAACAGCAGGCAGAGCATTGATTGCACCGGTACCAATCAAAATATCACAGGGCGGAGTATGCCCAGGTACACGAACGCAGGGGTCTGTATGAAATGGTCGTATTGAATCGTGCTTCATTGTAGTCACCTCGTATTTTATTATAACAACAGTGTGCTAACAGTCAATAATTAATAATCATGTTGACTTTATGATCATAATTTGATTATAATTATATAAAAAACACGAAGGAATGATCATTATGCCAATCTACGAACGGGAAGAGGAGTATATTCGACTCTTATCCGACCATGGCAGGACCGTGAAAGAGCTGTCCCGGATACTGTTCATCAGTGAACCTACTGTACGGCGGGATATATCGGTTTTAAAAAAGAAAGAACTGATCACCAGTCGAAGAGGAATGGTGACATTATCGATCAAATCTCCGGATAAGCGAATCCCCCTTTTTATCCGAGACAGTGAACATACTTCCGAAAAGGATGCGATTGCCCGTAAAGCAATGTCTTTTGTCAAGGACGGAGATGCTGTTATGCTGGACGCTTCGACAACAGCCTTTCATTTGCTTCCTTATTTGGCAAAATACAATAATATTTTGGTGATTACCAACGGGGTTAAGGTTGCGCTGGAGGCGGCCAATTTGGGTATCCGAACCATTTGCACCGGCGGAGAGATCACATTGGAATCTTACTCATTTGTAGGAACGGACGCGGAGCGTACATTGGAACAGTACAATGCTGATATTGCATTTTTTTCCTGTCGGGGAATAGATGATAACGGACTTGTGACGGATAACTCGATTTTAGAAAATTCCATTCGCAGAATTATGATAAAAAATGCCCAAAAAGCTGTTTTGCTATGCGACGGAAGTAAATTTGGTCATCGTTACTTGAATACTCTTTGCAATGTTAAAGAGGTGGACGCTTTGGTAAGCGACTAATTCTATTCCCACCGGGTATCGTTCACACTGGTAAAAAGCACTGCAGTAAGGGCAATTATTAAAAAATGTATTTTACAGCTGCATTTTTGGTCATAATATGGTATAATTCCCCGTGGGTGATAAATATGTTTTTTGCAACCGATGATAACATCCCGGAAGGATTGGGCTTTGAGGCCTTTGGGCTGACCCATAATCTTTGGCTTTTGGCGGGCTTGCTTTTCTGGATTGCCGCCTGTGTTTTTTACAAAAAGCTTTCGGATGATAGGCGAAAAATCATACTGACGGCGCTGGGCGGATGCATCTTCCTGCTGGAGGTCCTGAAAGACCTGGTGCTGATTCTGTTGGGTCAGTTTAACTGGGAGTATCTCCCTTTCCATCTTTGCGGCATCAATATTTTGCTGATTGGCTTTGATACGGTCAAGCAAACCAAAATTGTGCGAACCTTCCTTTATTATTTTTCCATCCCCGGTGCTATGCTGGCACTGCTGTTCCCCAACTGGACCGAGATGCCTGCTTGGAATTTCTTTCATATTCACAGCTTCACAATACATATTTTGCTGGTGCTGTATCCCTTACTGCTGATAACCACCGGTCAGGCGCAGACCGATCTGATGTCGGCGTTTAAGAGTGTGGTCCTTCTTGTAGCCATGGCCATCCCTGTGTACGGCTTGAATCTGCTTTGGAATACCAATTTTATGTTTTTGATGGAGCCGGATTCCGGCAATCCGCTGGAATTGTTCGAAAAGCTTTTGGGCTCTCACCTTTGGGGCTTCCCCGTACTTTTACCTATTGCAATTCTTGTGATGTATTTCCCTACTTTAATATTTAAGCATCGAAAAGACGCACCAAAGTGCGCTGTGTAAAAAATGAGTTTTAGAACAGCGGCAGCCTGATTTAAAGGGCTGCCGTTGTATTTTGTCTCTTGTTGTTGTCGAATCAACGTTTTAGAGGTAAAATGAGCAATGTTGCTTGTTGATTTATCAATAAGTGGGCAAAATCCCTTTGCAGCCCCGTCTTTTTTGCCACTCTACCGTGGGTAGAGTGGTAGAGCGGGACTCTACTGCACGAATTATTATGTGTAGAGCCGCTTTTGCGGGAGTAGGTTTACTATTTCCTGCTTCACAAATACAATGGCTTTGACATCACGCACCAAAGGAGTACGAAAGAAGATGACCAGAGAGATACCGATTTTCTTCTCGACCGACGACAATTACATTCCCTATCTGGATGTGGCGATCTCTTCCCTGATTGCCAATGCATCCAAAGACTATCTGTACCGGATCATTGTTTTAAACACCGGTCTGCAGACTGAGAACATTGCAAAGGTCAAACGCAATGAGCGGCCCGGCTTTGAGATCGAGTTTACAGACATTTCAAAGCGTGTGGAAAAGATTAAAAGCCGTTTTAAAAACATTTATCATTTTTCCATTGTAACCTATTATCGGCTGTTTATTGCATCCCTGTTTCCCCAGTATGACAAGATCGTGTACCTGGATTGTGACCTGGTGGTGCTCGGTGACATTGCCGAGCTCTATAACACCGACCTGGGCAGCAACATCTTAAGCGCCGCTCCGGAGCAGTTTGTGCAAAACACCGCTGAGTTCCGGGACTATGCCGAGATCGCACTGGGTGTGGACCCCGACGGCTATGTAAATGCCGGTGTGCTGCTGATCAATCTGAAAGAGTTCAGAAAAAACGATATTGAGGGAAAGTTTATTAAGCTCATTACAGAATATGATTTTGATCTGCTTGATCCCGACCAGGCCTACTTAAATTACCTCTGTCAGGATAAGATCCACACCCTGCCAAACGGCTGGAACAAAGAGCCCATGCCCCTGCCCTGTGAAGGCAAAAAGAACATTGTCCACTATGCCCTTTATAAAAAGCCCTGGCAATACGATGATGTAATGGACGGTGAATGCTTCTGGCAGTATGCGAAAAAATCGCCGTTCTATACACGGATACTTGAAACCAGGGCCGCCTTCGGTGCTGCAGAGCGGGCCAAAAAGGAAGCGGATGCAAAACGGATCATTGAACACGCAAAGGCAATCGTTGCTTCCGATTATACTTTTTCTAAAATAATCGTCAGGAGTTAAAAATGGAACAATCCGCCCATAAATTAGAGCTGCTTAGAAGGATCGCCGATCTTGAACAGAAAGAATTATGGCACCTGGATGTAGAGGACGATCCCGAGACCTATCCACTGATGCCGGGCAAAATAGACTATCTCAACGAAAAGCTGATCAATAAAATCAAAAACAAAATTGCCAACATCTGCGGCGCGCGGTTTTTTGACAACATGATCGCCAAAAAGCAGCTGATCATCAAGGAAGTCCATGGTATTGAGAACTTTAAGGCCGTCAGCGGCGGCAAGATCGTTACCTGCAACCATTTCAGTGTGGGTGATAATTACGCCGTATGGGTGGCCTTGCGGGATCATATGGACGGCAAGCTGCTATATAAGGTCATTAGGGAGGGCAACTACACCAATCCACCCAAGCCCTTCGGTCTGTTTATGCGCCACTGTAATACCCTGCCTCTGTCCAGTCAAAAGGCCACCATGGTCAAGTTTATGCAGGCCTTTGCAGCGCTGTTAAAGCGGGGTGAAACGATCCTGATCTATCCCGAACAAGGCATGTGGTGGAACTACCGCAAGCCCCGCCCCATGCAGGACGGCGCATTTTCCCTGGCGGTTCGCAATAACGCTCCTGTTATCCCCATTTTTATCACCATGGAGGACAGCGATGTGCCCGATGGCGACGGCTTTTTCGTGCAGGAATATACGCTGCACATCCTGCCCGCCATTTATCCCGATAAGAATCTTTCCCACATTGCAGCAAAGAAAGATATGAAAAACAAAAATTACGAGGCTTGGGTCAAGACCTACGAGGAGTTTTACAAAAAGCCTCTCCAATACGGTGAATCATGAAATTATATCTTACTGTAATCGGCATAGCCATGCTGATCATATCTATACTGAACATTGCTTTTCACACTGCCACATGGTATTACATCATTATTGCGGTAATCGTCTGTACGGCACTGCAATTTGCACTGGACGGCCTTATTGCGATTACCATCAACAAAATGCCGGATAAATATTTCGGGGTGGATAACCCCTTATATCAGGTTTCGGAAAAAGAAAAGCAACTTTATAAAAAACTCAAGGTGCGCAAGTGGAAGGATCAGGTCTGGGAGCTTGGGGGACTCGGCGGCTTCAGCAAAAAAAGCCTGGCTCAGCCGGGCAGCCCGGCCTATATCGAGCGGTTCATTATTGAATGTAATAAGGGTGTTCTGACCCACCGGCTTTCTTATCCCATCGGCTTTCTGCCTATGGTGTTTATTCCCAATATCTGCGCCTTTTCCCTTGCGCTTCCTGTTGCGGTTGTTAATCTGTTTCTGAACATCCTGCCCACCCTGGCCCTGCGCTATAACACCCCAAAGCTCCGGCTGGTCTTAAAACGAATGAGCAGACAAGGTGCACCGCGATAATATTATGTAAACTACAAAAACAGAGAACGGATTCTTTCGGGCGATTCTTGAATCGCCCCTACTATATCGTTAATACTAAAACTTTACTTTTGGTAAACAGTAT
>CAYMPY010000127.1:0-6563 GCA_964392535.1 uncultured Oscillospiraceae bacterium
CAACAGGGCACCGCTATCTCCCCGACTAGTGCGACCTTGTTATAAGCCGGTCAGCCTAACAAGGCAAGTTATTTCAATTAGTTCAGCTTGGACTCGATAAAATCAGCCAGCTCGCGGAAGTTGGTGATCTTCTGATCCTCCATCTCCAGCTCGACACCCAGCTCGCTTTCCAGATCCATGATCATTTCAACGATATCCAGGGAGTCAATACCCAGGCTCTCAAAGGTGCTCTCCGGAGTGATCTCGGATGCATCCAGGTCCAGCTGCTTTGCCGCAAAAGAAACAAGCTTTTCGTACATATCTCTATACCTCCATAGGATCTTTAATCCAACACATATTCTATTATATTTGGGGCTGTTTGTCAATGGCAGATTTTCCGGCTGCAAAAGCCGTTGCCCAGGCGATCTGTAAATTAAAGCCGCCGGTATAGGCATCGCAGTCAATAATCTCTCCTGCAAAGTAAAGACCGGAAACTATTTTAGATTCCATGGTCCTGGGATCGATCTCAGAAACCTTGATACCACCGGAGGTAATAATTGCCTCCTCCACCGGTCTTTTACCGGTAATAACCATTTCAAAATTCTTGAGGCACTGAACAATTGCTCTGCGCTGCTCCTTTCGCAAGGAATTGGCCTGCATAGCAGAATCAATTTCACAGCGGCGGAGTACCACCGGGATCATGGATCTTGGCAGCAGATCTGTCAGAGCATTTTCCATGGAACGGTTCTTGTAGGTCTCCAGGTCCCGCAGTAGCCGGTCATTGAGCTTTCCCTCATCCAAAGCAGGCTTCAGATCTATGATCAACTTGCAGTTTTGACCCTTCAAATGGGCACTGGCGCTTAAAACCGTCGGTCCGGATACACCGAAATGCGTAAACAGCAACTCACCAAAATCCTTATGGAGCACCTTTCCCTTTTCGCTCGTGAGCCGAACACCCACATTCCGCAGGCTCAGGCCCTGCATTTCCAGGTGATCCGCCCCTGCTGTTTCCAGCGGTACTAAGGAACCTTCCGCAGGAACAATGGTATGTCCCACCTCCGCAGCCATCTTATAGCCATCACCGATGGAACCGGTGGCCGGATAAGAAAGGCCGCCGGTAGCTAGAATCACACGGTTACAGGAAATGGTCCTGCTTGCCGTTTTCACACCGGTGATCTGTTCATCCGCATATATCAATCCGCAGACACGCTCATAAGATACGGTTACCCCATATTTATGCATCATGCTCTTGAGACATTCCAGCACAGATGCAGATTTATCTGTCACAGGGAATACACGGTTGCCCCGTTCCGTTTTCAGCTTACAGCCGTTTTGCTCAAAAAAGCCCATTACAAACGCCGGATCGCAATTTTCCATTGCGCTATAGAGAAAACGACCGTTTCTCGGCACATTCTGCAAAACCTCCGCCGCGGAGCAGTTATTGGTTATATTGCATCTGCCTTTTCCTGTAATGAGCAGCTTTTTACCCAGGCGGTCATTGGCTTCCAAAAGCAAAACCCTTGCGCCATACCGCGCTGCGGTAATGGCTGCAAACATTCCGGCAGGACCGCCGCCGATCACAACAATATCATAACTCATGGCCGATCGATCCGCTTATCGTAGACATTATAGCTTTCCCAAACCCGCTCCAAAGTATCAAAGGTTTTGGAAAGAGTCTGTTCACGACCGGCCGCCAGAGCAACAATCAAAGCATTTACCACACTCAGCGGTGCTACAAGAGAGTCAACCAGGGATACCATATCACTCTTGGCTACCAGCACATAATCACAGCTCTCAGCCAGGGGAGAAAGCTTACTGTTGGTGATGCCGATGACCTTGGCGCCAACACTGGTGCAGTACTGCGCCCCCTTCAGTGTAGAAGTGGAATACCGGGGGAAGCTGAATGCCACCACCGCATCCTCGGGGCCTACACCAACCAGCTTTTCGAACATCTCACCTGTTCCCGAGGTTGTGATCACATGGACATTGTCAAACATATAATTGAGGTAATAGCCAAAGAAATTGGCCAGCGGTGCTGCCGAGCGAACACCCAACACATAGATCCGTCTTGCACCGGATATAGCCTTTACCGCATCCTGAAAAGCAGCCCGCTCCACGGTCTCTGCGGTCTCCCGTAGCTTTTCCATATCGGAATGGAGCACTGTGCTCAGAACATCCTGCTGACCGATCCGATCATTGGCTACACCAATACGCTGCACGGAGGTAAGCCGATTAAGTACCATTTCCTGCATAGCCTTCTGCATTTGTGGATAGCCGTCATAGCCCAGTTCTACTGCAAAACGAACCACCGTAGATTCGGAAACACCTACAGTTTTGCCAAGCTTACTTGCGATCATGAAGGCTGCTTTATCGTAGGATTCAGTAATAAACTTTGCGATTGCCCGCTGACCCTTGGAAAAAGTGGGCGCTTTTGTTTGCAAAAGCATCAAAATATCTTCCTGCACCTTAATTCCTCCATTTAAAATGTTATAGCATTATTTTATCAAAAAACTTTCTCTTTTGCAAGACCTTCTTCAAAATTGCAGGATTCTTTTTGTAATGATGCAATTTCTTCATCACTCAAATAACGCCAGGAACCACAGGACAGGTCACCCAGCCGCAGTGTACCCTCCTGAACACGAACCAGTCTCCGTACCTCCATACCGGCCAACGCACACATTCTGCGAACCTGACGGTTGCGTCCTTCATGGATGGTAACCTGCAGACAGGTCTTGTCACCGTAACGGTTTAAAACCTTAACATCGGGACTTTTAATCGAATAACCGTCCAGCTTCACCGGTTTTTTCAGCCTTTCCAGACCCTCCGGTGTACAACCGGTAACGGTTACATGATAGACCTTATCCACTTCATGACTGGGGTGCATCAGCTTGTTGGCCCATGCGCCGTCATTTGTAAAAAGCAGCAGTCCTTCCGAATCCATATCCAGCCGCCCCACAGGATAAACTCGGATGCCACAGCCTGCAACAAGCTGCGCAGCATCCTTTCTACCCTTTTCATCCTTTAAAGTGGTCACATACCCACGGGGCTTATTGAGCATGATGTACGCCTGCTTTCCGGCGGACGGAAGCGGTTTTCCGTCCACCAAAATCAGATCTATATCTGCATCTGCGCTGTCACCAAGCTTGCAGACCGCACCGTTACAGGTCACACGACCTGCTTCAATCATTTTCTCTGCCTGTCTTCGGGAGCAAACGCCCCGCATAGACAATATTTTTTGAAGCCGTTCCATCAACCGGCCCTCCTGAATATTTTCTCCCAGAGCGAGGGCTCCGGGCTCTTTTCCATTTCAGCCCCTGTCCCATAAATAAGGGGCACTTTTCCTACTGCCACGCCATCAACCAGTACATGCACAAAGCCTGCCTCCTGCGCTTTGGAGAAAGGAGCATACACAAAGTCCGGCCCTGATAACTCAAATTGCACCTTTTCCTCCTGCCGAAGCGAAAATAAAAAACCCTCTGCTGCCAGCAGGTCCACATATTCCGTTTCAGAACCAATTACCGAAACCATACCCATACACTGTCCCGGCTGAATCAATTGTGTTACACAATAATCCTTAAAGCCCTTTTCGATCAGCGACTTGTGATCCTTCCAATCATCAGGAGCATTGATCGTTACGATCACCAGCCGTCGTCCGTCCCGGATAGTACTGGACACCAATATACGCCCAGCAGCCTTTGTATAGCCGGTTTTCACACCCTCTGCGCCCTGCACCTGCCAAAGCAGCTTATTATGGTTACGAAGGCATCTTTCGCCCACAGAGACCGTTTTAGTAGATACGGTTTGATTAAAAATGGGATTTTTCATTGCATAGGCAGTAAGCTTTGCCAGATCCCGGGCTGTGGAATAATGACCGGGGCTATCCAGGCCGTGGGGATTCATAAAATGCGTTCCCTTTAAGCCCAGGGCATGGGCCTTATCATTCATAAGCTCCGCAAAGCCCTCCACCGTACCGCCGCAATAGATTGCCAAAGCGGTAGCCGCATCGTTTCCGCTGTGGAGCATCAGGCCGTACAGCAGCTCCTGCACAGTCAGCACCTCGCCCTCCCGCAGATACATGGATGAGCCTTCGATACCAACCGCTTCTTTGGGAATCCGCACACGGTCCAGCACATTACACTGCTCACAGACCACCAGCGCTGTCATGATTTTGGTGGTGCTGGCAATTAAGCTTTGTTTATCGGCATTTTTCTCATACAGCACTCTACCGGTGGAGGCATCCAAAACGATTGCACACTCTGCGCTGATGGCCTGCACCGGAAAAGCCGAGACAGCAGCCAGCAACACAGCCACCATCCCGGCAATAAGCTTCCGCATATTTATCACCCGAAAATAGGTTTTCCCGGGGAGTAAATATTATTCGTCCTTTTTCTTTGTATGGGAATCGATAAATGCAACGATCTTATCCAAAGTATCGGGAACCATTTCCACGATCCTGTCAGCTGTGGTATTGGCAGGGGCAGCCACAGGCAGCATCCGAACCGCACCATCCTTGACGATCAAAAAAGCAACAGGCTTGACCTTAACACCGCCGCCAACGCCGCCGCCAAAGGGATTTTCCTTGTGATTCACATTTTTGGACACAAAATCGGAACCACCGCCGCCAAAGCCAACACTGACAGTCGAAACAGGAATAATGGTCACACCGTCCTGGGTCACAATGGGGTCACCCACCACCGTATTGACATTAACCATTTCGCGCAGCTTGGAGATGGTCTTATCCAGCATATTAGGAAGATTCTGACTCATAAATTGGCACCGCCTTTTCGTTTTTTCATGATTTTAAGAAATACCTTAAGCGCACGGAATACAGCCACGAACACCAGGCCCAGTAAACGGCCCAGGATGATGGTTAAATCCAGTCGCGCAAATATAAGAGTTTTATCCGCTTCAAAGTCGCATTCAACATTTATGTCCCGTTTTTTAAACACAAAAACCCGGTCTAAATATGGGGTGATATTACCCAGTGCTTCCCAGGCCTTTCCGTAATTCAGAGCCAGGTCACAGGGATCGCCACCGGCCAGGATCAGCTTCAGCTCCAAGCGGTTTACCCGAAGCTTTTTGCGGAAGCCATTGAGAAAATCCACCGCAACCTTTAAAAGCGGCATAAAATCCATTACGCTTCCGCCCTTTTGGCTGGGCTCTTTTTTCTTCCCGGTTTTTTCTGTTTTTTTCGTTTTATTCTTTGATTTAGTGTTTTTCTTTTTCTCTTTTTTTGCTTTCTTTTCTTTCTTTTTGAGAGGAAATACTTTTATGCGGATAAACCCGGCGATGATTCTCACAAGCGGGCCGTCCTCATTGTAGATCACACTGACACCAAGAGGCAGGATCGCCAGCAGAATCAGTATTCCCAGGGCGATCAGCCAACCTGTCATCAGGCTTCCTCCTTCCCTTCCTCCTGGGTTTGGGCAGGCTCATCCGGCAACACCGGCTCGCCCAGCTCTACCTTATCGATCTCAGGCAGTTCTTCCAAAGACGAAATACCAAAGGTTCTCAAAAAGTCCGGCGTTGTCCTATACAGGATAGGCCGGCCCGGCACATTGAGCCGTCCTGCATCCTCGATCAGCTTCTTATTTAAAAGGGCTGAAATGGAATAGGAGCTGTCCACGCCTCGGATCTGCTCTACCATTGCCTTGGTGGCAGGCTGGTAATAAGCAATAATGGTCAACGCCTCCAGCTGGGAAGAGGAAAGCTTCGGGGGCTTTCTGGTCTCCAGTGCCCTTGTGATGTAATCGGCCATTTCGCCGGAGGACACCATTTGGTAGGCATTTTCCAACCGAACAATGCGAATACCCCGCCGCTCAAAGGCCCAGGCATCAGCAAGCTTGTCTGCAGCCTGACAGATCTCATTTTCATCCGTTTCCAGGGTCATACTGAGCCGTGATACCTCCACCGGCTCACCGGCTGCAAACAAAACGGCTTCAATTGCTCTCTGTAATTCCGTCAGTTCCATCAGGCACCTCCTCACTGTTTTCTTCCGGGTTCCGCAGAAGGCGGACATTGGGATTATCTCCGTTAATGTCATCCTCTAAGGTCACCACACTGGTTTTACACATTTCTAATATAGCAATAAAGGTCGCAACGATCTCCGAACGGGAACGGTTTCCCTTGAACAGGTTTTTCAGACGTTCGAATCCACGCAGGATCAGGGTGCGCACGAGTTCCTTGGCCTTTCTGGTTACCGGATAAGGCTCCTTACCAACGATGCCCTTAAAGTTCACCGTTGGAGGCGGCAGTCGCCGCTGATTGCGCTCTGCGATCTCATCCAGGGCCCGAAGCAGGTCACCGGGCTCGTGCTTATAGCGGTAAGTCTTGTCCTTACGCAGTGGCTCAGGCTGCTTTGTGAATACACAACGGCCCACATCGTTCATGGGTTCCAGCTCTGTGATCGCCTTGCGGATCTGCTCCATGGCCTCCTTGCGCTGGCGCTCGATCAGGGATTGGCGCAGCTGATCCAATTCGCTTTCTGCCTCCGCCGCTTCTGCGGCAGACAGCAGCATCTTGGTCTTAATGAGCATCAGGTGAGATGCCATGGTAATAAACTCGCTGGCGATCTCCATATCCAG
>CAYMPY010000128.1:0-6532 GCA_964392535.1 uncultured Oscillospiraceae bacterium
CGGTGAAAACCATTTCTCCAAGTGCCTGCATGGGCAGCATGTTAATGACCATAACGATAGTCAAAATCAGGCTACAGATTCGTAACGTTCGTTTTAACATGTTTATTCCTCCTGTTATTTTTTTGAGGCTTTTAAAGTCTCTACATAAATAGATACAAAAAACGCAAAAGTGCAACCGATTTTTTTAAATATCTTTTTACGCCGGGATATTTGACCCGGTGCAGAGGTGCGTTTTAGTTGGAGGGGGTATAGGTTGCGGGTGCACAGGGGGCTGTTTTGTGCTTTATTACGGTCCCCTGTGGTATCGTAAATCTATAATGAATAGACACGTTGATTATACCATTGTGACATATATTGTCAAGCATAATATTAAGATAGTTGTGCCATTGCCCCCAAGTTCACAATAAAAAAGGCCAGCTACGTGCAGCTGGCCTTTGGGATTACTTGTACTGTAAAATGGGATTTCTTGCGGCACGGACCTCGTCGGGGCGGGCGATCTGTGCATTGTGGGGAGAGGCGTGCATATATTCGGGGTCTTCATGTGCCAGCTCGTAGAGCTTGCGGAAGACCTCGGCAGCCCAATCCAGTGTCTCCTGACTTTCGGTCTCGGTGGGCTCCAGCATCAGAGCCTCGTGAACGATCAGGGGGAAGTACATCGTGGGCGGATGCATACCGTAGTCGATGAGCGTCTTGGCAACATCCAGTGCGGTCACGCCCGTCTCCTTCTTGAAGGTACTCAGATCCAGCACGAACTCATGCATGCAAATGCGGTCAAAGGCGGGGGTAAAGGTGCCCTTGATCTTCTCCTGCAGGTAGTTGGCATTCAGCACGGCGTTCTTTGCAGCCTCAGGAATGCCCAGCTTACCCAGGCTCAGGATGTAGGTCATGGCCTTGACAACCACTAAGAAGTTACCTGCAAAGGACTTGACCTGAATGGTAGCGTTATCGCCCATCAGTGCAGAGCCGGGCAGGTAGGGAGCCAGGTGTGCCTTGCAGCCAACTGCGCCGCTGCCGGGGCCACCGCCGCCGTGGGGAGTGGCGAAGGTCTTGTGGAGGTTCAGGTGGATGCAGTCAAAGCCCATGTCGCCGGGACGGACAACACCCATAACAGCATTGAGGTTTGCACCGTCATAGTAGCACAGGCCACCGGCCTCATGAACCAGACGGGTGATCTCCAGAATGTTCTCGTCGAAAATACCGACAGTGTTGGGGTTTGTCAGCATCAGGCCTGCGGTGTCATCACCCAGAACAGCCTTCAGTGCTTCCAGGTCCACACAGCCGTTGGGGGCGGAGGGGATGTTGACAACCGTAAAGCCACACATGGCGGCGGTTGCGGGGTTGGTGCCGTGGGCGGAGTCGGGGACGATGATCTTGGTGCGCTGCTTGTCGCCACGGGCCTCATGGTACTGCTTGATCAGCAGCACGCCGGTGAACTCACCGTGTGCGCCTGCTGCAGGCTGGAAGGTCATATCGTCCATGCCGGTGATCTCGCACAGCAGGGTGCGGGCGGTATCCAAAACCTCCTGGCAGCCTGTGGTGGTGTGCTTGGGTGCTAAGGGGTGGATGCCGGTAAAGCCGGGCAGTGCAGCCATTTCCTCGTCAATACGGGGATTGTACTTCATGGTGCAGGAGCCCAGGGGATAGAAGCCACAGTTGACACCGTGGACATTCTTGTTGAGCTCTGTGTAGTGACGGCTCAGGTCGGTCTCGCTCAGCTCGGGCAGAGCAGGTGCAGCCTCACGCAGCAGTTCGGCAGGCAGCTCGGTGTAGTCTACATCACAGGCACCCAGGTACTGGTTGCCACGACCGGCGACACTCTTTTCAAAAATCAGTTGCATGCTGCCACCTCCTTAACGATTGCTACAGCCTGATCCAGCTGCTCCTTTGAAACCTTCTCTGTTACGCACCACAGGATGCCGCCCTCCACAGGCAGGCCGCCCAGAATGCCCTTTTCCTCCAGTGCGGTCAGCACCTTCTCGGCATTGGGAACGGTGGTCACAAACTCATGGAAGAATGCGCCGGTGTAAAGAAGCTCTACACCGGGGATAGCGCACAGCTCTTTTGCCAGGTAATGCGCCTTGGCAGTGCTCTGCTTTGCAGCCTCGGCAAGGCCGTTGGGGCCCATGGCTGCCATGTACGCACCGGCGGTCAGGGCGCACAGTGCCTGGTTGGAGCAGATGTTGGAGCTGGCCTTTTCACGGCGGATATGTTGCTCACGTGCCTGCAGGGACAGGACGAAGGCACGGTCACCCTTGGCATCCACGGTCTGACCAACAATTCTGCCGGGTAGCTTGCGGACATGCTTGTCGGTGGTGGCCATAAAGCCTAAGTAAGGACCGCCGTAGCTCAGGGGCATACCTAAGGGCTGGCCTTCGCCAACGGCAACGTCTGCACCGCACTGTGCAGGAGTAGCCAGAATGCCCAGAGAAATGGGGTTGCAGCCCATGATGTACATGGCGCCGGCCTCATGGGTCAGCTCGCCGATTTTGGTGGCATCCTCAATCTGACCGTAGAAGTTGGGCTGCTGGATGTAAACGGAGGCGACATCCGATGTCAGAAGCTCCTTCAGAGCCTCCAAGTCGGTGCGGCCGTCCTTTGTGGGGATCAGCTTCAGCTCGTCACCGGTACCGTAGCAGTAGGTCTTAACGGTGGCGATGGTGTCAGGGTGGGCAGCAGCAGAGATCAGTGTCACCTTGCGCTTGCGGTCACGGCACATGGCAGCGGCCTCGGCAGCGGCAGTTGCGCCGTCATAAACAGAGGCGTTGGACACATCCATGCCGGTCAGGCGGCAGATCATGGTCTGATACTCAAAAATGGACTGCAGGATACCCTGGCTCATTTCGGCCTGATAGGGGGTGTATGCAGTAAGGAACTCTTCCTTGGTAGGAATGAACTTTACGATGCTGGGGATGTAGTGGTCATATGCGCCTGCGCCACGAAGAACGGTGGGGAACACCTTGTTCTTCTCAGCCATGGCAGTGACCTTCCGGGAAACCTCCAGCTCGGAAAGGCCCTCGGGGATGTTCAGGGCACCGTCCTCCAGATACATCTGGGCAGGTACGTCCTTATACAGCTCCCGATAGCTCTCAACCCCAACCTGACGGAGCATTTCTTGCCGCTGCTCCTGGGTAGAGGGAATGTAACCGGCCATGAATTAGCCCTCCTCAGCGCAGAAAGCTTCGTAGGCAGCAGCGTCCAGCAGCTCTTCCTTGTCGGTGATCTCCTCGATCTTGATGATCCAGTTTGCATAGGGATCCTCGTTCAGTGCCTCGGGTGCGTCCTCCAGGCCCTCGTTGACAGCAACGATCACGCCAGTAACAGGGCTGATCAGGTCGGAAACAGCCTTAACGGACTCAACGTCACCAAAGCTCTCGCCGGCGGTAACAGCATCACCAACCTGGGGCAGGCCGATGAAAACAACATCACCCAGAGCCTCCTGGGCGAAATCGGTGATGCCGACGGTGCCGTCCTCAGCCAGCCACTCGTGGGACTTGGAATACTGCAGTTCGATAGGATTGCTCATAATAAATTCCTCCAAAAAATAATATTATAGTTTTTTATATTTCCGTTTTACGGAATCATAGTAAGCACTGATTTATGAGGCGAGAGTTGACGGCAAGAGATTTTGACACAAATCAAAGTTTGGAAACGCAGGAATACTTTGTGTATTTCAAGTTTTCAAACTGTAGAGTTGGGGCAAAAGATCCGCTGTCAGCCGAAGCCGAATGAATCAGTGGTTACTAAAATTAAACAATTGCGCGACCGTAGGGGGGCAGAGTCTGGAGCATATGACGCTCCACGATCTCAGCCTTCAGTCGCTTGCCGCGGACATCAACGGTCAGGTTTTCTGCGCCTGCTTCGATGTAAGCAAAGCCGATGGAACGCTTGCCGGTGGCATCGGTGGGCTCATCGCCCTCAAAGACGTAGTAGGGAACCATGGTGCCGCTGGTGACCCAGCCAACCTGCTTGTCACCGCTGTAGATCTCCATGCCTGCACGGATAACGCCACGGTCCACAAGGCGGATGGGCACGATTTTCTTCTCAGTGCCTGCCTGCTGTGCTTCTAAAGCAGCCTTACCGATGAAGTCGCCCTTCTCTTCCTTGAAGCTGACAGCAAAGCGGGACAGGGAAACGGCGAAAATGGGGATCTCCTTGCCACTGGGGTCAGTGCCCAGCTCATGGCCATACAGGGGCAGACCGGCCTCTAAGCGGAGGGTATCTCTTGCACCCAGAGCGGTGGGCTGTGCGCCCAGCTCGATCAGACGGTCCCACAGCCACTGCACTTCACCGGCCTTGATGAACAGCTCATAGCCCATGGGCTCGCCGGTGTAGCCGGTACGGGAGGCCTGAACCTCGTGACCTTCCATCATCACAGTGCCCAGGTCGTTCTTCTTGGGTCCGGTGATCTCTGCACCGCCGGTGAGGGTCATCAGGATCTTGTCGGTATCGGGGCCCTGAACGGCGATGGAAGCGTACTTGTCGGTAACATTGGTGATCTTGCAATCATAGCCGGGCAGGTACTTGTTCAGATGGTCAATGTCCTTGTCGGTGTTGGAGGCATTGACGATCAGTAAGTACTTGTCCTCAGTGAACATATACAGGTATGCATCGTCCACAGCACCGCCGTTTTCATTGGCGATCATGCAGTACTGGGCACGGCCGGGCTTCAGAGCGGCCACATTGGAGGTCAGAACCTTCTGCAGGAACTCCACCCTCTGGCTGCCTTCCACGATCAGGCGGCCCATGTGGGATACGTCGAAAATACCGCAGTGCTTGCGGGTGTACAGGTGCTCGGTAACGATACCGGCGGGGTACTGAATGGGCATTTCCCAGCCACCGAAGTCCACCATGGTGGCACCGGCAGCTACATGGGCGTCATAAAGGGCGGTGCGCTTGAGCTGACTCATAATTCATTCTCCTTTTATTGATTTAAAAATACAAAAAAGGCACAGAATGTAAAGCATTCTGTGCCTCCGCTGGTTTTACCTGAGAGATTCCCCGAAAAACGGGTTGCACCTTCGGCGTGCGACCAAACGCACTCTACGGAGTATCGTCCCAACCCGGTCCTTTTGCCTGAGAGTTTTTGCATCCCCTTCGGCGCTGCAACGAAGCAGTCTCTCCCGGATAGATCATCCGACCCATATTCTGTTACCTTAATATATAGCACAAACCACCCCTAAAGTCAACCAGTACTTTTGTACAGATTAACTAAGTTAATTTCCATTTTGCGCTTGTTGCAATCCCACGGTGTTCATGCTATAATACCCCCAAAAGGAGGTGGCGGATCAATGAAGATCGCGGGACTACAGAAAATGACGCTCTTGGACTTTCCGGGGAAGGTGGCCTGTACGGTTTTTTTAGATGGCTGCAATTTTCGCTGTCCCTTTTGTCACAATACCCCCCTTTTGGATGGGAAGGCTGCCCCTGCCATGACCGAGGAGGAGCTCTTTGCTTTTTTGGAGAAAAGAACCGGCATCCTGGATGGTGTTTGTGTCACCGGGGGCGAGCCAACACTGCAAAAGGAGCTGCCTGAATTTTTGGGAAAAATAAAAGCCCTGGGCTATGCGGTGAAGCTGGACACCAACGGCTACCGCCCGGAGGTGTTGCGGTCTGTGGCGGAGCAGGGACTGGTGGACTATGTGGCCATGGATATTAAAAATTCTCCGGACCGATATAGTCAAACCACCGGTATCCCCATTGATCTGAAAAAAATTGAGGAAAGTATTTTTTATCTGGTGTCCGGAAAAATTGGTTACGAATTTCGGACCACGGTTGTGGAGCCGCTCCACGATGCGCAGAGCATTCGGGATATGGCAGCTTGGTTGATTAAAACAACCGGCGGAAAGTTGGTAAATGCACTATATTTGCAGGCCTTTATGGAGCGGGACACGGTCTGTTTTGCCGGTTTATCTGCCCCCACTGCTGAGACCCTGGAGGGGTACAAAAACCTCCTTGTCCACGCCGCAAAGACGATTGACCTCCGTGGCGTTTGAATTGTTTACACAAAGTATCAAAAGGTTACACCACAATATATTGTGTCTACGAGTGATTTTTAAAACAAGATATTGACAGAACGCATTTCTGTCGCTATAATACAGAGGCTGTCGCATTTTGGCGAGCAGCCTCTGTAAAATTTTACTCGAAGGGAGTTTTTTTCATATGTATAAGGTTTTAAAGAGAGACGGCACTACTGCTGAGTTTGAGATCAGCAAGATCAGTGCAGCTATGGTCAAGGCTTTTGAAGCCGTGGGCCGTCAGCATCATCCCAGTGTGACCAATCTGCTGGCTCTGCAGGTGACCTCTGATTTTGAAAACAAGATCAAAGACGGCATGGTGTCCGTTGAAGACATTCAGGACAGCGTGGAGCGGGTGCTGGCCGATGCCGGCTATGCAGATGTGGCCAAGTGCTACATTCTGTACCGCAAGCAGCGTGAGAAGATCCGTAATGTCAACTCCGCTCTGCTGAACTATAAGGACCTGGTGGACAACTACCTGCAGATCAACGACTGGCGTGTGAAGGAAAACTCCACCG
>CAYMPY010000129.1:0-6428 GCA_964392535.1 uncultured Oscillospiraceae bacterium
AGTACCTGGGCCGTAAGCCCAAGGCTCTGTCCGGCGGTCAGCGTCAGCGTGTTGCTATCGGCCGCGCCATCGTTCGTGACCCCAAGGTCTTCCTGATGGACGAGCCTCTTTCCAACCTGGATGCCAAGCTGCGTAACCAGATGCGTGCTGAGATCATCAAGCTGCGCTCCAAGATCGATACCACCTTTATTTACGTTACCCACGACCAGACTGAGGCTATGACTCTGGGCGATCGTATCGTCATTATGCGTGACGGCTTCATCCAGCAGATCGGCACTCCTCAGGAAGTGTTCCATCATCCCGCAAACCTGTTCGTCGCAGGCTTCATCGGCTCTCCCCAGATGAACATGTTCGATGCAAAGCTCGTGAAGCAGAACGGTAAGTATGCAGTTGAGCTGGGCGGCTACACTGTTGAAGTGTCCGAGGAGAAGCAGGCTGCACTGGCAACTAACGAGGTTCAGGAGCAGGAGATCCTGCTGGGCATCCGTCCTGAGCATATCACCCTGAGCACTGCTGAGGGCGTTGAGGGCGTTATCGATGTGCACGAGCTGATGGGCTCCTCCATCCACCTGCACGTCAGCGCTGTTGGCAAGGACGTTGTCGTTATCGTCAACACCATGGACATGACCTTGGCCGAGGTTGCTGCCCTGAAGAGCGGCACCCCCATCAAATTCACCTTCGGCGGCCACAACTGCCACATGTTCAACAAGGAAACCGGCTTCAACCTGGAGGCTTAATTCCGAAATTTCAGCCGCCGCCTGAAAAGGCGGCGGCTTTCTCGTTTGGAGGTAAGTTATGTCACGTCTTACTAAACTCTTAGGCTTCTTGCTTTGCATTGTGCTGCTTGTGAGCAGCATCCCCAACGTTTTTGCACAGGAAGCGGTAGCACCTGCTGTTGAGCAGGTTGCTGAGACAAAGCAACTGTGCGGTGAAGCACCCGAACCTCAGGTGGGCCCGGTTGTAATTGGGGAGGTCACAGAGGGCAGACCCACAAAGGGCGTTACCTACCATACCACCGAGGCTGCCGCAGCTCTGGAGCTTCGTGCGGCCATGGAAGATCGGCAGACTACCATTACTATTGGCTTCAGATCTACAGCATACACCCAGGAATTTATAGATTATATTTACCCCACACTGAAGGAACAGGCTGTTGCCCATACCGGTGTGGACAGCCAGGGTGACTATTTGGACAAGGAATATGACGGCTATTCCGGAAGCTGTTCGGCTTACCGCAGTGGCGGCTATTATTACTGCAGCCTGACCTACTATATGAAATATAAGACCACCGCCCAGCAGGAGGCAGAGCTCACTGCAGCTTTGGATCAGTTTATTTCCACGAATATTGAAAGTGGTATGACCGATTATGAGATGTTCCGCGTGTGCTATGACTGGATCTGTCAAAATATCACCTATGACTATGATCATTTAGGCGATGCCAGCTATAAGCTGCAGTATACGGCTTACGCAGCAATGATCAACAAAACAGCAGTGTGCCAGGGCTATGCCACGCTGCTGTACCGGATGCTTTTGTTATGTGGCATAGATAACCGCTATATCTCCGGCATTGCCAATGGCGGAAACCACGGCTGGAACATCGTGCAGATGGATGACGGGTGCTATTATAACTGTGACAGCACCTGGGATGAAGGCAAGACCTGGCAACAATATGATTACTGTCTGGTCTGCCCGTCGAATTATACGGACCATTCCCGTGATGCATCCTTTGAAACAGCGGCGTTTCATGCACTTTACCCCATGGGTCAAAGCGACTATCTGGCACAGGAGCTGTATGCGGAAAAGAGCGTGGCGGTGCAACAGCTGCGGCAGTGTCTTAAGGACCGGACCGGAACATTTAATTTGTATATCAGCTTGAACCAGGCTCCCACGGCAGATCTGTTTCAGCAGCTGCTTTCGCAGGCTTTCACCCATAACGGCGTGCCGGATGAGGGCGATTATCTGAGATACCACGTTTACAGCACTGCGCCAACGATGGAATATGTCACCGTTGGAAGCAAATATTTTGTGACCATGTCTGTAAAAGCGGTTTATTACTCCACTGCTGCCCAGGAAACGGCGCTGACGGAGGTTGTTGACAGTTTTATTACCACAAGTATAAAGGCAGGAATGTCCGATTATGAGAAATTCGATGCCATCTACAGCTGGATGAGCAATAATATCTCCTACGGCTACTCAGGAGACGGCGGCAGTAACGCTGCGGCCTACACGGCCATGGTTCATAAGGGTGCAGCACCCAGAGGCTTTGTAACACTGCTTTACCGTTTGTTGTTGGAATGTGGTGTGGATTGCCGTGTTATAAAAGGTACGGTCAACAGCGGCTCGGCCACCCATTTCTGGAACATCATAAAACTGGATGGCCTGTACTATAACGCAGACCCGGGCTGGGAAGCTTCCTATATGCAGAGCTACGGAAAATACCGTTACCGCCTGAAATGCGATGCTACCTTTACAAATCACACCCGTGATGCAGAGTATTCCACCACGGCATTTTATAACGCCTATTCCATGGGTACGGCAGATTATACGCCCACAACCAAATTTGATATCGACGTTGCCCGTATGATTTTGGGTAACTCCTTAGAGTTCCAGTTTGGTGTTGCAAAGACCAGATTTACTACCACCGAGGGGTACTACGCCATCATTGAGAAGGAGTGGGCAGACGGTACGAATACTACCAAGACTGTTCCTGCGAGCCAGTGGGGCACGGTAGGCAGCTACTGGGCAATTTCCTACGACGGACTGGCTGCAAAGGAAATGTGTGATACCTTCTATGTCACCATCTACAATGCAAATGGTCAGGCGATCTCCAATGCCAAGGTGGACTCTGTCCGGGACTACGTCATGCGTAACGTAGACAAGCAGGATGCCGAGGGCAGGACCATGATGGTGGATATGCTGGGTTACGGCGCAGCTGCGCAGGTGAATTTCAGCTACGGCACCGACGATCTTGCCAACAGTCAGCTGACCGCCGCCCAGAAGGGCTATGGCACGACTACGGTCACGACCCTGAAAAACAACCAGGGTAAGGGCACGAATTATTTGGGCACCCGTCTGGTGCTGGAGAGCAGCATCCAGCTGCAGGTTGCCTTTAAGAACCTGACTGCCGACAAGTACGTGATCTACAGCTTCACCAACCACCTGGGTGAGGTGCAGACGGTCCGTGTTGACAGCGCAGACTTCGTTGATGCAGGCGGCGTGTATGGCGTGGAGCTGAGCGAACTGGTTTATGCTGATGCAAGACAGCAGGCGCAGGTCACTGTTTACAACGCAGACGGTTCTGTCTACGGCACGGCCTCCGACAGCATTGAAGGCTATATACAGCGTAACACCAAGGGCGATGACGTATTCGCCGCCCTGATGAAATTTGCTGACGCTGCCTATAATTATTTCCACTGATTCAAGCCCCGCCTCTTAAATTTTTAAAAAACGCTGTCATTTCGACCGAGTCGAAATGACAGCATTTTTTAAAACACCTTAAAAGTCTGATGCTTATTGTTACAATGCACTACGAATGCAGGGGAAACCGGGGGGCTTGTGGGATGAAATATGGAAAATATGCACAACTGGCGGGTTTTTCTTGACAAACAGACAAAAAAACAGTATTCTGTTTAAGTATGTTGATATATAGTGCCCGCAGTGTATACACAGCACAACATAGGGGCATATACTGATAGATAAAGGAGGGATTCCATGCGCGCAAGCGGTATACTCATGCACATCACATCTCTGCCCGGTGCCTGCGGTGTAGGTACATTTGGCAAGAGTGCATTTGCTTTCGTGGATTTCCTGAGACAGGCCGGTCAAACGCTGTGGCAGCTGCTGCCCTTAAATCCAACCGGCTATGGCGATTCGCCTTACCAGTCCTGCTCCACCTTTGCAGGTAACCCTTACCTGATCGACCTGGAGCTGCTGGTTGACGATGGCCTTTTGAAGCAGGAGGAGCTGACCGCTGTAAATTGGGGAGAGGACCCCTTGAAGGTGGATTTCGGCATACTTTATAATAATCGTTTGATCCTTTTGCGTAAGGCGTGGCAGCGGTTTACTGATGACGGTGCGTTCCAAAGCTTCTGCACGGAAAACAGTGTTTGGCTTTCGGATTTTGCGCTGTACATGGCACTCAGGGAGAAGTATAATACCTCCTGGTATCAGTGGCCCGAGGAGCTGAAGCTCCGTCAGGCAGATGCCATTTGGCAGGCACGGCAGGAGCTGAAGGAGTCTGTTCGATTTTATAGCTTCGTGCAGTACCTGTTTTTTAACCAGTGGCAGAAATTAAAGGACTATGCCGCTAAAAACGGCGTTCAGATCATTGGTGACGTGCCCATTTATGTGCCCTACGATTCCGTGGAGGTTTGGGTAAACCCGGAGCTGTTCCAGCTGGATGAAAAGCTGCAGCCTGAGGCGGTGGCCGGCTGTCCGCCGGATGCCTTCAGTGAGGACGGTCAGCTGTGGGGCAACCCCCTGTACCGTTGGGAGGCCCATAAAAAGGACGGCTTTAGCTGGTGGCTGCGGCGGCTGGGTGCTGCCGGAAAGCTTTTTGATGTGGTGCGGCTGGACCATTTCCGCGGCTTTGAAGCCTACTGGTCCGTACCCTACGGTGACAAGACCGCCAAGGGCGGCAAGTGGGTCAAGGGCCCCGGTATGGCCTTTATTCAGGCCGTGCAAAAGGAACTTCCCGAGCTGCAGCTGATCGCAGAGGACCTGGGCTTTTTGACCCAGGAGGTCCTGGATCTGCGGGACGATGCCGACCTGCCCGGTATGAAGATCCTGGGCTTTGCCTTTGACAGCCGGGAGCCGTCGGATTATCTGCCTTATAATTACCCCACAAATTCTGTGTGCTATACCGGCACCCATGATAATATGACCACCCGCCAGTGGTTCGATACCGCCCCCAAGGAGGCGGTGGAATATGCCGCAGAGTATATGTGCCTGACCGAAAAGGAGGGCTATGTTTGGGGCATGATCCGCACCGCCATGGCAAGCCCTGCAAAATGGGCGATCGTGCCTGTGCAGGATTACCTGGACCTGGGTGCAGAGGCCCGGATGAACTTCCCCGGTACCACCGGCTGCAACTGGACCTGGCGCATGAAGGACGGTGCGCTGGCACCGAAGCTTGCTGAAAAAATCTATAAACTGACCAAATTATATGGTCGAATCCCCATGAAAGGTGAAAAAGAGTATGAGTTATAATTGCCTGAGCATTCTGAAGTGGACGGAGGCGAAGCTGAAGTATGCTTATGACGTATCTCTGAAGGAGGCCTCTCCCCAGGAGCTCCATGAAGCACTGGGCGAAGCTGTGATGATGGCTATTTCCGATAATTGGAATAATGCCAAGCATACCCGCATGCACCAGCGTAAGGCCTATTACATTTCTGCCGAGTATCTCATTGGCCGCCTGGTTTATTCCAATATGTATAACCTGGGCATTTTGGATGAGATGAAGCAGCTGTTTGCAGACCAGGGCGTTGACCTGGCTGTGCTGGAGGATATCGAGGATGCCGCTTTGGGTAACGGTGGCCTGGGCCGTTTGGCAGCCTGCTTCCTGGATAGTGCCGCTTCCACCAACATCCCCCTGTCCGGCTACGGCCTGCGGTATAAGTTCGGCCTCTTCAAGCAGAGCTTTGACACAAATGGCAGCCAGAAGGAGAATGCAGACGACTGGTCCAAGTTCGGTGATCCCTGGTCCTACCGTCGGTATAACCATACTGTGAAGGTGAAGTTCCCCGACCACACCGTTTTGGCCGTTCCCTACGATGTGCCTGTCATCGGCTACGGTACCAGGAATATCAACACCCTCCGTCTGTGGCAGTGCGAGGCCGAGGAGGAGCTGGACTTCAACGCCTTCAACGACCAGGACTACCTGCGTGCCCTGACTCAGAAGAACAAGGCCGAGGATATCACCCGTGTGCTGTATCCCAATGACTCCACCTGGGAGGGCAAGCGCCTGCGTATCAAGCAGCAGTATGTGCTCTCCAGCGCATCCCTGCAGGATATGATGCGGGTGTATAAGTCCGTCCACGGCAGTGACCTGAGCCACTTTGCCGAGTATTATGCCGTGCAGCTGAACGACACCCACCCCGCCATGTCCATTCCCGAGCTGATCCGTCTGCTGATGGCCGAGGGTATGGACTTCGACCACAGCTTTGAGATCGCACAAAAGACCTTCTCCTACACCAACCACACCGTCATGGGCGAGGCACTGGAAAAGTGGAACCTGGACCTGCTGCGTTCTGTGGTGCCGGAGATCGTGGATATTATTCTGCGTATTGACAGTAAGCTTAAGAGCGAGCATCCGGAGCTGTTTATCGTCAAGGATAACACCGCACACATGGCAAACCTCAGTGTCTATGTGGGCAGCTACGTCAACGGTGTGGCAGAGATCCATTCTCAGATCCTGAAGGACGACTGCTTCC
>CAYMPY010000130.1:0-6418 GCA_964392535.1 uncultured Oscillospiraceae bacterium
ACCTGCAGGGCCACCCCAACATGAACATGGTTCCCGGCGTGGATATGTCCACCGGCTCCCTGGGTCAGGGCATCTCTGTTGCTGTTGGCATGGCTCTGGCTGCCAAGCACACCGGCAAGACCAACCGTGTCTACTCCCTGCTGGGCGACGGCGAAATTCAGGAAGGCCAGGTTTGGGAAGCCTGCATGGCAGCTGCCCACTACAAGCTGGATAACCTGTGCATCGTAGTTGACAACAACGGCCTGCAGATCGACGGCAACATCGCTGATGTTATGAGTCCCTATCCCATCGTGGACAAGCTGGCTGCCTTTGGCTGGTTCGTCCAGGAGATCGACGGCCATGACTTCGACGCCATCGAGGCTGCTTACAACAAGGCTCGTGAGACTAAGGGCAAGCCCTCTGCTATCGTCATCAAGACCACCAAGGGCAAGGATGTTTCCTTCATGGAGAACGATGCCGGCTGGCACGGCAAGGCTCCCAACGATGCTGAGTACGCACAGGCAATGACCGAACTGAAGGCCAAGCTGGCAGAACTGGAGGCAATGTAATATGGCTGAAATGAAGAAAGTCGCAACCCGCGACAGCTATGGCGCTGCTCTGGCTGAGCTGGGCGCACAGTATGATAACCTGGTAGTTCTGGATGCCGACCTGGCTGGCGCTACCAAGACCGGTACTTTCAAGAAGGCTTTTCCCGACCGCTTCTTTGACTGCGGTATCGCAGAAGCCAACATGATCTGCATCGCTGCCGGTATGTCCACCGCAGGCCTGGTGCCTTTCGCAAGCTCCTTTGCTATGTTTGCTGCTGGCCGTGCTTTCGAGCAGGTCCGTAACTCCATCGGCTACCCCCACCTGAATGTGAAGATCGGCGCAACCCACGGCGGTATCTCCGTCGGTGAGGACGGCGCTTCCCACCAGTGCTGCGAGGACTTCGCTCTGATGCGCTCCATCCCCGGCATGACCGTTATCTGCCCCGCTGACGATGTGGAGGCAAAGGCTGCTGTGAAGGCTGCTTATGAGATGGAAGGCCCTGTGTATCTGCGCTTTGGCAGACTGGCAGTGCCCGTGTTCCACTCTGATGACTACAAGTTTGAGATCGGCAAGGGCGAGATCGTTAAGGACGGCACCGATGTGGCTATTATCGCCAACGGCCTCTTAACCTACGAGGCAATCAAGGCCGGTGAAATGCTGGCTGAAGCCGGTATCAACGCCATGGTTATCAACATGGCTACCATTAAGCCCCTGGACGAGGAGCTGGTTCTGGCTGCTGCAAAGAAGTGCGGCAAGGTCATCACCTGCGAGGAGCACTCCATCATTGGCGGCCTGGGCGAGGCTGTCTGCAGCCTGCTGGCTGAGAAGTGCCCCACCATTGTTAAGCGTATTGGTGTCAATGACGAGTACGGCCACTCCGGTCCTGCTGTGGAGCTTCTCAAGCAGTTCGGTCTGTCTGCCGAGCACATCGTTGAGGTTGCACAGGAACTGTGCAAGTAAGATTATGTTGACATTTTGCAGACACAATGCTATAATTTCATTATGTCTTTTTAAAGACAAAAAATATTTAAGGAGAGTTTAAACTATGAAAGACCTGTTAAAACGCCTGCTTTGCATCGTTCTGGCTTTGACCATGGTCGTCTGCCTGGTTGCCTGCGGCAGCTCTGAGGACGAGGACGAGGACGAAGAGGAAGAGACCGCTGAGGAAGGCGGCAAGAAGTCTAATAAGAAGGAAACCGAGGAAGAGACCACTGAGGAGCCCGAGGAAGAAGATTCTCTGGTTGGTGAGTGGGAAGCTACCATCGACCTGTCCGACTACCTCAGCGATATGCTGTATGCCGAGCTGGACATGGAGCTGGATGTTGAGGATTTCGCAATTGTAATGACCCTTGTTTTTGACGAGGACGGCACCTATGAGGCTGAGCTGGATATTTCCAAGCTGGAAGGCGCTATGGAAAACCTCATCGACGAGCTGTGGGATGTTATGATGGAGATGACCGCTGAAGAGGCTGGCATGTCTGTTGAAGAGGTCGAGGCGCTGATGGAAGAGCAGGGCGTGACCAAGGATGCACTGATGGCAGAGATGGACTTCGAGGGCTTGTTTGAAGAGGCCTTCGAGGATTTTGATGACAAGGGCAAGTGGGTCCTGGACGGCGATGAGCTGTACATGGCTAAGAAGAATCCCGAGGATACCGATCCTGTGGAGATCGAGTTCGACGGCGACGAGTTCTCCATCGTTGACGGTCCTTTCCTGGGCGACGGTGTGGACGAGGATATGCTGGAGTACGTCCTGCCCATCGTTTTCGAGCGCGTGTAATTTAAGCATTATACATCAAACAGACCTGCAGCCGCAGGTCTGTTTTTTCGCGCTTATTGTTGACAATATATAGAACTTTTGGTATGATGATACTGTAAAAACTGTAAAAAGGGGCATTACAAAATGAAAAAAGCATTAAAGCGTTTACTTTGTCTGATTATGGCACTGACCATGGTTTTTGCGTTAGCAGCCTGCGGTGAGACTGCTGAGGAAAATAATGACGAGGATGAGCAGGAGACCACCACGGAAGCTACGGAACCTGAGGAGACCGAAGACACCACAGCTGAAGATCCCCAGGCTACTGAGGAGACCGAGGAAAAAACGCCGGAAATGGAGACGACCCTGGTAGGTAATTGGGTCGGCGAAGTGGATATGTCTGTACTGGTGAGTCAGTTCCTTTTGGAATTGGATTCAGGCTACGAGCTGGAAATGGACGAATGTGTGCTTGTGGTCAATGCCACCTTTGATGAGGATGGCACCGCTGTTTGGGAAGTCGATGAGGACAGTGTAGAGGCCATCTACAAGAGCTTTGCGGATGCCATGTGGAAAATGACCGTTCAGATGATGGCAGAGCAACTGGGCGGTGTGTCCTTAAGTGCAGCAGAAGAGGTGCTGGTTGCACAGGGTGCTACGAAGGAGTCGCTTATGGAAATAATGGGCGAAGCCGATATGGATGAACTTGAAGCACTCAGGGGACAGTGGCGCTTAGAGGATGATCAACTGTATCTGATTATGGAAGACAGCGAGGAGGAAGCAGAGCCTGCGACCATTGAATTTGGCTACGGCACCTTCTCTATTGTGGAGGTCCCTATAGAGGACGAGGAAGATGAGGAGCTGGCAAAATCTATGCTGCCCCTTGTGTTTAAGCGTGCAGAATAAAGCTGTACGCAGGACGATGAAGGCGTATTTTACGTTGGTAACATATTGTACGTTGATTTATCGGTCATGACAAACTTAAAAAAGGAGTGGAGCCTCATGAAAAAGACCCTGAAACGATTGCTTTGCATTGTAATGGCACTTACTGCTGTCGTTGTCTTTGCAGCCTGTAACACTGAGGAAAAACCTGAAGAGAAAGAAACCGAGCAGACAACCCAGGAGGTAACCCAGGAAGAAACACAGGAAGAAACACAGGAAGAAACACAGGAAGAGACCACATTGCCCATAGAGCAATCACAGCTCCTGGTTGGCAAGTGGGAGGGTCAGATCGATATGGCTGACTATTTCAGTGACAGAATCTATGAAAACAGCCGTGTTGATGTGGTTTTCGATCCCTGTATGGTTGTGGTCAAGGTGACCTTTGACGAGGACGGTACATATAAGGGGAGAATCAAGCCTGATTTTTCCGAATCCTTCCAGAATTTGGATGAAGAGTTTGTAACTACCATTATTGAAATGGCGGCTGAGTCGGCCGGTATGTCTGTTGCACAGTATGAACGGGCATTAAAGGCAGAGGGCTACTCCAAGGAGGATTATGTAAAGACCTTTGCAGAGGCCATAGAAGCAATGCTGTATGAAGAAGTCAAGGCCTACGAAGAGGAGCTGGTGGGCAAGTGGTCCCTGGAGGGCGATGAGCTGTACCTGGACCCGAATAATCCAAGCAGAGCTGATCCCTATATCATCAAAATAGACGGTGATACCTTTACCGTCACCGAGATCACCGATGATGAGGACGGTTACGGCGAATATTTCCTGCCCATCACCTTCACCCGCGCATAATACAAAAACGGCGGGAGCAAGCCCCAATGTCACTTAGTTAAGCTTAACGTTATTAAGAAACGCTGTCATCCCGAGCGAAGTCGAGGGATCTATCCGTTTTCGAACATCAAAACAGATAGATTTCTCCACTCGCTACGCTCGGTCGAAATGACAGCGTTTTCTTAGCTTAGTGACATTGGCGCAAGCTCCCGCCGAATTTTTAATTTTTAATTCTAAATTCTTAATTAAATAAATAGTCCTTGCTATTTTGGATGTTCGGCGGTATAATAAAGGATGAGAAAGTATGCGGAGTGTGAAGGCACTTATGGAGGATAAAAAACAAATTCTGCTGCTGACCACCGGCGGCACCATTGCATCTGCCCCCGGCGGTGACGGTCTGGAACCCCAGCGGTGGCAGATCATGTCCCATTTCATTGATCAGCTGCGGGAGTTTTATGATATTACGGTCCGGGAGGTTATGTGCCTGGATTCCTCCAATATCCGCCCGCTGGAATGGCAGCAGCTGGCCTCCTATGTGTATGAAGCTGCGCCCCATTATGATGGTATTGTGGTGTCCCACGGTACGGATACTATGGCCTATACCGCATCGGCCCTGACATTTATGCTGCCGGGTCTGTCTGTCCCGGTGGTGTTTACCGGTTCGCAGGTTCCGCTGCAGGACCCACTGTCCGATGGCCCGGATAATATGCGCACAGCCTTTGCGATGGCAGCCTCCGGCTGCTGCGGCGTATTTGTGGCCTTTGACCGCAGGATCATGCTGGGCTGTCGCGCTGTGAAGGTCCGCGCTACCGGTTTTTCTGCCTTTGAGAGCATCAACGCCCGCTATGTGGGTCAGGTCAGCGGTCACGGTTTGGAGCTGCGGCGGGAGCTTTTGCCTGCTGTGTCGGGTCCCTTGCAGCTGAAGCAGGAGCTGAGTCGTGATGTGTTTCTTTTAAAGCTGACGCCCGGTATGAATCCGGCGATATTCGATGCCCTTGTGACGATGGGTATTCGGGGTATTGTCATCGAGGCCTTTGGCCTGGGCGGCGTCAATGTGTTGGGTGAAGGTCTGGATGGTATTGAAAATGCCGTCCGGAGCGGCATCAGCATTGTGGTTACTACCCAGTGTCTTCATGACAGTGCAGACCTGGGCGTCTATCAGGTGGGCACCAAGCTTTTGGAGCTGGGTGTGATCCAGGGTCGGGATATGACCAGTGAGGCATCGGTTGCCAAGCTGATGTGGGCCTTGGGACAGGGTATGAGCCCGGAAGAGATTAAAGCTTTCTTTGCCCGAAGTGTTGCGGGTGAAATTACGGTTTGAGGAGGAGTACTATGGACCCTATTTATGTTACCGGTCATCGAAATCCGGATACCGACTCCATCGTTGCGGCTATGGCCTATGCGGCCCTGCGCAATGCGGTGGGGGATCGGGAGTATGAGGCAGCTTGCCTGGGCCATGTTTCTGATGAGACCCAGTTGGTGCTGGACCGCTTCGGATTTGAAGCGCCCAAGCGGATCACCAATATGTATACCCAGGTGCAGGACCTGGAGTTTGACCGCCCCCGGCTCATCGGCTCGGCGGTGACTGTTGGCCGTGCATGGAATACGCTCCAACAGCAACGGGGTATTTCTGCCATTCCCATTACCAACGAGGATGGTACGCTCTATGGTATGCTGTCCCGTGAGGACGTGGCAAGCTACAACATGGACCTGACTACTGCAGGTGCACTGGATAATGTACCCCTGTTCAATGTGCTGTCGGTGCTGGAGGGCCGAATCCTCAATGAGGCCGGTGAGAGCACCGATACCGTCAACGGCGAGGTCACCATTGCACTGCCCCAGTGCAGGGAAAATCTGCTGTTTAATAAGACCAATTCAGTTGTCCTGTGCGGCCATCAGCCGGAAATGATCCGCAGAGCCCTGGAAATGAATGTAAACTGCGTGGTGCTGTGCCAGGCGGAGCTGGACGAGGAGCTGCGCAGCCTGCCCACCGAGACCTGCGTGATCAGTACTCCTTACGATGCCTACCGTGCTGCACGGCTGATCCTGCAGTCTGTACCGGTAAGCCGCATTTGCAGCACCCAGGATATGATCACCTTCCATTTGTCTGACCGTGTGGACGATGTGCGGGAACGGATGCTGAAGCACCGCCATCACTGCTATCCTATTTTGGACGAAAACGAGCGGGTCGTAGGCGTTCTTTCCAGATACCATCTGCTCCGTCCCCGCAGAAAGCGGGTGGTGCTGGTGGATCATAACGAGGCTGCCCAGTCTGTACCCGGCCTGGAGGAGGCTGAGATCTTAGAGATCATCGACCACCACAGACTTGCGGATATTCAAACCAATAGTCCCATTTATGTGCGCAATGAGCCTGTGGGCTCTACCAATACCATCATTGCCGGTATGTTCCAGGACCGT
>CAYMPY010000131.1:0-6331 GCA_964392535.1 uncultured Oscillospiraceae bacterium
TGAGCATGATGTTCAGCTGCTTTGCCAGGTTGATGTCGTCAGCGGTCTCAGCGCCGACCTTCTGGTTGCTTGCCAGAGCGACGGAAGCGCCGACAGTCTTATAGTTCTCGTTCTTTGCGGACATGAACAGAACGTTCTTGCCGGAAAGAGCCTCAGCAATAGCGGAGAACAGCTCAGCATCCTTTTCCAGGTGCTTGCAGCCCATGACAACGATGGGCATGGTGACAGCCTCAGCGACAGCCTTTGCATCGGCAACGCAGTCAGCAACGGAGCGGTCAGCGCCGTTGGGGTCAGCGGACTCGAAGTTCAGGCAGATGAAGTCTGCGCCTTCCATGGTCTCAGCCTTCTTGGCAAACTCAGCCATGGTGGTGCAGCCGGCGTAAAAATCCTTCAGGCCGGGAACATCCCAGGAAGCTGCGGTGTCGGAGATTTCGACACCGATCTTCGGTGCATTTTCGATAGCAGCATCGAAGGTGTAGAAGGGCAGCACATTCTGGCCGCCGATGACGATTGCCTTGTCACCGGTGCCCAGGGTCACGGCATTGATGTTGCCGCGGAAGGCGCCCGTCTTAGGTGTAAAAGACATTTTAGGTTTCCCCCTTAATAAAATATATATAGAGAAATGGGCATGCGCATCGCCCACTTATCTAACAAAAGAATTTCGTAGGGACCGCCGGGACGGCGGTCCCTACAATTTATAAACCCAGGTTCTGCATGATGCCCTTGAGTGCAACCTTAACAGGATTGCTCTCGGGCAGCTTTGCGGAAGGCTCGCCGTCGCAGTCGCAGCGGTAAACGCCCTCATCCTGAGGCAGAACGCCGATGAGATTCAGACCGTGCTTTTCGATCTCAGCCTTTACACCGTCATCCAGCACGCCGTTCGGCGCACGGTTGACGATGAGCCCCAGCTTACCGGGCTTTAAGTCCATTTCGCCAATCATTTCAGCAACCCGGGCCACAGCCTGAATGCCACGGCGGGAGCAATCGGAGATCAGCAGCATGGTGTCTACATGTGGAAGCGTACCTCTTGCCACATGCTCAAGGCCTGCTTCGTTATCCATCACTACATAGCTGTAATTCTTGGCATACTTGTCCACCAAAGTCTTCAGCACGCCATTAACATAGCAATAGCAGCCTTTACCCTGGGTTCTGCCCATGACCAGCATATCGAAGTCATCTTCTTCAATAAGAGCAGAGTTAAATTTAAAATCGGCATAGTCGGCCTTGGTCATGCCGGCCGGGATGGAGCCTTTCATTTCTGCCTGTGCCATTTCCTCCCGGATGGCGCCAAGGCTGGTCTCTACCTCTACACCCAGGACCTCGTTTAAGTTGGAGTTTGCATCTGCATCCACCACCAAAACCGGGCCACGGTTCTTTTTTGTCAAATAATCAATGATCATGCCGCAGGTGGTGGTTTTACCCACACCGCCCTTACCGGCAACTGCAATCGTATGAGGCATTGTATTCTCCTTGTCATTTGGGCATAGTACGCCCATATCGATACGACAATATCGTACCACATTGGCCGCTATTTTTCAACCACTATTTGCCCGAAACCCAAAATTTTTCTCAAAAGTACAAAACAAGCCATCTGCTTATGCAGGATTTGTTGCAAAATGTTGTGAAAAACCGTTTTGCTTATTTTCTTTTTCCCAGGTTTAGCAGACACAACTCGATTTCGGCGGTGAAGCGGTCCTGTTCGGAGGAGAGCCTCAGGGTTCCGTCGTATTTGCGTACCACTGCATTGAGGGAGTACAGACCGAAGCCGTGGAGGGTCTTGTTTTCCTTGGTGGTAGCCACTGTGCCGCCACGGACCGCCACCGGACCGGGTGCAGGATTTTGGATCGTCAAAAACAGAAAGCCACTGCGGCACATGGCAGAAACAGAGATTACCTTTTTACCGTCAAGCTTTTCACAGGCTTCAAGGGCATTATCCAGGGTGTTGCCCAAAATAACACACAAGTCCGTAGGCTCCGGCGTATTGGGACTTAACGCACCCTGAAAGCGAAGCTGCGTATCGGCCCGCTCTGCCCGGACCTGCTTGTGGGAAAGAAGGGCATCGGCAAAGCTGTTTCCGGTGTCAAATTGGGCGGCGGTATGCCGAATCGCTTCATCCTGTAAATGCAGCTGTCCCAAAGCCTCCTGGCATTTACCCTCTTTAAGCAGCTGCTCCAGCGCAATGTGCATATTCTTTAAGTCATGACGGAACCGGCGGGTCTCATAATTAGCCTTGGCCAGTTCCTTATAATAGTCCGCCTGAACCCGGATCTGCTGCTCATATTCCTCCGTTGCCGCCTTCAACCGGGTGTTAGAAATGGAGATCATGAAAATAACAGGGATCACCGTACAGATCACAAGCAGTAGAAACGAAATCGTGATCTGCAGAAACTGTGTCCACACTTCCGGAAAATCGGAGCTTTCAAAGCCGGATATCAGGCCGGAAGTTATAGCCGCAAACAGCAGCATTGCAGCAGACATTATAAAGACATATTTTGGTGTCAGTTCAATAATTTGCTGTAATCTATTACGCAGAGGTGTTACACACAATAAGGCAAGCACCCCTGTTGTAGTAGTATTCACAGCACAATCCGTAAACCAATATGAACAGGGTATAACCAGCGTTATTAACGACAAAAGCAACAAATTTACTAACCATATTGCTACAAAAACAAACAGGAACACAGAAAGCCGAACATCTTTAAATATCCGTTTTAGCAGCCAAAACTGTGCTACCAGTGAAATAACAAGGACATTATAAAACCAGCCATGACTTTTCCACAATGCACATACAGCCAATATCGCAAACAACCCTCCCGCCACCACAAGCCAGCCTTTCGCTATACGTTGGTTTAGAATAAAACAGCCAAACAACAGCAAGCACACAAAGTAAAGAAGCGAATTATAAACCGTAACATAATGCGTAATCATATCGTTAAATAATACTCCTTTACAAATTGCTTATAGATACGCTTAAACTCAGCAAGCTTATTGCGCCCAATTTGAACAGCCTCTCCATTGGTCAGAATAATGGCCCCATTTTCCAGGGATTGAATACTATAAAGGTTGACCACATAGGATTTATGACTTCTGTAAAAGCAATGCTGAGGCAATAACTCATGAACCTGGGCCAGTGTTTTGGAGCTGCTGTAGGTTTTCCTCGTTGTACGTACCGTACAATACTTCCCCGCACCCTCCAAATACAGCACATCCTTGGCCTGCACCACCGACCGCTCCCCTTCATTGATCACGATCAGTGGCGCAAGCTTCCGCTGCTGTGAAATAAACGCCGTCAACAGGCTGTCAATATCTGTTTGTGTAACAGGCTTTACAAAGAAGCGGTACGGCTGCACCTCAAAGGCTTCAAATACAAAGCTTGGATAAGCCGTGATGAATACAATACTGCACATGCAGCTTCTGCCACGTAACTGTCTTGCCACCTCCATCCCATCCGATCCGGGCATCTGATAATCTAAAAAGATCATATCAAAGGGACTTGGATCGGCAAGCAACGCTTCTCCGTTTTCAAATATATACACGTCCATATGTAAATTGTGTTCCGCTTTATAACGAAACACCATTTCCTTAAGCTCGTCCCGAAATGCAGACTCATCATCACAAATCGCAATCCGCATTTTCTGTTCACTCCTTTTTTCGGCAGGAATACTCCAACCTGTATATAAAAAATCATCTCTCCATTCTATCTTGTAACTATAAAAAACACAAGAAAGGATGTACATGCGTATGTATTCTGCTTTTATCGACATCATGAATCTTATCGCCAGCTGGTTCGCCTAAGCAGCAAAGTAAAAAGCGATCCACATCTAAACGTGAATCGCTTTTTTTATTTCTGTGCCTTTATTTGCAGATCCGCGCATCGAACAAGCTCCGTCAGCAGTGCGCGCTGCTGTTCGGGCCAATCTTTGATGATTTTTGCAAGCTCCGGCTCTACACCTTCCGTGCCTGCTCCGCAATCGGATATCAAAAGTGCAGTATCTACCCGGAGAAGCTCCGCGATCTGCCCCAGTCTGCTCAATGACACCTTAGCCGATCCCCGTTCAATCTGGCTGATATAGCTTTCCGTAACACCAAGCTGCTCAGACAGTGCCGACTGGGTCACTGCGGCATTTTTGCGATAATAAGCGATTCGTCTGCCAATGCGTTTATAATCTATCATTTTAATCACCAACTTAAGTATATCAGCTATAGGTAAAGAAAAGAAGCAAGCTATAGATTAAGTTTTAACTTATAGCTTATGTTTATTCCAAAGATATAAGAGAATCTGCATATGAAAAACCTGATGCTGGCCGGTCTTGATGGGGCGCTGCTTTCTCAGCTTCACGACCACCTCCATACACAATATAATATACACACCTGCGGCTACGGGCCTGATGTGGTAGCCGAATTCCTGGCACTGCTGCCGGAGCTTTTGGTGATCGATCTGACCATGGGTGGCTGTGATACCGTAGGTCTTCTCCGGGCGGTTCAGGCCCGTGACGGACAGACCCAGGTCCTTGCCGTTTCCTGCAGCTACCATGATCATATCCGGGAGCTGCTTTCCATGGTGGATACGGCCTTTCTGCTGATCCATCCGTTTGATGCCGGTACCATTGCCACACGCCTGACGCAATTGGAGCAGCTGCTGGTGACCTCCGGTGCCGTATGTATTGACGAAATTCTCCGGGATATGGGCCTTGACAGTCACTGTGTAGGCTTTCCCTGTCTGTGTACAGCTATCATCTATAAATATGAACACCCCAAGTGTCTGTACACCGATGATCTGTGTGTACATGTGGCAAAATGCCGGGGCTGTACAGCTCTGTCTGTGGACAAAGCCATGATCCACTGCATCCGCAAGGCGTGGCGCAGAAGAGACCCGGTGCTTTGGACCCACTATCTGGGCTATAGCCCCGCCGACATTACCAGTGCACAATTTATTACTGCCATTGCACGGTATATGAAAAGTGTCGAATAAACTATATAAAATACAATTGAATTCTTTGCTCCTTTTCGCTATAGTAAAGTTGAACGAATAGCGAAAGGAGCTTTTTTGCAATGCGCCGGGTTTTACTGACAGATGAACTCCAGGAAGTTTTGGCCGATCTGACCAAGGCTATGGGTGATCATTTTCAGGTTCATAGCTGTCAGACAAGCCGTGGTCTTACCCAGGTCATTGAAAGCTATTGCCCGGACCTGATGGTGCTGGATCTATCCATGCCCGGTTATGATCCTTTTGATGTGCTGCGTTCCATCCGCCACAGGAACATTCAGGTCATTGCCACCTGTTGGGGTGTGTCGGATTACCTGATACAGCTCCTGGACGAGCTGGGTGTGCGGTGGCTGATGGTAAAGCCCCTGCAATCCTCTGTGGTGGCGGCCCGCCTTTTGGAGCTGGAGCTGCAGCTGGATGATCCCCCGGACCGCGCGGTACGCAGCACAGCATACGGACTACTGATGCAGATAGAAATCCCCCTGAGCCGTCCTGCATTTCGTCCCTTGGCAGAAGCTATTACTTTTGCCGCTTTGAATCCCGGATGCTCCATGACAGAAGATCTCTATCCCCATGTGGCCCGAGTCTGTGGCACAACACCCGGCTCCGCGGAGATCACCATCCGCCGTGGCATTGAACTGGCCTTCCGTTTCCGCAAGCTTTTTACCTGGAAACGGCTTTTTGACAATACCGCCGCCGAAAAATGCCCGTCCAACAGCGCCTTTATAAAACAGCTGGCCCACATCATCAGAAAGCAGCTGCATTTGCCTACATATTAAACCGCAACATACGGATCGTGCTTCGCACCATTGCTTCCCCCGGGGGGAAGCTGTCGAGCGTAGCGAGACTGATGAGGAATGCGGACAAAAACCTAAAAGTATCAGCATCGTACCAGGTGTCCTTTATAGTTAAAATGTCGCCGTTCCTCATCCGTCCCGGCTTTGCCGGGCCACCTTCTCCCCGGGAGAAGGTATTATTCGCATCCTGCAACCACCGCATATTTTTAAGCATCTTTAACAACACAACCTGCTTTATTGTATATGTATTTATGCACTTTTCACAAAAGTGCAATTTTCATTGCTTTAGTACTTTACAAAACTAAAGCAATGAAGTATAATGCGCATTGTAAACAACACGGCAACACGCCGAAGAAAAAAGGAGTACATATCATGAAAAAGTTATTCGCTATCGTATTGGCACTGATTCTGGTTCTGTCCTGCTTCGCAGGCTGCAAAAAGGAAGCCGAAGAGACCAAGACCGTTGTGGTTGGCTACACCCTGTACGCTCCCATGAACTACATGGAAGGCGACGAGCTGGTAGGCTTCGACACCGACCTGGCTAAGG
>CAYMPY010000132.1:0-6280 GCA_964392535.1 uncultured Oscillospiraceae bacterium
ATCAGCAGTGTAAACTCCGCATAAACAAAAATATAATACATGATCGCCGAGGCATTGCCCAAAACCAGCGCCTTCACATACCCGAACGGTATACTGCCGGGTGCATCCAGGTTGTTGGCACAGACATAAACCAGCGACCAGATCACATAGGGTACAAATACTTTTATAATTCTTTTTTTGGGACTCCAGGATTCTCTACTGGAAAGGAAACCGCTTAAAAACAAAAATGTTCCAACGCAGAAATTCAGAAACGGCCGCACCAGGACCTGACTCATTCCTGCCGGTGTGTTGTGGATCAGCACAACCGCCATAATGGATAACCCCCGCAGGATCTGAACATGTCTGCTTTGTGTATCTGTCAGCTTCATGTAAACCCTCTTTTCCGGTACAGCTGTAACCGCTCTTATTTGGTGTTTAACGCATCAAACAACGCACATAAACATAAATCAAGGCTGTCCCATGTTTTTAACAGGACAAGCGGCTCACGGCGCTCTGCTTCAACCACCTCTTGGTGTTTGACCCCATAAACTGTTTTTGTTTCTGTGTCAATAAATAAATCTGTCCTTATGCATGGGGGGTCATCCGGCTCATAGGAGCCAAATTTCAACCATTCACCGGGCGTTCCATATGGTCTGTTACAATCCTCCAGACTTATATTAAAAGGCTCAAGATGGTTTCTGTCATGGGTCAACGGTACACCATATATTGAAAAACGCTCGATTGGAATAGATATGTTGGCTCTGCTCAGATAAATGGTCGTCCAAAAGAGTGCTGCGCCATTCATTCTGCTGTAAAGCGTCAACAGCTCCTCCGGAAACTGCTTTTTGTAATTTTCAACAAGCTGTTGCCTGAGATCATCCGGCATAGGCAAAAAGATCATGTGCTTTGCAAGCAGGGGCGGTGATAAATGAACACCATACAATTTGGCATGATCTTCCAATTTGTGGTCATTTTTAAAATTCTCTTCGATTTCTGCTATTTTTTCAAGAAATTTCATTGTTCCTACCTCATTTTTATAAGCAGAACAGCGGGCAGGTGCTGCTACACCGCTGTGCTGTGTAACGGGAATTTTATATTCGATCTAAAATATATCGGTCTATAAATTTAATAACACCTTTGTATCTGCTGATTTCCGCCAAGTCGCAAGGGCCGTAAATGGGTGGTATTATAATTTGGTTTCCAACAATTGCAATATTTATAATGCCCTCTACTCTTAACAAGTTTCTCTTTGCGTTTTGAGATATAATCTGATATAATGCGGCATTTAATGTATCGGTATAAATGACGTTAAACCGCATCATGTTGCCTGCTTGCGCCCGATTTACCCAATGGGATATATTCAGTTCTTTATTTGCTTTTTTGTTAATACGGTTTTTCGCATAATCATAATCCGTTTTATTAAAATCAGCTGTTTTATATATTACCGTTCTTAGTTTAAAAACCTTGCTGAATCGAAAAAATCGCACATCCCCGGAAATTGATAATTGACTCTCTTTGTCGGTCAGGCTTTCAAAAATACCGATGAGGTCTGAAAAAAGAATTGGTTTTTTAGCAATAAATCTCACAGGTTCATAAACCGCTTCCTGCTCTTCACGCATTGCCAGTCGGGCACTGCGAAATAAATAGGCGACAGAGCCAGCCGCTACAATAAAAAAGATAACAGAAACAAAAGACGGCACAAGCAGAAATGGGATTCCAACTCCAATTGAGATGATACATAGCAGGATTGCAATTAACTCACGCAATGCCCGGTTTTGCAGTTTTGTAATATGTACTTTAAGGTCGTTATCCAATCAAGTCACCGCCTTTTATTTATCATAGCACAGCCAAAGTAAAAAGTAAATCCGCAGAAAGTACAGAAAAGCCGCTGTCATTCCGCTTAGAGCGGATTGACAGCGGCCTTGTGTTGTTATTCTTCGGTCTTTTCCTCTTCTTCTGTTGCTTCTTTTTCTTCTGCCGCAACCTTGTTTACGAACAGGTTTTCCGGCTTGTGGGTACGAAATTGCATAATGAGCAGCACGGAAACTGCGATCACACAGGATGCACCAGCCAGCACCTGGCTGACACGGAAGGAACCCCAGTAGAGGCTGTCGGTCCGCAGGCCCTCGATGAAAGCGCGGCCCAGGCCGTACCAGGCCACATAGCACAGCGCCATCTGTCCGTCATATTTCCGCTTCTTGCTTAGGAAATGGATCAGCACAAAACCGATTGCATTCCAAAGGGACTCATACAGGAAGGTGGGGTGGTGGTACTCCCAAGCACCGGTAAATGTATTGTAAAGACCCATCCGCAGGAAGTTTGTGGTTTCGCTGCCGAAGGCCTCCCGGTTCATGAAGTTGCCCCAGCGGCCAATGGACTGACCGATCAAAAAAGAAATGGCAACCAGGTCCAGCACCGCAGGCAGGCTGACCTTTTTTATTTTTGCAAAAAGCACAACGCCCAGCGCCGCACCAATGACACCGCCGTAAATGGCAAGGCCACCCTTCCAGATGTGCAGCACACTGAGGATATCGTCCTTATAGCTGTCCCACTCGAAAATGCAGTAGTAAAGTCTTGCGCAGACGATAGCCAGGGGTACGATCCACAGCACGCCGTCTAAGATATCGTCCTCCTTCAGGCCAAACTCCTTGCTGCGCTTTAAGCCGTACCACACCGCCAAAAGCAGGCCCACGGCAATGATCACGCCGTAGAAATGGATCTCCAGGCCAAACAGCTGGAAGCTGCGAATGGGATCAATGCCCTTGATGCCCAGGCCGGGGAAGGAAATGGTAGTAAATTCGTTTTGCATAAGAATACCTCCTTACATGGGATCGATCACACTTAAGGAGCACCGCTGCTCCGTGACCGTCGTTTCTATAAAGTTTAAAACATCCTGCCTGCTGATGTCGGCGTAGAGACCGGGCAGCTCGAAGAATTCAAAGCCGGAGAAGTGATAGGCGCACAGGCGGAAGCAGAGCGAATCGAAGTTATCCATACTGTGGATTCTACGGCCCACAGCGCTGCGCTTCATTCTCAGGAAATCCTCCTCCGGGATACCGTCCTGCACAAGCACCTTGGCAAAATCCAAAATAGCTTGCCGAACGGCCTCCGGGTCCTCACTGTCACCACCCACGGTCAGCATGGAAAGGCCCTCCATGGTATCAAAGCCGCCGCCGAAAGAGGAGTCAATGACACCTTTTTCATAGAGCTTCATATACAGCGGTGAAGACTCACCAAAGAGCATTTCCGCTGCCAATTCACCGATCAGCTCCAGCCGGACCGATTCTTCACCCCGGCCGGGGTCCCGGGACTTGAAGCTCAGCTGGAAGGTGGGCATGGCCACCTCCATGGCGCAGCGCACCAACGGTATCTCTACCGTCATATCCTCCTGCCAGTGCCGCTGCACCTGCACCTTGGGCGGCGTTATCTGCGGCAGCTGCTCCTGTGCGATTTTTGCAACCTTTTCGGGGTCCACATCACCCACAACACACAGCAGCATATTGCCCGGGTGATAAAAAGCCTGATGGCACCGGGTGAGCACCTCCGGAGTAATGTCCTGCACCGATTCCGCTGTGCCCAAAATAGGCTCCCGCACCGGATGATTTTTGTACATAACTGCCGCCTGCTGCTCGAATATCACTGTATCGGGGCTGTCCTGATTCATCAGGATCTCCTGCTGGATGATCCCCCGCTCCTTTTCAACGGTCTCCTCCGTAAAATAGGGAGTAGATACAAACTCCAGCAGAAGCTGCAAACATTTTTCAAAATGCTCCGTGCAGTAGAAGTGATAGGCGGTCATATCATAGCCTGTAAAGGCGTTGGGGAAGCCGCCCAATTCCGCATATTCTGCGGAAATATCCCGCCCGGGCATATCAAAGAGCTTATGCTCCAAATAATGGGCAATGCCCATGGGCGCATCAAAAGGCTGTCCGTCTACGGTACACCTGCGATGGATCGAGCCGTAATCTACCGCCAGATAGCACAGCTTTTTCTGAAAGCCGGGCCGGGGCACCACCAAAACAGCGAGACCGTTTGGAAGCGTGGTGCGGTAAACGCACTCGTCCACCTGGGGATAATGAAGCTTTTCCATTACTGCACCCCCTTCAAAAAGTAGACCGTATTGCACTTCAGAGTGGCAGCGGCCTGCTGCACCTGCTGTGCCGTGACCTGCTCAACACTGCGAATGTAATCGGCAGGCTCCATGCTGTAGCCTGTAAGCAGACCGTTCATATAATAGCTTTCAATGGCACCGGGGGAATCCTGCGATGACTGTAAGCCGGCAATCAGGCCTTGCTTGGCGGCGGTCAGCTCTGCCTGGGTGAAATCACCGTCACAGCAAGCCTGCAGCAGGCGGGAGACCTCCGCCATAACCTGATCCTTTTTATTAAAATCAATACCTGCATGGACCGTCATAATGCCCTTTGTTTTATAGTAACCCGCACCAATGTCATAGCACAGGGACAGCTTTTCCCGAATCACATTGAAAAGCTTGCCGGTGCTGCCGCCGTAGAGCACTGCCAGCACCTGAATGGGAATAAACAGGCTGTGATCTATATTCACCGGGGACACAAACGCCATGGCGAGTCTGCCCTGTGCAACCTCCATTTCTTCTTCAAGGTTACAGGGCGGCGCAGCGTTTAACAGGGTTTGGGGTGGCAAGGATCGAATCTGACGATCAAGGCCCTCAAACAGGGGCTTGACCAGCTCTGCCACCTCCCGGGGATCTCGGCTGCCCACATAAAACAGCTCCACCGGGCTTTCCTTCAGCACCTTTTCATAATGCTGCCACAAGCCTACCGCCGTAACAGCCTCTACCCGCTCCCGACGGCCCAGCCGTGGGACGGCAAAGGGGTCATCACCGCACAGCAGCTCCATTACACGGTCCGTGGCATAGGCACGCTTGTCATTTTTGCGGGAATCGATGGCCGCCAGCATATTCTTCCGCTCGCTTTCCACATATTCCCGAGAGAACACACCCTGCTCGGTATAGGGCCCGCGCAGGATCTGATATAAAAATTCCGTCAGCGGTGCAAGCACCTGATCACCGGGCATTGCAAACCGGTCCTCAATAAAGGTACAGCCAATGCCGATAATATGATAGTTACCGACAACACGGACCAGAGAGGACATCCCCGCACCGTACAGGTCATCCAGGCGCAGAATGATTTGCCGCATATCCGGGTATTTTTCACAGCCCCGCAGCAAGACCGCAGGCAGCAGAGCATTGAGCGCCGCTTCCTCGTCCCGCATTTCACGGCAAAACTGGATGCTTAACGTATTTTTCTTGAATCGGCGGTCTGTCTTGCAGTGCAAGGTCACGCCAGGTAATAACTGGGTATGGGTGATCATAAGTTACTCCAATGCAATGAGAAGTACCGCAATATCTGCCGGGCTGACGCCGGAGATGCGGCTGGCCTGTCCAATAGACACAGGCCGGATCTGGGACAGCTTCTGCCGGGCCTCCAAACGCAGGCCTGCAATGGCATTATAGTCCATATCCGCAGGTAGGAGCTTGCTTTCCGCCTTGCGAAACTCCTCCACCTGTTTTTCCTGCCGGGCCAGATACCCGGCATATTTAATTTGAATCTGCACCTCTTCCGTAACAGCCTTGGGAAGCTCCGGTCTGCCGGGGTCAAAGGGTGCAATATCTGCATAGGTCACCTGGGGACGGCGCAGAAGGTCTGCAAGACGGGCGGAATTGGTAACCGGGGCAGAATCCCGGCTTTCCAGCATTTCATTTAATGCTTCGCTTGCAGGCACACCGGTGGACTCCAGGCGGTGCATTTCTTTTTTTACAGCGGCGTATTTCTCCTCCACCTGCTGTAGCCGTTCAGGTGGCACAAGACCTACCGCCGCACCGATGGCAGTGAGCCGCTGGTCAGCGTTATCCTGACGGTGCAACAGCCGGTACTCACAGCGGCTGGTCATGATTCTGTAAGGCTCTTCTGTGCCCTTTGTAACCAGATCGTCGATCAGCGTGCCGATATAGCTGCTCTCACGGGTCAGGATCAAGGGGTCTTTTCCCTGTATTTTCAGGGCGGCATTGATGCCTGCGACCAGACCCTGTACCGCTGCCTCCTCATAGCCGGAGGAGCCGTTAAACTGGCCTGCGCCGTAAAGGCCCTTTACCTGCTTACACTCCATGGTGGGCAGTAAAGAGGTGGGGTCTACACACTCATATTCAATGGCGTAGGCAGGCCGCATCATCTCTGCGTTTTCAAGACCGGGGACAGACCGCAGCATCTGCAGCTGCACATCCTCCGGCAGGCTGGAGGAAAAGCCCTGAATGTACATCTCCTCC
>CAYMPY010000133.1:0-6271 GCA_964392535.1 uncultured Oscillospiraceae bacterium
CTGCCAGCTATAGCCAAAGCCCAGAACCACTGTATAAGCCAGGTAAGCATTGAGGCCCATACCAGCAGACAGGACAAAGGGTAGATTAGCCATAAAGGCCATGCAGCAGGTTGCAATAAAGGATGCAATGGCAGTTGCCAAAAGCACCGCGGAAGGATCCATGCCTGCATCGGAAAGAATACTGGGGTTAACGGCCAAAATATAGGCCATGGTCATAAAGGTGGTGATGCCGGCCATCACCTCGGTCTTTACGGTTGTTCCGTTCTTTTTCAGTTTAAAAACACGTTCCAGCATCTTATACATCCCTTCTCTCTTAGAGGAGAAATCAGGTGTTCTTCATAATGACGGTGCCGATGCACTCGCTGACATGCTCGCTGGCATCGGCGCAGGCTTCCAGGCACTCGTAGACATCACGCCACGCAATGACGGTCAGTGCATCTGCACCGTTTAAGGACATATCGCGGATGGACTTCAGGTACAGCTTGTCGCAATCCTCTTCCACATCGTTCAGGTCAATGATCAGCTGCTGGATCTTCTTGGAACGCTTGAAGTTTTCAAACTCAATCATCAGGGTGCACAGCATATCGCAAGCCTTGACAATATTCTTTGCAAATTCCACAGCACCGGGCTGAACACTCTGAATATTGTTCATATAGAAGGCCTGCAGCACTTCTTCGATCTTATCGGTCACATCGTCCAGCTGGTGGCTGAGCATATCCAGGTCCTCACGGTCCACAGGGGTCACAAAGGCCTTTGCCAGTGCAGAGTTCAACTCATGCTTTTTCACGTCTGCTTTATGCTCGATCTCGTGCATCTCGGTCATCATCTGCTCAAGCTTTTCGGCATCGTAACCTTCCAGGCACTTTACCAGATATTCGGCAGCTTCCTTGGACAGCGCAGCGCTTGCTGCAAAGTTTTCAAAATAGAACTTATCACCTTTTGCCATTTTCTCTTACTCCTTTAAATGAAGATAAACATAAATAATTTCGTCATTAAAAAGCCTACAAGGCCGCAGCCGGGGAAGGTCAGCACCCAGGTCAGCACCATTTCCTTTACAACACCGAAGTTAATAGCAGAAATGCGCTTGACAGCGCCCACGCCCATGATGGAGGTGGTCTTTGCGTGGGTGGTGGATACCGGCAGACTGAACACAGAGCAGAACAGCAGAGACAGCGCAGCTGCAATATCTGCCGAGAAGCCCTGGTATTTTTCAAGCTTGACCATATCCATACCGACGGACTTGATGATCTTCTTACCGCCCATGGCTGTACCGGCCGCCATAACGACCGAGCAGACCACCATCAGCCACATATAATCCTGGGCTATGTTGATATCCTTGGGCAGGCCCTGTCCCTGAGACATATAGACACACAGCAGCACAACGCCCATAAACTTCTGACCGTCCTGTGCGCCGTGCATAAATGCCATAGAGGCCGCACCTGCGATCTGAGCACCACGGAAGAAAGGTTCTGTCTTGGGGCGGTTTGCCTTACGGAACAGAATCGTCATGGTCTTGCACACCAGCCAGCCTAAGCCGAAGCCCAAGCCAACGGAAATGCCGATACCGTAAACGACCTTTACCCATTCTGCACCGTTGACACCCTGGAAGCTGCCGTGAACGGCAATGGCGCTGCCGGTCAGGCCGGCGATCAGCGCATGGCTCTCGCTGGTGGGGATTCCGAACACCCAGGCAAGCACAGCCCAGGTCACAATTGCAAACAACGCCGCACTGAGGGCAATAATTGCAATGTTGGCATCTGTGCCAAAGTCCACCATCTTGGTGATGGTCTCTGCAACGGTAGCGTTTATGAGGGTCATCACAAAGACTCCTAAAAAATTAAACACCGCTGCCATCAGGATCGCTGCCCGGGGGGACATACATCTGGTAACCACACAGGTGGCAATAGCATTGGGCGCATCCGTCCAGCCATTTACCAAAATAACACCCATGGTCAGCGAAACCGCAATAAACAGCAGCGGATTTGCAACCATTTGATTCCAAAAATTCAGAATTGAATCCATAGACTTCCCTTCCTTTTCCATTGATGCTCCAATTATAACAAGGATTCCCAAAAATTGCAATCATTATATTATACGAATCATCATTTTCTTATACTGACCCGGAGTCATACCAAACTGCTTGCGAAACAACTGGATATAATTGGAATAGTCAGAAAAGCCGCTTTTCAGGGCAGCCTCCGTCACACTGCTGCCGCTTTTCAGATACATCATGGATGTAAACAGCCGCTTTCTTCGAAGCATTTCAAAGGGTGTTGCACCCAAACAGGCCTTAAACTGCCGCTCCAGGGTATTGACACTCACATTACATACCCTTGCCAAATGTTGCACATTCAGCTCCTCCCGGATATGGTCGTCCATATATTGCAGTGCCTGACTAACCGACTCCGGCAAGCGATCTGCCCTGGCTTCGAAGCCTCTTTCCGTACCACTTTGGAGGATGCGAAAAAACTGAAGAAGCAAAATCCGGCGGTCAAGCCGGTCCCGGTCGGCCTCCATCAGCTGTTCCAGAATACTGCATGCCTCTGTAAGCTGGGCTTCATTCAGGTCAATGCGGTTGCCCATACCCTTCTCCCGATTAAAAAACAACCGCAAAAATTCCTGATCCCGATTGGCAGAAAAGGTGATCCAGTAATGCTCATGGAGCTTTTCGGATCGGTAGACGCAGTGGTGAAATTCATATGGCATGGTCACAATCACCGTGCCTCTATGTACCGCATAGAGCCGATCCTCCACAGAAAAGGCCACGTCACCGCTTAAATTGATATAGACCTCACATTCCCTGTGGATGTGTGCATCATTTTGGTTAAGCTCCGAGGCCGCATCCAACACCGTCCGTGTCACAGAAAACTCCATTTCCGGCATTGGCGGCAGCGTAAAGCTGTTTTGGCGCATAGAACCCCCTCCTTTTTGGTGATAATATCATATTTTACTGGGATAAATCAATAGAAATATTGCTTTAATACTGTTATGATACAAAAAAGGAGTGATCAGCTTGAATTATGTCTATGTACTCATTGCCACGATTCTGCTGGCAGTGGAATTTGCCTTTTCAAAAAAATATCAGGCTGCAGAGGGCGTGTCCTTCCGGGCCGGTCTGCGTTTTAATGCTCTGTCAGGTCTTATATCCGCAGTTATCATGTGGGCCATGTGCGACTTCCGCCCAGGCTGGTCCGGCCTTTCTGCCATATTGGCGGTTGCCATGACTCTGTGCGGTCTTTGCTACAGCCTGTTAAGCTTTCAGGTACTGAAAAACGGCGGCATGGCACTGTACTCTACCTTTCTGATGAGCGGTGGTATGTTGCTGCCCTACATTTTCGGTCTGCTGTTTTTGGACGAGCAAATCAGTGCATTGCGCATTATTGGCGCAGCTGTTATACTGGCCGGTGTAGTGCTCTCCAATATGAGCCGGGAAAAGGTCAGCAAAAAGCTGCTTTTGCTATGCATTGCCGTATTTATTCTCAACGGTGGTGTCAGCATTATCTCTAAATGCCATCAGATAAGCACTGCCGAAACCGTAAGCACCTCCGCATTTGTGATGTACTCCGGCGTTGCAAAGAGTCTATTCAGCGCTGCCCTTTTATTCATTGGAAAAGCACCTGCAAGCACCGGTCTGCAGAAAAAGGGTTCTGTACTGATCATTGCAGGCGGTGCAATCGTTGGCGCAGCATCCTATTTCCTGCAGCTTATCGGCGCAGCCAATTTGCCTGCTTCGGTTCTGTATCCCATGGTCACCGGCGGCAGCATCATCTTCTCCGCAATTGCAGGTGTTTTGGTATTTAAAGAACGGCTGCGCTGGCAGCAAATCTTCAGTATTATTCTTTGCTTTATCGGCACACTACTGTTTTTATAAGGAGGAATCCTCATGTTTGCAACCAAAGAAGAATTACAGCTTAAAAGCAAGCTTTTGCCCTTCGGCGAAGTTCCACTTTCCTTTTACTACGGCGATCAACTGATCCGTGGAATCCCCCGGGATTTCACTGTCCGCACGGAAGGCACAGATATTTTTGCTGTCAACGCAGACGGCCTGGAGATCCACGCTCAATACACGCAATATGAAGATTTTCCCGCCGCAGAATGGCTGGTAAGCTTTACAAACCGTGGCACAAAACCTACGCCCATTATTTCGGATATCCGTCTGGAGGGAACCTTACCGCTGTGTGGGCAAGCCCTTTGTCACGGTAACGGCGACACCCACGAAATGGGCTGCTATCGCTGGTTCGAGGACCCCCTTGACAGCACAATCCGGCTCAGTCCCACTGACGGCACTTCCTGTAAGGGTGCTTCTCCGTATATGTGTATAGTAGGCCGGGATTGGAGTGTAAACTTAGCAATCGGTTGGAGCAGTAAATGGGTAGCCACCTTTGAGCCTGCTGATGACTGCGTTCATATCTCCGTAGGACAGGCTCGTTGTCACATGCGAATCTATCCGGGAGAAACCATTCGTACCCCCCGCCTGACCCTGGTTGCCTACCGGGGCGACGATACCCGGGGCGGCAACATGTGGCGGCGGTGGTATCTAAAATACATCCTGCCCCAGACAAAGCCCCTGTGCTGTATGCATAACTACAATCAGGGCGGTCATCCTGAATGGACCGGCGCAGACGAAAAAGGACAGCTTGCAGCCTTTGACCGCTACTTGGAAAAAGGCATTCACCCGGATGTGTGGTGGGTAGATGCAGGCTGGTATCCCTGTGATTATAATTGGCGCGCCCTGGGTGATTGGCGGCCTGATCCCATCCGTTTTCCCAACGGACTTGCGCCTATCGGCAAAAAATGTGCCGAAAATGGTATAGATTTCCTGCTTTGGTTTGAGCCGGAACGAGCTATAGAGGGTTCTCCCTTTGCGCTGGAGCATCCGGAATGGATGCTGCGGACCAGAATAGATACTGAACGGCAGCCGGGAAACCTGTTAGTGGATTTGGGTAACCCTGAATGTTGCGACTACATTATCGATACAGTAGACCGGCTTCTCAAAGACAGTGGCGCAACAATCTACCGACAGGATTTCAACTTCGATCCCTATCCCCGTTGGGAGGCATATGAAGCCCCTGATCGAGTGGGTGCTATGGAAAACCTTCACATACAGGGCTATTACCGCTTCTGGGACACTCTGCTGCAGCGCAACCCCAGTCTGCTGATCGATTCCTGTGCTTCCGGTGGTCGCCGCAACGACCTGGAAACGATGCGTCGCTCCGTCCCCCTGCATTACACCGATGTAGGTTACGGAATTCACCCCACCAAGCAAATTCAGCACCGCTGGATGTTCCGCTGGATCCCTTACTTCCGGGCTCATGTGTGGAGCTGGGATGACCCCGTCACCGGTGCGTACAGCAAAAACACCCGTCGAAACGATGAGTATGCATTTTACTGTGCCCTGGCTCCTGCAATCACAGATTTGCTCCACTATGATGCCGACGAGGAACTATATGATCTGTCGAAAAAAATGCAGCCCATTTGGCGAAAGGCCGCTGAGCTGATGCTATGCTGTGACTATTATCCCCTGACCGAATGCCGGGAGTCCCGGGAGGATTTTTACGCCATGGCCTTCTATAACGAAGATACCGGCAAGGGCTTTTTAAATGTAGTCAGCAATAACTTAAATCCCGAAACCGAGTTTACAGCAGTATTGGATATGCTGGATTCCAAAAAAAACTATACCCTCACCGAGGCAGAAAGCGGCACTGTGCGCCAATTCTCCGGTGCAGAATTGGCTGCATTTAAAGTAACTCTGACTCCACGCAGCGGTGTGGTATACTTCATTGATGAGAAAGCATAAAAAACGCTGTCCGTTATGATCCTTCAAATCATAACGGACAGCGCCATCTATTTTATTGATTCTTCAGGTCTTCCAATGCTGCACGAACAGCTGCGATCACAAAAGCCGAAAATGTGCAGTCCTTCCCTTTGATGGCATTTTCTACCCCATCCACAACATCACAGAGAAACCGAATGGTTTTATTAACCGTGGGCGGATTTTCCGGAATTGCAAATTTTGCCATTACACCATTCCTCCGTAAGCATTGCATATTGGGGATAAATTATATCACGAAAAGCACCACAGTGCAATACTTTGTGAGGTTTGGCTACGCCACTCACTTCCGCAGAAACTTCACTGTCCACAGGACAACTTCACGCACAGCAAGGCGCACTTAGTTGAAAAACTCCGATGCTTTGCATCGGAGTTTTTCATGGGGTGGGTGATGGGATTCGAACCCACGAATACCGGAACCACAATCCGGGGCCTTAACCG
>CAYMPY010000134.1:0-6172 GCA_964392535.1 uncultured Oscillospiraceae bacterium
ATAACCATTGGTGCAATTACGTTAATAACCATACTTGCAAGCAATGAGCCGATTGGGGCCTCTTGCGATGGTCAGGTCCACTGCAAAATTCTCCTCGGGAACGCCAAATGCACCCAGGTTTGCGGTAACGGCCTTTAATTCCTCAAGACCCTTGTCGAACACTTCGTTTCTGCCGGTGTAGCCTTCTAAGGCCGCCAGCACTTCAGCGTTGGTGCCGGTGATGGCAATAAACTTCAGAATCTCATCGGCCTGGGTGCCCTGCAGGCCGCAATCCTCCATCAGAATGGTACGGACCTTCTCTGCACCGATCTTATCCAGCTTGTCTACGGTGCGCATAATGTCACCGCTCTTTTCGCTCAGGCCCTCCATGGCGTAGAAGCCGTTGAGGATCTTTCTGTTATTGACCCGGATTTGGAACCGCTGCAGACCAAAGCCACGGAACACCCGGTAAATAATGGCGGGGATCTCGGCCTCGTTTAAAATATCCAGCTTGCCGTCACCGATAATGTCGATATCTGCCTGGTAAAATTCACGGAAGCGGCCTCTCTGTGCCCGTTCGCCACGGTAGACCTTGCTGATCTGGTAGCGGCGGAAGGGGAAGGCCAGATCGTTATAGTGCAGCGCCACATACTTTGCAAGGGGCACCGTCAGGTCAAACCGCAGAGCCAGGTCACTGTCACCCTTCTGAAAGCGGTAGATCTGCTTTTCGGTCTCGCCGCCGCCCTTGGCCAAAAGAATTTGGGCGTCCTCGATGGCGGGGGTATCCAGTGCTGCAAAGCCGTAGAGGCTGTAAGTATCCCGCAGGATCTGCATCATCTTTTCCAGCCGGGCCTGCTTCTGAGGCAGCAGCTCCATAAAGCCGGAAAGGGTACGGGGTTTGATTCTCTCCATAATCTTATCTCCTTAAGGCAAAAAACGCTGTCATCCCGAGCTTGCCGAGGGATCTTTCTGCTTCAGAAATTTGTAGTGGAAAGATTCCTCCACGCCCTTCGGTTGGTCGGAATGACAGGGTTTATGAACTTATAAATCAATACTTATTCTTTGTGTGGGCCATTTCACGCCAATCCAGGTCACCGCGCTGCAGGCCCATGATGGCCACTTCTGCGCTGCCCAGGTTGGTAGCAATGGGCACGTTATTTTTGTCGCAATGACGGATGGTTTCGATCATCTGTGCATCATCCCAGGGGTCGGTGGTGTTGGGGTCGGTAAACAGCAGCACCAGGTCAATCTCATTATATGCAATACGGGCATTGATTTGCTGATGGCCGCCCTGCTTATGGGAAAGCAACAGCGTAACAGGCAGACCGGTATTGTCCGCAATCAGGCGGCCGGTGGTAGCCGTGGCATACAGATTATGCTTCAGCAGCACGCTTTTATAAGCAGTGCAGAACTGAACCATCAGCTCTTTCTTTTTGTCATGCGCCAAAAATGCAATATTCATAACACCCAGCTCCTTTATATTTTTACGGGAACATTCAGTCCCCGGATTCGTCGTGCGATCCGACGGCAGGCAGCAGCTGCGCCGCCCTTTGTGTAGCCCAAAAGTGGCTGATGGAAGGCACTTGCCAAAATCACATTGGGGTCCTCCGGGATCACGCCCAAAAGGGGCAAGCCTGCCTTATCCATAATATCGTCTATGTTCATGCCGGTGGCGGTGATCATTTTCTTGTTGACTCTGTTGACCACAAGCCGCACATCCTGCTTATCCATGTCGCCCAGCAGCTGACCGGCCCGGGAAGCATCCCGGATGGCAGCCGGGTCCTGCCCGGTGACCAAAATCATTCTGTCGGCAAACTGCGCAGCCAAAGAAAAGCCGTCCTCCACGCCTGCGGGGGCATCCAAAAGCACGAAATCAAACTGCGCCCGTGCCTCCTGCAAGAGATTACAAAAGGCATCCTTGTCGATCTCATCGGCAGTGCAGGCAACAGGTGCGGTCAGAAACTGCAGACCCGGATAGACCGGGTGCCGGGTGGCATGGTCGAGGCTGTAATCCCCGGAGGCAACCTCCCGGAAGGACAGTGCGCCCAAATCCGGAATGCCCAGTGCAATATCCAGATTCCGCAGGCCCACATCACAATCAATGGCAAGGACCTTCTGCCCCTGTAAGGCCAGTGCGCAGGAGATGCCGGCGCAGACCGTGGTTTTTCCCGTACCGCCCTTGCCGGACAGCACTGCAATCAATTCACCCAACGTCTACGCCCCCTTATACCATATATTAAAAACATTATAAAGCAATAACGCACAAAAGGCAAGGGCTTTTTAAGGGAATTTTTGAAAATTTTCGGCACTTCTACCAAAAAATCATGTCCCGATGGGATATTTCTCCATTTTTTCTGAGAATCAATAAAAAATTATTTACAAGTGGAGAATTTTCGTGTATGATATGAAAGAACAGAGTAGGAACCCTCGCGTGAAGTGCTGTCAAAATGGGGAGTTGAGTGACAGACGAAGGATGCAAGTCCGCGATGAGGATTCCGCACCCGCTGCCCATATTGGATCACCTCCATTATGTTGCAACGATACTCGGTCGGACGCAAAACGGCTGTATTGCTGCTGCGTCCTTCGGGGCATCCTGAATAAGACACACTCCCTGTGGCGTTGCCATAGGGCTTTTCTTTTTGGGATGACCGACTAAAAAGGAGGAATTTAATATGTCAACAATGAAAAAACAAGCTTTTCCTGTCGAACGCCTGGTGATGGATGCCATGCTCATTGCCGTTTATGTGGTGCTGGGATATTTCCGTATTCCGATTGGAAATACATTCCGTATCAGCGTGGCGCCCTTCTCTGTTATTCTGTGCGCCCTGACCTTTGGCCCGATTGACGGTATGCTCGTGGGCTTCATGGCCGAATTTTTAACGCAGATCTTGGGACCCTACGGTCTGACACCCACAACTGTTTTTTGGTGCATTGGCGAAACGGCCAGAGGTCTGCTGCTGGGCCTGTGCGCACTGGGCCTGAAGCGGTGGGCAAAAAGCGGAACAAAGCAGCTTGTACTGACTCTGATTTGCTGTGTTGCCACCGGAATTGTGGCCGCTTTCGGTAATACACTGGCGCTGTATGTGGACTCCAAGATGTTCAACTATTACAGCTACGCAATGGTTTTTGGCGCACTGCTGGTACGAATCTGTATTTACATTGTAACATCTGCTTTGCTGGGCTATATCTGCACAACCGTTATGAAAGCACTTCGTAAAACAAACTTGATTTGAGGATGATTTTATGACTATTACGGAAGCATTGGCATTTATAAACAGTGTGTCCTGGCAGGGCATGTGCCCGGGTCTGGAACGGCCTGCAGAGCTGCTGCGGCGCATGGGCAGCCCCGAAAAGGAGTTGAAGTTTATCCACATCGGCGGCACCAACGGCAAGGGCTCTACCGCCGCCATGACCGCATCGATCCTGAAGGCGGCAGGCTATAAAGTAGGTATGTATACCTCTCCCCACCTGTACCGCTTCAATGAACGGATTCAGATAAACGGTGCGGAGATCACCGATGAAGACCTTGCAGAGGCCACGGCCTTTACAAAGCCTTTTGCGGAGGCTATGGAGCATATTCCTACCGAGTTTGAGCTGGTGTGGTGCATTGCAGTCGAATACTTCAAGCGGCAGAAATGTGACATTGTGGTGGTCGAAGTGGGCATGGGCGGTGAGCTGGATGCCACCAACACCATAGGCGTACCGGAGGTGGCGGTGATCACCAACGTGGGCCTGGATCACACCGGCATTTTGGGTAACACCGTGGAGGAAATTGCGCTGACCAAATCAGGTATCTTCAAAGAGGGCGGCAATGCTGTTATCTACAGAAGCGGCCCGGAGGTAGAGAGCATCTTAGAGCAGCAGGCTGCGAAAAAGCACATGGGTCTTAAAAAGGCGGACTTCGATTCCATTAAGCGGATCAGCCACAGCTTAGAGGGTCAGGTTTTTGATTGCGGCAGCCGTAAAAATATCGAGCTACCTCTGTTGGGCGACCATCAGCTGTATAATGCCTCTGTGGTGCTGTCCATCATTGACACCCTGATCGAAAAGGACTGGGCCATTACAGAAGAGCAGATCCGGGCGGGCATGAAGACCGTAAAATGGCCGGGCCGGTTCGATATCGTCAGCCGTGATCCCCTGTTTATCATCGACGGCGGTCACAATCCCCAGTGCTTTGATGCGCTGATGAAAAATGTGGCGGATTATCTGCCCGGACGGCGGATCATTGCCCTGACCGGCGTGCTGGCCGATAAGGACTACGGCGAAATGTTCAAGCCGGTTATGTCCGTTGTGGAGCAATTTGTCTGCATCACGCCTCCAAGTGACCGAAAACTGGAAGCCACGGAGCTTGCCGCTCACCTGCAGGCTGCAGGCGGCAAGGCCACCGCTGCACCGTCCATCCCTGCAGGCGTTAAAATGGCTAAGGAGCTGGCAGGAACAGACGGCGTTGTGCTGTGCTTCGGCTCCCTGTACTCCATCGGCGAAGTGCACGCAGCAATATAATCCATATCGTACGGGCGGATAATATCCGCCCCTACCATTTTTATTTGGAGGGGTTTAGTATGAATTTAGATCAAACCTTAAATTATATCCACGGCCTGTACAGAAAGGGCGTAAAGCCCGGTCTGCACCGGGAAAATCAGCTGCTGGAGATGCTGGGTAATCCCCATAAAAAGCTGAAATTCGTACATATTGCAGGCACAAACGGCAAGGGCTCTACCGCCTCCATGACCGCATCGATTCTGAAAAAGGCAGGCTACAAGGCAGGCCTGTTTACCTCCCCCTTTATTTACCGCTTTAACGAGCGTATCCAACTGGACGGCAGCCAGATCCCCGATGAAACAGTTATCGAGCTGACCGCTTATGTAAAACAGTTTGCGGACACTATGGAAGATCAACCCACGGAATTTGAGTTTGTCACTGCCATGGCCATGGAATACTACGCCCGGGAAAAGGCGGATATTGTGGTGCTGGAAGTGGGCATGGGCGGAAAACTGGATGCCACCAATGTCATTGGCGTGCCCGAGGTTGCGGTCATTACCAATATTGGCCTGGATCATACGGAGGTTTTGGGCGATACGGTGGAGAAAATTGCCGAAAACAAGGCCGGTATTTTTAAAGAGGGCGGCCATGCGGTGGTCTACCGTGGTACACCCGGCGTGGAAAAGGTTTATGAGGATATCTGCAAGGAGCGGAATGTATCTCTTAAAAAAGCAGATTTTGACTCTATTTGCCTCCGCAGCCATGGCCTGGAGGGTCAGGTTTTTGACTGCGGCAGCCGTAAGGAGCTGTTTTTACCGCTGTTGGGTCACCATCAGCTCCACAATGCAGCGGTGGTGCTGTCCATTGCCGATACGTTGATCGAGCTTGGCTATCAGATCACAGAAACCAACATCCGGGAGGGCCTGCGGGATGTTTCCTGGCCCGGTCGGTTTGACATTGTAGGCCGTGACCCTCTGTTTATCATCGACGGCGGCCACAATCCCCAGTGTATTCAGGCACTGGTGGGCAACATCAAGGACTATTTGACCGGCAGACGGGTCATTGTGCTTACCGGTGTGCTGGCCGATAAGGACTATGGTGAGATGTTCCGCCCGGTGATGGAGCTGGTGGAGCAGTTTGTGTGTATCACGCCCCTGTCTCCCCGAAAGTTAGAGGCCGCCGAGCTTGCAAAGCATTTGCAGGCTGCCGGTGCACAAGCCACCGCCTGTGAGACCATCCCCGAGGGCGTGAAAAAAGCAGTAGACCTTGCAGGCAAGGACGGCGTAGTTCTCAGCTTCGGCTCCCTGTACACCATCGGTGACCTGAAAAACGCATTGGACGAATTATAAATTAAAAAAGCAGCTTCCGGGTGGAAGCTGCTTTTTGGCGTTTATTAGTACATACCGCCCTGGGCGCCTGCGGCGGCAGCGGCTGCTGCGTCAGCGGCGGGATCGGGCTTGTCGGTGACCAGGCTCTCGGTGGTCAGCACGCAAGCAGCGATGGATGCGGCGTTTTCCAGGGAGGAGCGGGTAACCTTGGTGGGATCCACGATGCCTGCGGAAACCATGTCCACATACTGCTCGGTGTAAGCATTGTAGCCGAAGCCAACCTTCTTGGAGGACTTGATCTTCTCAAAGACCACACTGCCGTCCACACCGGCGTTCTCAGCGATCTGACGGATGGGTGCCTGCAGAGCGGTGGCAATGATCTT
>CAYMPY010000135.1:0-6033 GCA_964392535.1 uncultured Oscillospiraceae bacterium
AATCCTCTGGTAGGCGAAGCTCCCAAGTTCGCCAAGGGCGCTGTTGTCTCCCCCTGCTCTGACTCCGTGGACGCTCAGCTGGCTAAGATGGAGCGCAAGGTCATGGCCGGTGCTGAATATTTCCAGACCCAGGCTGTGTTCGATTCTGAACGTTTTATCCAGTTCGCAGAGAAGGCAAAGCAGTTTGGCAAGCCCATTCAGCTGGGTGTGATCATTCCCAAGTCCGCAGGCATGGCTAAGTTCATGAACAACAACGTGGCCGGTGTCCATGTGCCTCAGCACATGATCGACGCCCTGGCTGCCGACAAGGAGCGTGCCAAGGCCGGTATCACCGGCGTGGAGATCGCCGCACAGATCATCAAGGAGTGCAAGCCCTACTGCCAGGGTCTGCACATCATGGCCCTGGGCTGGGAAGCAAAGGTTCCCGAGCTCTTAAAGCTGGCCGGTCTGTAATTCATAACAATTATACTAAAGAGAGAACGGATCCTTCGACTCGCTCCGCTCGCTCAGGATGACACAGCAGCCTTTCTGGTTTTGTGTCTTTCTGAGGAGCACAGCGACGAAGAATCCGTTCTTCTTATATTTCATAGGAACGACCTATGATCTGTTTTTAATATTGCGTTGTATAGCCGTTTGCATCGAAGGTGTAGGTTTTGCCGTCGATTACTTCGGTGCAGTCTGTGTAGAAGCTGCCGTCGGCAAGTCTGTACTGCCAGCCGGTGCCATCGCATACCCAGCAGGCCCAGCTGATGCCGGTTTTCAGCGGCTCATACTTGTTCTTTTCGTAGATCTCATTATCCTGATAGTGCCACCACTCGGAATAAAGATCCTTAAAACCGGCGTCCATCATGATCTTGCAGAGCTTATAGGCATTGCCGTTATTGCGCTTGGAGGCAGAATACCAGCTCAGGTCATGGATGGAGGTCTGCATGGGCAGCTCGTTGCCGTCAGCATCCACCAAGGTCAGGTCCAGCGCAACACCGTAGTTGTGTCTGGAATTGCCGGGGGCCAAAAATGCGCCCAGGCTGTACTCACCGTCATTGGTCATAAGGATGCGATAGGTCAGGCCCTTCATAAGACCGGGCCAGGGATCTTCGTTCGTAAAGAAGAAGCGTTTCTTCTCCGGCTCCTGTTGCTCAACAGGAGTCTCTGTGGTGGGGTCGGTCTCCTCCGGGGTGGTGTTCTCCGGCGGTGTTTCCTCTGTGCCGCCTTCCTCCTCAGGCTCCCAATCCAGCTTATCCAGGTCCGTGACCCGCTTGCCGCTATAGGTACTGACAGGCACCGGATCATCCAAAATTGCACCGGTCAGCGCATAGATCCTGTCCGTGGCATTCTTCGGCCGGAAAGAATCGTAGATCTTCAGGGTATAGCCCTGTTCCCTGGCAGCCTGGGCGGCCTTCATCAGCTTTTGCGCCGAGGGGAACAGGAAGGGCACCAGATACTCTCCGCTGCCGACCTTCACATCCTCATAGCCGGTAATCACTGTGCCGGAAACATGGGCGATCCCATATTCATGGACCAGATAGATGGAGGAATAGCTGTTTGTAATGTTATACTGGCACAGCTCACCAATGTACTCGGTCAGATTGATCATACAGTACTCACTGTCAATATAGCCGTCCTGACCGTCAAAGCGGATCTTCAGGTACTGACCCTCCATGCCCAGCACACACCAGGCAGAGCCTGCAGTTGCAGTACCCAACTCCTGGGTAGCAGCGGCATCCGCATACACCTTCTGATCCATCAGCGGCCAGATGGTGGTGTACATCAGCTTTGCACCGGTGGTCACGGTCACAGGCTGGGAGGTGGCTGCAAACTCGCTGTCCGGCAGGGTCTGTCCACCAACAGCAACCACCCACAGCTGATAGTCCTTAAAGGCATCCAGGTGTTTTGTGGTGTAGCTGCGCTGCTGACCTACAGGAACAGTTGCAAGCGTCTCCCAATTTTGACCATCTTCGGACATCCGTATCTCATAGCACCCGCCCTTGGTCTCGTTCCAGGTCAGGGTATAGGAATTTTCGCCGTTATCTTCGCATTTTGTATTCAGTACCGTACCTAACAAATGCTCTCTTGTAACCGTAAAGCCCTCGGTAATATTACCCACATAACGCACCCGGGCACTTTTCTGCTCCAAACAGAAGGTAAAGTGCAGCGGCGCATCACGCTCCGGGATGGTATAGCTGCCATCCTCACCGAAGTTCAGGGTAGCTTCTCCCTCGCTTAGCTCCTCTACCAGCTCGGGCGCATTCTCGCCGGTAGCCATGTACATGCGGCACAGCTGTCCCTGAGACATATCAAAAGACAGTTGTACCCGACCATTGTCTGCATCGGCCTCCCAGCTCAGGTCACTGATCTGAGGGGTCAGCAGCTGCACCCTGGCCTCCAATGCTTGGTCGCCGGGGCGGGTCTTTTTACCGTAATCATGGGCAGAGGTGACCCGTAGCAGCAGCTCCCGGTCCGTGGGCAACTCCGGCAGCACACCGGAACAGACCGTTCCTGTAGAGCAGGAATACAGGAGCTCTCCGCTTTGCTCCAAAACCTGCAGCTTGTAGGTCTGTACATTGGTGCCTGCAGGCCAGCTTACACGCAGGCTGCCATCAGTCTCCGTCAGCACGGTGATGGTACCTTTGGGGTCCATGGTATTTTGCGCTTTGGTATAGGGAAGCCAGTGACAGAAAATATAATATGCCGCCACGCCAAGGAGCACCAGCAACACTGCTGCGATGCTCAGCCACAGGGCTAATGTTTTCTTTTTACTCCACATAATAAACCGTTTCTACACCGTTTTCCCGGGTGGTATACACCACAAAGCCATCATAGTACAGCATGCCGTCCTCGCCATCTACCAGACAGCTGGGGGCATAGTCGGAGGACTTGGGCTGACCGATCAGTGCATACAGCTCAGACACATTCTTACCTACACAGCTCTCAGCCAGCACCTTCTTGTCGTTTGCAGGCTCGCTTACAGCCTCCTTTTCGCCCTCGGTGGTTTCCACAGTGGTGTCCTCGGGTGTGGTCACATCACCGGTGGTCTCTTCGGGAATGGTGGTATCCTCGGTGGTTTCCTCGGTCTTGGGCTTTGCGGTAATCTGCAGCTCTGCATTTCCCTCGGGCACATCTGCACCGCAGGCGCACAGACTCAGCAGTAAAACTACCGCCAGCAGCATTAAAACAATCTTTTTCATAGTATTTACCTCGCATTACTGAATTTCAAACATCTGCAGCTGACCTGCGATGCTGTATACAACATGGGTGGCCTCGCCGGGAATATGGGCAGCAAAGCCGTCGTTTTCAAGACAGAAGGCCTCATAAGCCACACCGTCACAGATCACATACACCAAAGAATCCGCATCCGGAGTCTGGGGCAGTGTTCCGCGAACAAGGCTGTGACCCTCGGGAGAGCGGGCACTTTCGTCCACCTCTGCATAAAGCTGACCGCTGACGGTCAAAACCACATCCAGCTCCCGGGCCGGTGCCTCCATAATGGGCACATTTTGGATCAGGTAGCACAGATTCCGCTCTACCAGCTCAATGGCCACATAGTCCGCTTTTTCTGTCAGGTCATAATTGACAAGTCGGGAGAACTTGGCAGAGCCGTAGCTGTCTGCCAAATAGGGATAGAGCAGGATACCGAAAGAATCCCGATAGCATAACAGCTTTCCGCTGCCGCTGCCCTCGGTCTGCAGCACAATGGCATCTGCCTGGGTAGACGGACCTTTAAAAGCGTAATTCAGCTGACCGCCGTAAAGGCCGTCCAGCTCTGTATCCTGCATACCGGGGTAGACCATGCCATACAGGTCACCCTCGTGGGCCACCTTATAAGAGAAATCGCCTCCAAAATAGTTGCTTTCCACGCCCAGTGCGCCATTGATCAGGTCTGCACCCAGCGCTGCGCCCTTGGAATTCCAGTGGGAGTCATGAGCAAAATACAGCGGTTCGGACTGCTGCGTAAATGCAGCAAACAGATCCACATACTCCACCTCCATCTGGGAAAGCAGGCTGTGGAACCGCTGGGCGTTGGAGCCTGTGGCTTTTACGCCGTAGTCGGGCATATACTGTCCGTACAGGGAATTTTTATTGGGTGCAATAACAAAGGTAAATTCCTTGCCGTTTTTCTTGCAGTACTCCTCCATCAGCGCCACATTACTGGCTGCGCTGAACAGCTCCCGGTTAGACATGGGTGCTGTATCGGTATAATCGGCCAGGGTCTTTTCAAAGAACAGCCAGCCGTCCTTACCCAAAATAACACTGTCTTCACCGGAAACGCCTAAAATGCTGCTGAGCTGCCGATCCATGGAGATCAGCTTCTGCCGCAGGTAAAAATGGTCATTTACATAGCTTTGCAGCTGGGACAGGTAATCGGTATTGAGGCTGCCATCCTGATTCTTAACAGCAGGCTTTTCACTCAGCTGCTCATTGGCCGCACTTTCTGAGGGGCCGAACACCAGCGTCGTCATGCTCAGGCACAGGCACAGGGCCATGAATACACCCACAAACAGGGCGGAGGTTAATGAATTTTTCATACTGCCACCTCCTTAAAACTGTGCGTAAATGGAGGGTGCAAAGTCACCGGCTGCCAGTTTCAGCAGACTCAGCACAAACACCAGGATCGCACCGATGTAGGACAGCTTTTCAAAAAACGATTCTGCATCGCTGTCCATAAGCTTTTGGGAAATGGGCATGCTCAGCACAATGCCTATGATCAGCATCAGCACGGTTTCTGCGTTCAGGAGCTTATAGAGCTCCACTGTACCGGCGGCGGTAAGCTTTAAGCCGGTAAACATGGCTGCAATGATCTGTGCGCCCTGGGCAACCGTACCGGCCCGGAACATCACAAAGCCGATACACACCACCAGCAGGGTATACACATGACCCAGGACTTTGCTCTTTTGCAGCCGCTTGGCGGGGATCACATTCAGGCTTTCCAGCAAGGAGAACAGGCCATGCCACAGACCCCAAAGGATGAAGGTCCAGGCTGCGCCGTGCCACAGGCCGCACAGCAAAAATACAATGCACTTATTGATGCCTGCACGAAGCTTTCCTTTGCGGTTGCCACCCAGGGGAATGTACAGATAATCCTTAAACCAGGTAGAAAGGCTCATGTGCCAGCGGCGCCAGAAGTCACCCACTGTGGAGGCCACATAGGGATAATTGAAGTTCTCCCGGGTGGTAAAGCCCAGGGCCATACCCAAGCCGATAACCATGTCGATATAGCCGGAAAAATCGAAGTACAGCTGTAGGCAGTAGGCAATGGCACCCACCCAGGCCAGGCGGATATCCACCGCTGTCATGGCAAATACGCCGTCCACAACGGAGGCCAGTGTGCCTGCAATCAGGATCTTTTTGCCTAAGCCCGCTGCAAACCGCCGCAGGCCCTTGGCCGTATCATCCATAGACAGGGTGCGCTGCTCCAGCTGGGGCGCAAACTCATTAAAGCGGGTGATGGGACCCATGGTGATCTGGGGGAAGAATGAGATGTAAAGCAGCAGCTTCCCAAAATTGCGGGTCACCTGTTTTTCATCCCGGTAGCCATCCACCAGATAGCTGATACACTTAAACACAAAGAAGGAGATACCCAGCGGGGCGATCAAGCCCGGCTGCAGATGGGCAAGACCCAGTATATCGGCTAAGATAAAATCCAAATATTTAAATACACACAAAAAGCCAATGTCCAGTGCAACACCAGCGATCATGGCAATTTTGCGGAATTTGGTCTTTAATGCAACGCCCAGCAGATAGTTTACCACCGCTGCGCCCAACAGAAGCAGCAGGCCGGTAAGGCCGCTGAAGGCGTAAAACACCAGGCTTACAAGCAGCAGTACCGCATTTTTGCCCTTGACCCAGGGAATCACCCAATGCAGCACCAGCACAAGGGGCAAAAAACAGCTTAAGAAAAATATATTATCCATAGTCACTCCAAATTAAATGGGATAGTAATCATAGGTCCAGTACCAGGCATCCTTCATGGCGATCATAAACATATCCTTTACGGGACGCCCATCATGTATATAATCGTAGTGCCACTCAGGATCA
>CAYMPY010000136.1:0-5851 GCA_964392535.1 uncultured Oscillospiraceae bacterium
TCAAAGAAAGTCCGATCATGTTCTATCAGGCGTGCTTGCTGCAACAAACCGTCCCCTGTGCTGCGTCCCCTGTGCTGCGAATACGAGCTGGCACATGAAGACCCCGAATATATGCACGCCTCTCCCCACAATGCACAGATCGGCCGCCCCGACGAGGTCCGTGCCGCAAGAACGCCGATTCTGCAGTATAAATAATCACGTTTTTTGTAGGGACACCCGTCCTCGGGTGTCAGCAAAACCCACATAAATAATCACAAGAGTCGGTTGCAATCTTGCAGCCGGCTTTTTTATGAACCTGTATTTGACAACCAAGGGGACTGTTTGTGTGATCCCTTTTAAGGCGTGACCATAAAAATACCCAAGGCAAGTACACACAATTTCTCTTGCAATCTATACACGCAGATGGTAAAATGCAGGTAGACTACACATAAAGGAGCAATTGTTATGAAAAAGCTGCTTGCAATGCTGTTGGCACTCATACTGGCATTGTCCATGGTGGCCTGCGCCGAGGAGGAAGAATCTTCCATCCGTCGCCGCAGCAAAAGAGACAGGGAAGAAACCACCGAGGCCACCGGAGACGAGACCGGAACGGAGGAAATCCGGGAAGATTCCGTAGCCGGGAACGATACCGTAACCGAAGCCGTGACGGAGGCCGTAACACCCACTGTGCCGGTATACAACAGCTATATCAGTGTTGCCGCCGGCGGCTGGGTCAGTGCAGCCCTTCACAGCAACGGCACTGTGTTGGCTACCGGTCGAAACCACTATGGACAGTGTAATGTGCAGACCTGGACCAATGTGGTCTCTATCAGCGCAGGCGATAGCCACACTGTCGGTGTTCTGGATAACGGCAGAGTAATTTCCACCGGCAGAAACAACTACGGTCAGTGCAATGTATCAACCTGGACCGATGTTAAGGCTGTCAGCGCAGGCACCTACAACACCCTGGGCCTTTTGGAAAATGGCCGGGTGGTAGCGGCAGGCACTATGAACGGTGACGGTCAGCTTAACGTGTCAGGCTGGACCGATATCGTTGCCGTAGCCGCCGGTGAATATCACAGTGTAGGCTTACGGGCAGACGGCACCGTGGTGGCAACAGGCCGCAACAGCGACGGACAGTGCAACGTGTACTCCTGGACCAATGTTGTTGCCATTGCCGCAGGCGTTAAACATACAATCGGCCTTCGGGCAGACGGCACCGTGCTATCTACCGGCACCAATGCAGAAGGACAATGCTCTACCGCTTCCTGGACCAATGTTGTCGCCATTGCCGCAGGCGATTATCACACCGTTGCCCTGCTGAACAACGGCACTGTGATTTCTGCCGGTCGAAACAACTATGGACAGTGTAACACCGTCCTGATGAATGATATTGTAGCCATCGATGCCGGTTTTGCACATACTATAGCATTAACGACAGATGGTCGCGTTGTTGCAATAGGTCGTCAGGATTATGGCATCTGCGCCGTTACTTACTGGTAAAACCCATCTCACAAAACAACAATTCGTAGGGACACTCCTCCGGAGTGTCCGAAAAGAGGGTAACGGATACAAAAATGTACCGGTTACCCTCTTTTTTGGTTTCGCGGACAACCGAGGACGGGTGTCCCTACTGTTATGATGTATTTAGCTCTGTGCGGTGGTTTGCTCGGTGGACTCTTCTACAGGCAGCTCCTCTACCGGCTCTTGTTCAATATCAAGGCGGATAGAGAAGGCTTTATAGAAGTAGACACCCAGGGACCAATCCTGATGGTCACCGATCTGGACCGCTACCGTAAGCTCTGTAAGCTCTGCACCTTCCAGGCTTGTCAGCGGGAAGGTCATGGTGGAATTGCGCTGCTTGCCGCCGCTGACGTTATAGGCCCACAGCGGGTCCACCACATTGCCGTTTACTGTGCCGTAAGGTGCAATGAACAGCAGCTCCTTATCAGAGAAGTTCTGCAGGTGCAGCTGAAGCTCCACATTTTCACCGACGGTGACAGACGTAATAACCACGCTGTAGCGTTCATTTTCCACCAGCACCTGGTCGGTCTCCAGGGACTTGCGCTCCGGGTAGACGGGCTCATTTACATAATATATGCACAGACCATCGGCCACGTCGGGAGTTTTGAAGTCCTCAGAGTCATAGACCCACAGGTTAAACTGCAGATCGTGAATTTCGGTAATACCGTTGTTCCAAAGCTCTGTCTTGGGAAGGGTATATTGCACCTGGCGATGCTCACCGGGCTCTAAAGCCACAGTGGGCAGAGTCTCAAACATGTAGCTGTTAACCGACAGATTCATCAGCCGCATATACACGGTCATGTCCGTTCTGTTGATGGCGGTGACGGTCATAGCTGTGCCTTCCACAAAGGCCGCCTTCTGCTTTTTGGTGGCATTTTCCGGCAGCTGTGCCTCGGCCAGGCCCTGGAATACCAGCGCAAATTTATCCTCATTATAGAGGGTCTTGCCCTCTACGCCTTCCACGGGAGGAAGGGTTGCCTCGGTGGTGGTCTCCTCCTCGGTAACGATGGTGGTCTCCTCGGGGATGGTGGTCATTTCCTCCGGAGCGGTAGTGGCAGGGGTAACGGTCTGTGCGCCACAGCCGGTCAGCAGCAGAAGTACCAACAGGCATATCAGTAGCTTTTTCATAAAATCAGCTCCCATTATACTGTAGGAAACGGACAAATCCGTTTCCTGCAATTATACATCCGAATGTTTTATTTTTCAAGTAATTTGCGGCGTTTTATGGCGTAATATAAGGCTGTACCCAACGTAAACAGCACCGCAAGCTCCCCGATTGCCACATACAGGGCGTTGATCCAGTAACCGCCGCCAATAAATACGGTCAGCTCCCAGCCGATCAGCACCGCATTACTAAGGGCCGGCAGCACCAGTGCAATAACAGGAAAGCCCTTAACGGTCCACTTTCTGGTAGCATAAGTGCCCCAGGCCGCCAAAAAGGTGGCAAGACCGCCCAAGGGTACATCCCAGGGCAGCGCCCCTGCCATACACAAATTAAACAGCATACAGCCAATGGTCAGGCCGGGGATGGCGGCAGGCGTAAAGGCTGCCAGCACACACAGGGCCTCCGCTGCACGGAACTGGATCACAAAGGATGCAGAATTTGGGATCAGTGCATTTTGCAAAAAGCAAAGTGCGGCGTACAGGGCACCGATCATGGCACCAAGGACTAAATTTCTTGTTTTGTTTCTCATAGCAGCAAAAAAGGGCGCACCGCGCCCATCCTCCCGTAGTTTTTTTTAGAGACAGGATGGTTTCGAACTGTCTGTTATTCTCCTATATTATATACTGTTTTTATGCTTTTGTCAACAAAAGACAGATTTAAGGCTAAAACATTAGGAATTTGTGCAAGCAATCCACTACCGGGTCTGTTATAATGAAGAAAAAACTTCCGGAGGTTTTTAATATGCAGCTTACCATCAAAAATCCCGAAAAGCATTATGATGTGATCATTGTGGGCGGCGGCCCTGCAGGCTGTGCCGCAGCCATTGCCGCAGGCAGACAGGGTGTTAACACCCTGGTAATTGAAAGCGGCTCTTGCCTGGGTGGTATGGCCACCTCCGGCTTTGTGTCCAAGTGGGCACCCATGACCGATCAGAAAAAGCTGATCTACCGCTCCATCCCTGTAGAGATCGTGTCCCGCTACAAGGAAGCCGCCGGTATTGACCCGGAAAAGTGGGACTGGATTCCTCTGTATCCCGAAACCTTGAAGATCGTTTATGACGAGATGCTGGCAGAGGCCGGTGTGCAGGTACTGTTCGATTCCTCCGTCTGCGATACCGTCATGGAGAATAAAACACTGAAATATGTGATCGTTGCCAACAAAAAAGGTCTGACTCCCTACTCCGCCGATGTGTTCATCGACTGCTCCGGTGATGCGGATGTAGCTGCACAGTGCGGTGTAAAATGGGAAATGGGCGGCGCAGAGGGTCATGTTCAGCCTGCCAGTTTGTGCTTTGTGATCGGCAACTGCGACCTGAGTAAGCAGACCTGGCCGGTACTCGGCAGCAATCCCAAGGACGGTCTGTGGGCCAAGGTCAAGGCCGAGGGTAAGTATCCTCAGCTATTCAAGCATTTTATCGTTGCAAAGCAGGGCAACGGCCTGGTTTGGGCCAACGCCGGTCATATCAACGGCCTGGATTCCACTGACCCCGAGCAGGTCAGCGCCGCCTACGCCCTTGGCCGTCAGCTGGCGCAGGGCTACTTAGCCGCTCTGAAGGAGTATGAGCCGGAGGCCTTTAAGGATGCGGTCATTGTAACCACTGCACCCAAAATGGGCAACCGGGAGTCCCGCCGCATTGAGGGTGACTACCGCTTCACTGTTGACGACTACTTTGCGCGCCGCAGCTTTGATGATGAAGTCTGCCGCAACAGCTACTGGCTGGATTGCCACGGCAAATCCTCCCAGGGCATCAAAATCTATGCCGCTGAGAACCGCTATGGCCCCGGAGACAGCCACGGTATCCCCTGGCGCTCCATGCTGCCTGTTGGCGTAGAGAATCTGCTGGTGGCAGGTCGCACCATTTCCATGGATCGCATGTCCCTGGCCAGCATCCGGGTCATGCCCAACTGTCTGGGTATGGGTGAGGCCGCAGGCATCGGCGCCGCCATTGCTTCTCAGAAGAAGCTTACCACAAGACAGATCGATGTACAGGAAGTCCTGTCTAAAATCAAATAACATATAAGCAAAAATGCTCAAGGCACTGCCTTGAGCATTTTTATGCCTTCCCCTTTGGGGAAGGGGGACCGCTTTAGCGGTGGATGAGGGCGGTACGCGGTGCGCTTAAATCAGCACTTCGGCGAAATCCCACTGCGGAAACCTCATCCGCCCAGTGTGCGCACTGGGGCACCTTCCCCAAAGGGGAAGGCACAGAAACAGCACCAAATCCGCTCAAGCAGATTTGGTGCTGTTTTTATTATGCAATCAGGAACATAACGAACCAGATGATCAGGTAGATGAGGCCGATGACGGTCATGGTAATGAGCATGGGAACAAACATCATCTTCACGGCGTTCCAGTAGGTTGCCCACTTATCCTTGGCACTGGAGCCGGGTGCATACTTGTTTCGGCTCAGGCGGGGGTGGTCAATACCGGACATATCCGCAATGGTACGTCCATCGTCTACCCAAATGGTCTTTTTCTTCTTTGCCATTTGGCTTAGCCCTCAATGTGGTGGCAAGCGGCAAAGTGACCGGGCTCGTATTCCTTGTATTCCGGGACCTCGCACTTGCAAATCTCCGTTGCGTAGGGGCAACGGGTATGGAAGCGGCAGCCCTTGGGGGGATTGGCAGGAGAAGGAATATCGCCCTTCAGGGTCACACGGTTCATCTTTACATCGGGATCGGGATACGGAATAGCGGAGAAGAGGGCATCAGTATAGGGGTGCAGAGGGTTACTGAAAATATCTTCTTTGGAACCGAACTCCACCAGCGCACCTAAGTACATGACACCGATCTTATCAGAAATGAACTTGACAACGGACAGGTCATGGGAAATGAACACATAGGTCAGACCCATCTGCCGCTGCAGATCCTTCAGAAGGTTAATGATCTGTGCCTGAATGGACACGTCCAGTGCAGAAACAGGCTCGTCACAGATTACCAGCTTGGGATTCACTGCCAGTGCTCTTGCGATACAGATTCTCTGACGCTGACCACCGGAGAACTCATGGGGATAGCGCTCATAGTAGTAATCCCGCAGGCCGCACTTGTCCATCAGCTCCAGCACATAGTCCTTCACCTGGTCCTTGGGCACGATCTTATGAACCTCAACCGGCTCAGACAGGATGCCGCCAACCGTGCTTCTGGGAGGCAGAGAGGAATAGGGGTCCTGGAAGATGATCTGCAT
>CAYMPY010000137.1:0-5848 GCA_964392535.1 uncultured Oscillospiraceae bacterium
AATCTCAAAGGCAAAGAATGTGGTAAGGGTATCTACCAAAGAAAGGATGGTCGATACAGCGCAAGGTATATTGATAAAGCAGGAAAACGACACGAAAAATACTTCCAAACAGTTCCCGAAGCGCGTAATTGGATGGAAGAAGCGAAATATGCGGACAAGCACGATGATGTTTTCGTAGCTACCGACACTACAGTTGATGAATGGTTTAACTTTTGGATTGAGAATATTGTTGGGGATTTAGCTCCTAACACGCTTCGCAACTACCGAGAGCGATACACGTTCAACATTCAGCCTGTAATCGGGAAAATGCTGATAGCGAACGTAAAGCCGATGCATTGCAAAAAGGTGTTCATTCAGATGGATGCCGACTATGCAGGCTCTACCATTCGCCAAGCGTACATCACTATGGGTACGATGTTCAAAGCAGCCAAGATGAATGACTTGATTGCCAAGCACCCTATGGATGGTGTTCGATTTACGAAACCCGTTCGTGCAACCGATGATATTAAGTTTCTTACTCGTGAAGACCAACGCACGTTCCTTGAAGCTGCAAGGCGTTCCCACAACTACAATCAGTACGCGCTTATCCTTGAAACAGGATTGCGTACAGGAGAAATGATTGGTTTGACTTGGGACGCAGTAGATTTTGAAAAGCGAACGCTTACGGTGAACAAGACTTTGGAGTACCGCCACGCACAGCAGTATTGGCGTGCAGGACCTCCGAAAACACAGCAAAGCTATCGTACCATTCCCTTGACGGATAGAGCATATGAAATCCTTAAAGGAATATGGGACAACCGCGAGGGACAAAAAGAATCTCCGATGCTGTCTGAAACTTTGGAATATATGGACAGAAGAACGGGCGTTACCTCAAAACTCGTGATGCGTGACCTTGTTTTTATCAACTTTCGTACAGGTGAGCCTGCCAAAAACAGCTCTTACGATACCCACCTTTACAAGCTCTGCGATGAAGCAGGGATAAACCGTTTTTGTATGCACGCTTTGCGCCACACTTACGCCACGCGAGCCATCGAAAGCGGTATGCAGCCTAAAATGTTGCAAAAATTACTGGGACACGCCAGTATCAAAACAACTATGGATAGGTATGTTCACGTGACTACTGATTCTTTAGATCAAGCTGTAAGGCAATTTCAGCAAAACGGGGTTTTCGCATAAAAGTCTATATAAGTAAATGCGTAAATGGCGTAAAAATGGCGTAGTAGCCGAAACGCCAAAACCCGAAAACCCTTGATAAATAAGAAAAAATTAAAGGAGAATAGATATATATGAAATTAGGTATAGTTGGTCTGCCCAATGTGGGCAAGTCCACTCTGTTTAATGCGATTACAAACGCAGGTGTGCCTGCTGACAACTATGCATTCTGCACCATCGACCCCAATGTGGGCGTGGTTTCCGTGCCCGACGAGCGGCTGAACTGGCTGTCCGATTTCCATCAGCCCAAGAAGACCACCCCTGCAATAATCGAGTTTGTAGATATTGCAGGTCTTGTGAAGGGTGCATCCAAGGGCGAAGGTCTGGGCAACAAGTTCCTCAGCAACATCCGTACTACCGATGCCATCGTCCATGTGGTGCGCTGCTTTGAGGATTCCAATGTGACCCATGTGGAGGGCAGCACCGATCCCCTGCGTGATATCGACATTATCAACTTAGAACTGGTCATGGCCGACATTGAAATGGTGGAACGCCGTATTGATAAGTGCCAAAAGGCAGCCAAAGGCGGCGACAAGAAGTTCCTAAAAGACGCTGAGCTGCTTACCGGTCTTTTGGAGCACATGAACCAGGGCAAGCTGGCAAGAACCTACACCGATGATGAAGCCGAGCTGGCAGTTATTGCGGAGTCCGATCTGTTGACCCTGAAAAAGACCATTTATGTTGCAAACATGGCAGAGAACGAGATCAACGAGCCTGAAGCAAACCGCCATTACATGGCCGTTAAAGCTTTGGCCGACGAGGAAGGCAGCCAGCTGATCCCCATCTGCGCCAAATTAGAGGCAGACATTGCCGAGTTGGACGATCCCGACGAAAAGGCCATATTCATGGAAGAGCTGGGCGTGAACGAATCCGGTTTGGACAAGCTGATTCGCAGCAGCTATGCCCTGCTGGGTCTGATCTCTTTCCTGACAGCAGGCTCCGATGAATGCCGTGCATGGACCATTAGGCGTGGCACCAGGGCTCCTCAGGCTGCCGGTAAGATCCATACCGACTTCGAGCGTGGCTTCATCCGCGCCGAGGTTATTGCCTTCGAGGATATGAAGGAATGTGGAACTATGGCTAACGCCAAGGCCAAGGGCTTAGTCCGCAGCGAAGGCAAAGAATATGTGATGAAGGATGGCGACATCGTCAACTTCCTGTTTAATGTATAAGCCGAGGGAAATTGAACCCCGATAGGTTTTGAGCCGCAACCTTGCTATCGCAAGGCAAGGAAGATAAGGAAAAACACAAACAAAAGGACTGCTGTGGGGCTGTCAGTGTTCGATTCCCCTCGGCTTGAAAAAGGAGCCGATTTTCGGCTCCTTTTAATCATCTGTAATAATCTGATACAGATCATCGGTATAGCACAGCTTAAACAGGGAACGCTTCCCCATTTTGGAATGGTCATATAAGAACACACTTTTCGCACTGTGAGTCAGCATTTCCTTCCGAAGTCTTGTTTCACCCTCAGAGTAATCTGTGATAATACCATCCTCTGTGATGCCCTGAGAGGAGAAAAAGCAGATATCCGCGTACAGTGACCTAACGGTCTCCTCCGCGATCTTACCCACAAGGGCATGAGAGTTTTCTACCAGCATACCGCCGGTCAAGTAACAGCGCACCTGTTTTCCACGAAGCTTTTCCAATACATAAACGCTATTGGTGATGATGGTCAGCTCCAGCTCCGGCGTAATATAATCGGCAATATGGGCAACGGTGGAGGAAGCATCCAAAAACACAGTATCTCCTTCCCGCAGCAGCTTTGCAGCCTTTTGAGCAATGCGAGTCTTTGCCTCTGCGTTTTCCCGGTCACGAAGTTCAAAGGGCACTTCCCTGTTCCGGTGATCCTCGATAGCTGCACCACCGTGACACCGTTTCAGCAGTCCTGCCTTTTCCATTTCCTCCAAATCCCGGCGAATGGTAATAGGTGCAACATATAAAGTCTTGGAAAGCAGATTCACTGTACAGTACCGCTTCTCAGAAACTGTTTGTAAAATCCGTTCCTGCCTCTCTTTTTTGAGCATATATGTTCCTTTCTGTTCAGTGCCTGTATAATTAATGTTTATTTATCAGTTTTAAAGACAAGCATTGACACAAAAACATTCATTTTTTATAATAATATCATATTATATTTTGGAGGTCAACCATGAAAACGATCACAATTATCGGCGCAGGCATGATGGGCTCTGCCCTGGCATTCCCTGCAAGAGAAAACGGCAACACTGTCCGCATTGTGGGCACCCCCCTGGACCGTGAGATCATCGATGCTTGCCGTGCAACCAACCGCCATCCCAAGTTCACCAAGGACTTCCCCGAAGGCATTACTTATTATCAGATCGAAGAGCTGAAAGAAGCTATTGTGGGCGCGGATTTCATTATCTGCGGTGTCAGCAGCTTTGGCGTGGAGTGGTATGCTGAAAACGTTCTGCCTGTACTGGACGAGAAGGTTCCCATGATCTCCGTCACTAAGGGTCTGATGGACATGGAGGACGGCCGCCTGATTACCTACCTGGATTACTGGCAGGAAAAGTTGGATCAGCTGGGCAAGAAAATGTCTCTCAACGCCGTCGGTGGTCCTTGCACCAGCTATGAGCTGGTTGCCCATGACCAGACCGAGGTTGCTTTCTGTGGCAAGGATTTAAAAATCCTGCGGATGATCAAGTCTGCCATGGCTACCGATTACTACCACATCAGCCTCTCCACCGATATTATCGGCGTTGAAAGTGCTGTTGCTCTGAAAAACGGCTATGCATTGGGTATTGCTCTGACCATCGGTCTGAACCAGAAGGCTTTCGGCATTGACAGTGAACTACACTTCAACTCCCAGGCTGCTATCTTCGGTCAGGCTGTCCGTGAGATGTACCAGCTATTGGAGATCCAGGGTGCTGCAACACTGAACAACATGGTTATCGGCTATGGCGACCTGTATGTAACCGTTTACGGTGGCCGTACTCGTTTGGTCGGTATTCTGCTCGGCCGTGGTCTGACCATTAAGGAAGCTAAAGAAGAACTCAACGGCGTTACCTTGGAGTCCCTGGTTGTTGCTGAGCGTGTTGCCCGTGCTGTTCGCACCAAGGCAACGCTGGGGCAGGTATCCCTGGAGAAGTTCCCCCTGCTGATGCACATTGACGAGATCATTATTGAGGGCAAGGAAGTTAACATTCCCTGGGATAAGTTTACTTTTGAGGGATGATGGGCATGAATTACTGGACACAAAGTAAAGAAAACATTTTCGTCGCCGCTCACCGCGGCTGGTCTCAGTTATACCCTGAAAACACCATGATCGCTTTTGAGAAAGCCCTGGAGATCGGTGTTGATCAGCTGGAGACCGATATCCGCGTAACAAAGGACGGCGAGTTGATTTTAATTCACGATAACACCGTTGACCGGACAACCAATAAGAGCGGTTTTGTGTATGATTATACGCTCGAAGAAATCAAAAAACTGGATGCCGGTGGCTGGATGGGCGAATGCTTCCGCGGCACACAGATTCCCACCTTTATCGAATTCATGGAGCTTGTAAAGGATCATCCCACCATCACTTTAGATATCGAATTAAAAGAATATCCCGAGGTCAACGAGGCTCGTGCATTAGATGTATGTGATCGGGTTTTGAAGATCATTGATGAGTATGGCTTTACTGATCGTGTGGTCATCAACTCCTGGAGTCCCAAGCTCAATGAGTACATCTTCCGCAAGTACGGTAAAAAGTACCGCCAGCATGTGTACTGGCCTGCCAGTTGTATGACCACAGAATGTGAGATTGATCCCTATTCCTATGGCTACTGTGTTTGCCTGTTTGCCATTGACGGCGTTAAAGGCAATCGAGGTATGGGAACAAAAGAAAACTGTGCAGACATAATTGCCCGTGGCTGCCGTCCCTGGGCACCTGCCAGCGTAAAAAATGAGAACCGTGTAGATGCGGTGATTGAAGCCGGTTATGAGCTGATTACCTGTAACAACCCTGACCACATTCTTGCGCTTCTTCGTGAAAAAGGAAAGCATAAATAAAAGCATTTCCCGGAGCCCTTTGGTTCCGGGAAATGTCATTATTACTCTTGCATAATCAGGTAGTACATACCGGGATAATTGGGGCCAATATGGAACTTGACCCAGCCGTCCTCGTAGGTCTTTTCAAGCTGACCAATGTAATAGCCATCGGAGTTTACAGACCAAATCCGCAGGTCGGGAACATTGGTCTTCAACTTGATCTCTGCATTGATAACCTCCACCTCGATGGGGCCGGTACCGAAGTCCAGCAGCTTCTCACCGTCGAACTGAGCGCCACGGCTGCGGCTGCGGCCAACTGTAGTCATCAGGATGCAGTCGGAATCCTCGATTGCCTCATCAGTCAGAGAAGAAACTGCGATAGTAGCAAAGTCGGTATTGCACTTAACGGTCATGCCATTCAGCTGAATACCGGTACTGCCTGCAATGGTACTGGCTCTTGCCTCACCCAGGAAGCCGTAAACAGCCTTGGTTCTGGGAGTATCCACAGCGCCAATACGCTTGGAAACATCACGCCACAGCTCACCGGTATCGGAAATGATAAAGCTATCCTTTTCTCTGGGCAGCTTCTCGGTAATCGGACGAATATCGTCCAGATCCGAAGTATCCGTGGTATCCAGGACCACAT